>NZ_CP013141.1:1686576-1878483 GCF_001442535.1 Lysobacter antibioticus | reverse complement strand
GACCACGCGGGCCGCCCGGGCCCGGACGGCGGCTGCGGCCGCCTTCGGAATCGCCCGGGCTGGCGTGCTGGATGCGCAGCGGGTGGCCGGCCACGCGCACCTTCTTCAGGTGCTCCATCAGTTCGCGCGGCATGCCTTCGGGCAGGTCGATCAGGGTGTAGTCGTCGCGGATGTCGATACGGCCGATGTAGCGGCTTTCCAGGTCGGCTTCGTTGGCGATCGCGCCGACGATGTTGCCGGGCTGGACGCCGTGGGCGTGGCCGACTTCGATGCGGAAGGTTTCCATGCCGACTTCCGGCGCGCCGCGCGGTGCGCGCTCGGCGCGCGGTGCCGGTGATTCGTCGTCGAACAGCGACTCGGCCTTGTTGGACGGACGCGCCGACGGCGGGGTGTATTGGCGGTCTTCGCGACGCGGCGCCGGAGCGCGCTCGCCTTCGCGCGGCGGGCGCGCGTCGTTCTGGCGGAATTCCTTGCGGTGCGCGCCCGAGTTGGAGGCGTTGTCGCGCTCGACGAACTTGCGCGTCGCCGCGCCACGGTGTTCGCGCGGGCCGTCGCGCTCTTCGCGCTCGTAGCGTGCGGCCGCCGGGGGCGGGCTCAGCAGCAGCGGGCTGTCGCCCTGGACCACCTTGGCCAGCGCCGCAGCGATCTCGACCGCCGGCACGTTCTTCTCGCGCTCGTAGCGTTCGACCATTTCGCGGAACAGGCCGAGGTCGGCGCTTTCCAGGGCTTCGGTGATGCGGCCGAGGAAGCGCGCAACGCGCTGCTCGTTGACGGTCTCGACGCTCGGCAGCTCCATCGGCTCGATCGGCTGGCGCGTGGCGCGCTCGATCGCGCGCAGCATGCCGCGCTCGCGCGGGGTCACGAACAGGATCGCCTCGCCTTTGCGTCCGGCGCGGCCGGTGCGGCCGATGCGATGGACGTAGCTTTCGGTGTCGTAGGGGATGTCGTAGTTCAGCACGTGGCTGATGCGGTCCACGTCGAGGCCGCGCGCGGCGACGTCGGTGGCGACCAGCACGTCGATCTTGCCGTCCTTGAGGTTCTGGATGGTCTTCTCGCGCTGCGCCTGCTGCACGTCGCCGTTGATCGCCGCCGCCGACAGGCCGCGCGCGCACAACTTCTCGGCCAGCTCTTCGGTGCCGAGCTTGGTGCGCGAGAACACGATCATCGCGTCGTAAGGCTCGGCCTCGAGGATGCGGGTCAGCGCGTCGAGCTTGTGCACGCCGCTGACCGACCAGTAGCGCTGGCGGATGTTGGCGGCGGTGGTGGTGGTCGACTTGATCGCGATCTCGACCGGCTCTTTCAGATAGGTCTGGGCGATGCGCTTGATCTGGCTCGGCATGGTCGCCGAGAACAACGCGACCTGGCGCGATTCCGGGGTCTTCTTGAGCACGTTCTCGATGTCGTCGATGAAGCCCATGCGCAGCATTTCGTCGGCCTCGTCGAGCACCAGGCAACGCAGCTCGGACAGGTCCAGGGTGCCGCGGTCGAGGTGATCGATGACGCGGCCGGGCGTGCCGACCACGACGTGCACGCCGCGCTTCAGGGCCTGCAACTGCGGGTAGTAGCTCTGGCCGCCGTAGATCGGCAGCACGTGGAAGCCGGGCAGGTGCACGGCGTACTTCTGGAAGGCTTCGGCGACCTGGATCGCCAGCTCGCGGGTCGGCGCCAGCACCAGGGCCTGCGGCTTGAATTGCTTCGGATCGATCTGGGCCAGGATCGGCAGCGCGAACGCCGCGGTCTTGCCGGTGCCGGTCTGGGCCTGGCCGAGCACGTCGCGGCCTTCGAGCAGCGGCGGGATGGTGGCGGCCTGGATCGGCGAGGGCGACTCGTAGCCGACGTCCTTGAGCGCGCGCAGCAGCGGCTCGGACAGGGCGAGGTCGGTGAATTTCGGGGTATCGGGGGAGGTATTGGTCAGGTCGGCGCTCATAACGAGGCTCAGCAGCGCCGGCGATGCCGGTCGGAAGACCCACCAGTTTACTCCTATGAGTGTGGAGCTACGGCTCGGTCGCAGGATCGGCGGGCATCCTGGGTACAGCTGCGGTGCGGTCGGCGAGGGCGATCGGGCGGGTCTCGACGGTCTTCCGGCTCGCCCGGACCTCCGCTGTGCCGGATCGGTCCTTTGCCGGCCGGCCGCCGGCCCAGGCTTGCTTCGTTTGCACGTTTGTGCACAATTGAACTCAATCATTAACGATTGAGCCGATATGTCCGCCGAGGAACTGCTGCCGCAACAGCGCCATCGCCTGATCCTGGACCGCTTGCTGGCCGAGGGCCGGGTGATCGCGGTCGACCTGGCGCGCGAACTCGAGGTTTCCCACGACACCATCCGCCGCGACCTGCGCGAGATGGCCGCGGCCGGGCAATGCCGGCGGGTCTATGGCGGCGCCTTGCCGATGGCGCCCGATCACGGTTCGCTGGCGCAGCGCCGGACCCAGGCGCCGGCCCGCAAGGCGGCGTTGGCGCGCGCCGCGGTGGGCTTGGTCGAACGCGGGCAGGTGCTGTTTCTCGATGCCGGCTCGACCAACATCGCCATCGCCGAGGCCTTGCCGCGCGATTTCGACCTGACCGTGGCGACCAATGCGCCGGCGATCGCGGCCCTGCTCGCGCAACGCGACGACATCGAGCTGATCGTGATCGGCGGCCGAGTCGATCCGCACGTCGGCGCCAGCCTGGGCAGCGGCGCGATCCGCGATGCCGCGGCGATCGTCAGCGACCTGTATTTCCTCGGTATCTGCGGCGCCGATGCGCAGGCCGGCATCAGCGCGATCGACTACGAGGATGCGCAGTTCAAGCGTGCGGTCGCTGCCGCCAGCCGCGCGGTGGTGGCGGTGGCCACCGACGACAAGCTCGGCACCGCCGCGCCGTTTTCGGTGTGGCCGGCCGAGGGCGTGCAGGCGCTGGTGATCGAACACGGCGGCGATGCCGCCGAGGCCGAGGCCTTCGCCAGACTCGGTGCGCGCGTGCTGCGCGCCGAACCAGCAACCGACCCCGCGCGCGCACTGCGCGCCGACTCCGCCGACTGATGCGTGCATGACCAACAGTCTGGGCGCCGATGCCTTCCGCATCGTCCTGTCGCGGCGACATGCCGCCATCGAACCGAGAACGATCATGACTGAATTCGATCCCGCCGCCGTTGCGGCGGACAACCAGGCAAGTACCGCGGGCGAGCGCGAAAACGTCAGTGCCACTGCAGCGACGGACGCCGCGCAGGCCGACGCGCCGATCGGTGCGAGCGAGCGCCTGTCGACCCGCATCGCCTTCTTCATCGCCGGCCTGGCGATGGCGGCCTGGGCGCCGCTGGTGCCGTACGCGAAGGCGCGCACCGGCATCGACGAGGGCATGCTGGGTCTGCTGTTGCTCGCGCTCGGCGCCGGTTCCCTGGTGACCATGCCGCTGACCGGCGCCATCGCCGCACGTTACGGCTGCCGCCGGGTGATCCTGCTGGCCAGCGCCGTGGTTTGCGCGACTTTGCCCTTGCTTACGCATTTTTCCGGCGTGCCGGCGATGGCGCTGACCCTGTTCGCGTTCGGCGCCGCCATCGGCACCATCGACGTCGCCATCAACATCCAGGCGGTGATCGTCGAGAAGGCCAGCGGCCGCGCGTTGATGTCGGGTTTCCACGGATTTTTCAGCGTCGGCGGCATCGCCGGCGCGGGCCTGGTCAGCGTCTTGCTGTGGTTGCAGGCGGCGCCTTCGATCGCGGCGATGACCGTCGCGGTGGTCTTGGCCCTGTTGATGCTGGCCGGCAGCCGCGGCCTGTTGCGCTATGGCGACGACAGCCACGGCGGCGGCTCGATGTTCGCGCTGCCGCACGGCGTGGTGATCCTGATCGGCGCCCTGTGTTTCATCGTGTTTCTGGCCGAAGGCGCGATGCTCGACTGGAGCGCTTTGCTGCTGGTGTCGCAGCGCGGCGTCGCGGCCAGCGTGGCCGGCATCGGCTATGCCGTGTTCGCGCTGGCGATGACCATCGGACGTTTCAGCGGCGACCGCATCGTGCATCGTTTCGGCCCGCGCCCGGTGTTGGCGGCCGGCGGCGCCTGCGCCGCCGCGGGTTTCGCCTTGGCCGCGCTGGCGCCGGGCGCCTTGCCGACCTTGCTCGGTTTCGCCCTGGTCGGGCTCGGCGCCTCCAACATCGTGCCGATCCTGTTCAGCGCCGCGGGCCGGCAGACCGCGATGCCCGCCGGTCCGGCGATCTCGGCGGTCAGTACGCTCGGTTATGCCGGCATCCTGGCCGGGCCGGCCGCTATCGGCTGGATCGCCAAGTTCAGCAGCCTGCCGGTGGCGTTCGTGCTGCTCGCTGCGGCCTTGGTCGCGGTGGCCGCGAGTGCGCGCATCGCCGCCGCGCGCGACTGATCCGAGAGTTCAGCGCGGCCGCTGCGCCAGCCAGCGATCGAGTTGCGCGGCGAAGGCCTGGCGGTCGCGCGCATGGAACACCGCCGGGCCGCCGGTCTGCACGCCGGCGCCGCGCAATTCGTCCATGAAATTACGCATCGACAGGCGTTCGGCGATGTTGTCCGCGGTGTATAGCTCGCCGCGCGGATTCAGCGCGACCGCATGCTTTTCCAGGGCCAGCGCGGCCAGCGGGATGTCCTGGGTGACCACCAGGTCGCCGGCGACCACACGCTCGACGATCTGCGCATCGGCGACGTCGAAGCCGCCGGGTACCTGGATCGCGCGGATATACGGCGACGGCGGCGTGCGCAGCCATTGGTTGGCGACCAGGGTGACCTGCACCCGGGCGCGGTCGGCGGCGCGGAACAGGATCTCCTTGATCACGCCCGGGCAGGCATCGGCATCGACCCAGATCTGCGGCGCGGCGGTGTCGGTCATGAGGCGGGCGAGGTCGGCTTCGGCAACGATGCGGCATTGTCGCGCCAAGCCGTGCGCCGCGTCGCCTGCCGCGGTCCGCGGCCCGTTACCATGCTCGTCTCGGCCGCGGTCCTGGCGGCGGCCATTCCAGTAGGGCGCCGCGCATGATCAAGGTCCATCACCTCAACAATTCCCGCTCGCAGCGCGTGCTGTGGTTGCTCGAAGAGCTGGAACTGCCGTACGAGATCGTCCATTACCAGCGCGACGCCAAGACCATGCTGGCCCCGCCGGAACTGCGCGCGATCCATCCGCTCGGCAAGTCGCCGGTGGTCGAGCTCGACGGCCAGGTGCTGGCCGAATCGGCCGCGATCATCGAAACCCTGAGCGAGCGCTTCGACCGCAGCCACCGTCTGTCGCCGCCATTGCAGCCGTTGGACGGCGAGGAACGCCTGCGTTATCGCTACTGGCTGCACTACGCCGAGGGCTCGGCGATGCCGCCCTTGCTGTTGAACCTGGTGTTCTCCAAATTGCGGCGCGCGCCGATGCCGTTCTTCGCCAAGCCCATCGCGCGCGGCATCGCCGACAAGGCGGTGTCGGCCTTCGTCGGGCCGCAACTGGCCCTGCATCTGGACTACATCGAAAGCGAACTGGGCAAGCACGAGTGGTTCGCGAGCGATCGCTTCACCGCCGCCGACATCCAGATGAGTTTCCCGGTCGAAGCGGCGGTCGCCCGCGCGCGGGACCGCGAGCGGCCGCGCATGCAGGCCTTCGTCGAACGCATCCAGGCGCGGCCGGCCTACCGACGCGCGCTGGAGCAGGGCGGGCCGTACTCGCTGCTGAGCTGAGCGGCGGCTTGGTTTCGGCCCGGTCCGGGCCCACTGATGGGGGACGCGTCGTCACGCCGGCGCGGCCTTCCTTTTGAGCACCGTCCTTTCGAGCACCGCAGCCCGCATGCATTCGCCGCACTTCGACAACGCCTTCGTCCGCGAGCTTCCCGGCGACCCGGACCCTTCGCCGGAGCGCCGCCAGGTGCATGGCGCGCTGTATTCGCGGGTCGATCCGACCCCGGTGGCGGCGCCCCGGTTGCTGGCCTGGTCGGCGGAAATGGCCGAACGCCTGGGTTTCAGCAAGGACGAGGTCGCCAGCCCGGCCTTCGCCGAGGTATTCGGCGGCAATGCCTTGCTCGACGGCATGCAGCCGTACGCGGCCAACTACGGCGGCCATCAGTTCGGCCATTGGGCCGGGCAGCTCGGCGACGGCCGCGCGATCTCGCTCGGCGAACTCGTCAACGCCGCCGGCGAGCGTTGGGAACTGCAACTCAAGGGCGCCGGCCCGACCCCGTACTCGCGCACCGCCGACGGCCGCGCGGTGCTGCGTTCGTCGGTGCGCGAATTCCTGTGCAGCGAGGCCATGCATCACCTCGGCGTACCGACCACGCGCGCGCTGAGCCTGGTCGGCACCGGTGAGGACGTGGTGCGCGACATGTTCTACGACGGCCATCCGCAGGCCGAACCCGGCGCCATCGTGTGCCGGGTCGCGCCATCGTTCATCCGCTTCGGCAATTTCGAGCTGCCGGCCTCGCGCGGCGAGACCGAACTGCTGCGGCAACTGGTCGACTTCTGTATCGCCCGCGATTTCCCGCATCTGAGCGGCGAGGGCGAGGCCCTGTACGGCGCCTGGTTCGGCGAAGTCTGCGAACGTACGGCGGTGACGATGGCGCACTGGATGCGGGTCGGCTTCGTCCATGGCGTGATGAACACCGACAACCTCTCGATTCTCGGCCTGACCATCGACTACGGCCCCTACGGCTGGATCGACGACTACGACCCGGACTGGACCCCCAACACCACCGACGCCGGCCAGCGCCGTTACCGCTACGGCCAGCAGCCGCAGGTGGCGTACTGGAACCTCAGCCGCCTGGCCGGCGCGCTGTCGCTGTTGCTGCCGGTCGAGACCTTGCAGGACGGCCTGCGCCGTTACGTCGATGCCTACAACCTCGCCGAACGCGACAGCATCGCGCGCAAGCTCGGCCTGCGCGAGTGCGGCGACGACGATGTCGAGCTGATGCAGCAGCTGCGCGAGTGGCTGCATCGGCACCAGGTCGACATGACCATTTTCTTTCGCGCCCTGGCCTCGGTCGATATCGCCCAGGCGCAGCCGGAACCGCAGGTTTTCGCCGAGGCCTATTACGACCCCGAACTCGGCACGCAGGGCGAGCCGGCCTTGCGTGCCTGGCTGGCGCGCTATGCCGAACGCGCGCGCGCCGACGCTTGGCCCGCGGAGCAGCGCCTCGCCCGCATGAACGCCGCCAACCCGCGCTACGTGCTGCGCAACTACCTGGCCCAGCAGGCCATCGACCGCGCCGCGCAGGGCGACCTGCAGGGCATCGCCGAGTTGCTGGAGGTGATGCGCCGGCCGTATGAGGACCAGCCGGGGCGCGAAGCCTATGCCGCGCGCCGCCCGGAATGGGCGCGCGACCGGGCCGGTTGCTCGATGCTGTCGTGCAGTTCCTGAGCGCGTAGTTCCTTGGCCTGCAGTTTGCGGGCCCGCAGCTTCCATACGTGTGCGGCTGAAGCCTCGACACCGCGCGAGCGGCGTCGCGTCGCCGGGGAGCGCGGTTTGCAGCACAATCGGCAGCCATGAATCCGCTGCCCGAACTCCGCGTCGTCGAGCACGACGACACCGCTTGGCATGGCGCGTACTGCGACTACGTCTCGCAGGTCTTCCGCCAGGCCGATTTCCGCCGTTGGTGCGAATGGCGGCAGTGGGGCGATGATTATCGTGCGTTCTGCATCGTCGGCGACGACGGCCGCGTGCTCGCCAACGTTTCGGTCTCGCGCATGCGCTTGCTGGTCGAGGGGCGCGAGCTCGCGGGCTATCAACTCGGCGCGGTCGGCTGCCTGCCGCAGGTGCGGGGGCAGGGGCTGGCGCGCAGGGCGATGCAGGCGGCGCTGGCGTATTGCGGGCCGGCGCCGGTGTTCTTGTTCGCCAACGACAGCGTGCTGGATTTCTACCCGCGTTTCGGCTTCGCACCGGCGCCGCAGACCTTGTTCGAGGCCGAGCTGCAGGCCGAGCCGGTGGGCGACGGCCGCATCGTTCGCGCCGCCGCCCTCGACCTTGCCGACGGCGAGGTCCGCGCAGCTTTCCTGCGTTCGGCGGCCGAGGCGTCGCCGGTCAGCGCACGCTTCGCCGCGTGCGATTACGGCCGTATCGCCACCTGGTACGCCGCCAACGGCTACGCCAGCCCTCTGCGCCGGCTCGACGACGACACCTGGGTATTCGCCGAGGTCGAGGACGGCGTACTGACGATCGAAGACGTGTTCGCTACCCGGCCGTTCGATCTGACGGCGGCGCTGCCGCATTTGATCGAGCAGCCGGTCCACACGCTGCGTTTCGGCTTCACCCCGGAACGGCTGTGGCCGAGGGCCCGTGCGCTCGGGGCGGAGGCCGACGCTGATCTGTTCGTGCGGAATCTTGTGTTGCCGGCGGGGCCGCACCGGTTTCCTTTGCTCGCGCGCACCTAAACGCTGCGGGGTTCGGCGATGGGGGGGCGGGCGATGGCGGGCGGGCGATGGCGGACGGGCGAGGGCAGGCCGGCGGTGTCGCCGACGGCGCTGGCCGCCGTCGATCCCGGGCCGCCCGGCTGCGCCGCGCCGACGACTCGCATCGCGCGGCGGCCGTGGCCCGATGACGGCCGGCGCCGCGGCGGCGCCGCAGTCGCCGGGCCGGTCGTTCAGACCGGGGCGAAGCCCTTGGTGGTCTTCTTTTCGTTCTTTTCGGCGCGCTTTTCCTTCATGGTCTTGGCCGGTTTCTTCTTGGTTTCCTTCTTGCGGTCCATTCCCTTGCTCATGATCCGATCCTCGTTCGATGGCGGCGCGTCGCAGCGGATGGCGGGCGCCCGTGGCCAAGTATGCGCCGCCCGGCGGGCCGGCGCCTGCGTCGGCCAGCCGCCGTTCGCGTGGCCTCGCGGCTGAACCACGGGGCCGCCGGCCAGCCCCGTCCACCCGATCCGAGCTGCCGATTGGCGCGCCGCGCCCGGTAGAATGGTCGGATGCCCCTGATTACCGTACAGAACGCCGACTACAGCGTCGGCGGCCCGCTCCTGCTCGAAAACGTCGAACTGTCCATCGAACCGGGCGAACGCATCGCCCTGATCGGTCGCAACGGCGCGGGCAAGTCCACTCTCATGAAACTGCTGGCCGGCGAACTGCAGGCCGACGACGGCGAAATCCGCCGCGAATCCGGCGTGCGCGTTGCCCGGCTCGAACAGGAAGTGCCGCCCGGCGCCAACGGCACGGTGTTCGACGTGGTCGCCGACGGCCTCGGCGAGCTCGGCCACTGGCTGGCCGAATACCATCACCTCAGCCACGCCGAACCCTTCGACGGCGACGCCCTGGCCGACGTGCAGACCAAGATCGAAGCCGCCAACGGCTGGGGCCTGGATCAGCGCGTCACCGAAACCCTCGACCGCCTCGGGCTGGACGGCGAAGCCGCGTTCTCGGGCCTGTCCGGCGGCATGAAGCGGCGCGTGCTGCTGGCGCGCGCGCTGGTTTCGGCGCCCGACCTGTTGCTGCTCGACGAGCCGACCAACCACCTCGACATCGAAGCCATCGACTGGCTCGAACAATTCCTCAAGTCCTGGCAGGGCGCGCTGCTGTTCGTCACCCACGACCGCCGCTTCCTGCGTTCGCTCGCCACCCGCATCGTCGAGATCGACCGCGGCCAGGTCACCAGTTGGCCCGGCGATTGGGACAACTACGTGCGCCGCCGCGAAGAGCGCCTCAACGCCGAAGCCCAGGAAAACGCCCGCTTCGACAAGCTGCTGGCGCAGGAAGAAGTGTGGATCCGCCAGGGCATCAAGGCCCGCCGCACCCGCGACGAAGGCCGCGTACGCCGGCTCAAGGCGATGCGCAACGAACGCCAGGCGCGCCGCGACACCGTCGGCAACGTGCGCATGGACTTCGCCCAGGCCGAGTCCTCCGGGCGCAAGGTCATCGAGGCCAAGGACGTCAGCTTCGACTACGGCGGCAAGCCCTTGCTGAGCAATTTGTCGACCACCATCTTCCGCGGCGACCGCATCGGCCTGATCGGCCCCAACGGCAGCGGCAAGACCACCTTGCTCAAGACCTTGCTCGGCGATCTCAAGCCGAGCGCCGGCGAAGTGCGCGAAGGCAGCAAATTGCAGGTCGCCTATTTCGACCAGTACCGCGCAACCCTGCGCGAGGACTGGAATGCGATCGAGAACGTCGCCGAGGGCCGCGAGTACGTCGAGGTCGGCGGCAAGCAGAAGCACATCATCGGTTACCTGCAGGATTTCCTGTTCACCCCCGAACGCGCGCGTGCGCCGATCACCCGTTTGTCCGGCGGCGAGCGCAACCGCCTGCTGCTGGCCAAGCTGTTCGCGCAGCCGTCCAACCTGCTGGTGATGGACGAACCGACCAACGATCTCGACGTCGAGACGCTGGAGCTGCTGGAAGAACTGCTCGGCGACTACACCGGCACCTTGCTGCTGGTCAGCCACGACCGCGACTTCCTCGATAACGTCGTGACCTCGACCTTGGTCATGGAAGGCGAAGGCCGGGTCGGCGAATACGTCGGCGGCTACAGCGACTGGGTGCGCCAGCGCGCCAATGCCGCGGCCAAGAGCGTCGCCAAGGCCGCCGCGTCGAAGCCGGACGCCGAAGCGGCCGCACCGGTCGTCGCCAAGCGCAAGCTCAGTTACAAGGACGCGCGCGAACTCGAGCAATTGCCGGCGAAGATCGAGGCCTTGGAAACACGCCTGGCCGAGCTCACCGCGCAGATGAACGAGCCGTCCTTCTACCAGCGCGATGCCGCCGCGATCAACGCCCACAACGCGACTCTCGCCGAGGCCCAGGCCACCCTCGATACTGCCTACGCGCGCTGGGCCGAACTGGACGGCTGACCCCCGTCGAACTTCGACCCCCGGCCCCCGCGCCAGACCCCAACTTTCGTCGCTTGCGCGGGCCAAGGCGGCGGTTCCTAATCCCCTCGACAGCCGGCGCGGCCGGCGAGGGGAGAGCGGCGATGCGCAGGGTCGGATCGGATCGAATCGGACTGGATCGAATCGGACTGGATCGAATCGCACGGGTCGCGGCGATGGCGCTCGCCGTGCTGTGCGCCGGCAACGCCGCGGCCGCGGTCAAGGAGGCCGCGCCGAACGGTTTCACCATCGAGAACGAACAAGTCGTCGCCGTCGACCAAACCACCGCATGGAAGGCGCTGGTCGAGGACGTCGACCGCTGGTGGCCCAAGGACCACACCTGGTGGGGCGCCGAGTCGACCCTATCCATCGACGCCCGCGCCGGCGGTTGCTTCTGCGAGATCGGCCGCGACGGCAAGCAACAGGCCCAGCATATGACCGTCAGCTTCGTCGATCCCGGCAAGACCCTGCGCCTGCTCGGCGGCCTCGGGCCGCTGCAGGGCATGGGCTTGAGCGGGGCGATGGAGTTCCGCCTCAGCGCGGCCAAGGACGGTGGCACCCGCATCGTCCTGCATTACCGCGCCGGCGGTTATACGCCCGATGACCTGAGCAAGTTCGCCGCCTTGGTCGACAAGGTGCAGGGTCTGCAACTCGGCGGCCTGGCCGATTACCTGCGCCGCGCGCGCGACCCGGCCAAGGCAGGTTCCGGCAAGTGAGTTCCGCGCTCGCCTATCGCACCCGCCACGATCGCGGCGCGATCCTGGCGACGCACCGCCACCGCGCGCCGTACGCGGCGCTGGTGTTGGACGGCGACTACACCGAATCCAGTCTCGACGGGCCCTTGCCGTGCCGCCCCGGCACCTTGGTGTTGCACCCGCCGTATCACGCCCACGGCGATCGTTTCGGCCGCCTCGGCGCGAGTGCGATCAATATCGAATTGCCGAACGATCGCTTCGTTTTCGCCGCCAGCGCCTGGCAAGTGCACGACCTGCGCGAAGCCCGGGAAGTGTTCGCGCGTTGCCCGCGGCGGCTGCCGGAGCTGCTGGCCTGTGCGACGCCGCAGGCGGCCGTGGTCGTGCCCGATTGGCAGGGCGAACTGCTGCGCACGATGGCCGAATGCGAGGACGAGATCGGCACCCTCGCGCGTCGCCTGGGCGTTTCCGCCGAGCACGCCAGCCGGGCCTTGACCCGCACCTATGGCATGTCGCCGCAGGCGCTGCGGCGCGAAGCGCGCTGGCGCCATGCGCTGCAGCTGATGGCCGGCAATGCGTCGCTGGCCGAGGTCGCCGCGGCCGCCGGCTTCAGCGACCAGAGCCATCTGCATCGCATCGTCGTCGCCCATGCCGGCTGCACGCCGGCGCGGCTGCGCGAACAGATCCGCGGCCGGCTCGGGCCACAGATCAATTGCGTACAAGACCGCCCCCTGGCGATCGCGGCCTAATGACTCCAACGCGCCGCCGGCGCACCAGGAGCCACGCCATGAACCTCACCCGACTTGCCGCCGCCACGGCCTTGCCTGTCCTGCTCGCTTGGGCGGCGAGCGGTGCATCGACGACGGTCCCGGCCAGTGGCCCGGTCGCGGCCAAGGCGGTCAACGACGCGCTCGGTGCGTCGCTGCGCGCCGACATGCCGACCGCGCTGAGCACCTTGAAGGCGGCGCCGCTGGAGGAGTTCAACGCCAAGGACGCCGCGTTCCGCGCCTGCATGCTCAGCCGTCACGATCGCAGTACGCCGCCGTACCTGGCCGGCACCGTCGCCGATCCGTTCGCGCGCAGCGTGCTCGAGGTCTATCAGCGCTATTGGTGGAAGGCGCTGCGCGATCCGGCGGTGCGTCCGGCCGAAGAGGCGCGGCTGAAGACCGATCTGGCCGCGTTGATCGGCGAGCCCGCGCCGGCACCGACCGAAGAAGCTTTCGAAGGCTTGAACGAACGCATCAACGTCGAACTGCGCAAGCGCGGCTTTCATCCGCTGCAGGGCCGCACGCCGCCGTTGTACGACCTGATGCTGTGGGGCCAGCAGGAGGAGCGGCCTTACACGGTCGACCTGCCGAGCGGCGAACAGCAGCCGGTGAAAGTGTTCGTGATGGACGGTTGGGTCAGCCGCGGCTGGGCCCACTACACCTCGTGCGAGCGCACCGGCGCGGCCGGCTGGGCCAAGCCCGAGGGCCTGTACGCGGTGCGCAGTTCCTACGGTGACATGAAGGGCGAAGACTTCCGGGTCAGCTTTCTCGGCCACGAGGCCCAGCATTTCGCCGACATGAAGCGCTGGCCGGAGATGCCGGCCTGGACCTTGGAGTACCGCGCCAAGCTGGTCGAACTGGCCCAGGCCGATACCACCCGCGAGAAACTGCTCGACCGTTTCTATCGCAGCCAGGACGACGAACCCGATCACCCGCACCCCTACGCCAACAAGCGCGTCACTACCGAGGTGGCGAGCAAACTCGGCCTGGCCGCCGACGCCGATCTGCGCAAGGCCGATCCCGAAGCGGTGCGCCGCACCGCGCGGGAAGTGCTGATCGCCGATACCCAGCGGCGCGAGGCCGAGGGCGCGGAGAAGACCGGCGTTATGGCGGGGTCCGACCCGGCGCCGGTCAGCCGGCCATGACGAAAGCTTGCGCGCGCGGCGACGGGAGTTCCTGCGCCGCGCGCGTCTCGCGACGTTCGACCCGGGCGACGCGGCCTTCCTCCATCACGATCAGCTGGTCGGCGACATCGAAATAGCGGTCGTCGTGAGTGATCGCGACGATCGCCTTGCCGCGCGCCTTCAGCGCCGGAAGGATCTCGTGATAGAACACGGCCTTGAAGGTCGGGTCCTGGTCGGCGGCCCATTCGTCGAACAAATACAGTTCTTTGTCGTCGATGATCGAGGCCAACAAGGCCATGCGCCGGCGCTGGCCGTCGGACAAGGCCAGGGTCGAGAAGCGGCCGTCGCGGTAGCTGACCTTGCGGTCCAGGTGCAGGGCCTTGAGGTAGTGATCGACCGTCGCCTTGAGCTGGTCGTCGTCGGCGCCGAGGATCTGGTCGAACAGGTGATAGTCGGAATAGATCGCGCTGACCGACTGCCGGTAGGTGCCGATCGAATCGTCGCTGACGGCGTGGTCGCCGAAGCGGATGATGCCGCCGACCGCGCGGTAGTGCAGGGTCAGCAGCTTGCTCAGGGTCGACTTGCCCGAGCCGTTGCCGCCGACGATGAAGCTGATCTCGCCCTTGCGGAACTCCAGGTCGAGTGGACCGACCCGGAAACCGTCGTCCTTGTCGTCCTTGCTGCCGTGGCGATAGCTGACCTGCTCGAAACGCACGCTGTCCCAGTCGCGCGCCGGCTCCTGCACGGCCGAGATGCTCTCCTGCGGAATCTCCTCGAACAGCTTGGCCACGCGCTGGATCGAAACGCGCGAGATCGAGATCTGCGGCAGGAAGCCGAGAATCGCCGAGATCGGCCCGGCGATGTACAGCAGCGCCATGATCACCCCGATCAACTGCTCGTTGCTGATCGTGCGGTAGTTGACCACGATGAACACGATCGAGCCGATCACGAAGAAACTCAGCAGGTCGCCGTAGTTGCTGGCCGCGCGCAGGATCGTATAGCCGGTCTTCTCGTCCTTCTGCACCGAGCGTTCGCAGTGCATCAGCACTTTGTCGAAGAAGGCCTCGCGTTTGGCGTCGTCGAGCTTGAGCTCCTTGATGCCGTGGATCAGGCCCTGGATCGATTCCTGCAGGTGGTCGAAATGCTGGCGCGCGCTGTTGAAATAGCGCCCGCCGATCAGCATCGGGATCTGGTAGGTCACCACGCCGAAGGCGATGCAGCCGAGCACGAACCAGAACAGGTCGGCGTTGAGCACCAGCAGGAAACCGAGCATGCCCAGCAGCATGACCAGGTTGATCAGCATGTCCGGGAACATGCGCGCGCCCAGCACGATGCGCGGCACGTCCGAGGTCAGGGCGGCGATCAGGCGCGAATGGCCGATCTTCTCCAGCGCCGACAGCGGCGCCTGGGCGATGCGGTCGTACAGGCGCGTGCGCAGGCTGGAGGCAACGTCGATCGCGACCCGGGTCAGCACCACTTGCGACAGGGTCCGGGTGACCAGGATGAACACGCACACCAGGGTGAATACCAGCGCGAACGGCGCGTTGGCGATCTCCAGCGAGAACAGCCGGGTCGGCGCGGCCGCGATGGTGTGCAGGCGCGGGTCGCCCTGCTTGAGCACGTTCATCACCAGCGGGATCAACAACGAATAGCAGATGCCCGACAGGCCGCCCAACAGGATCGAGAAGAACACCTTGTTGGGGGCGCGGCGCGAATACTCGGCGAACAATTTCATTCGGCGGCTCCAGTGGTCTGGCCTGCGCGGTGCGCAGCGGCGGGCCGGTCGTAGCTGGCCTCCAGCCTGCGGTATTCGACATCGCGGAAGGCTTCGACGCTGTCGTCGTAGTGCGGACTGAACACGTTGCCGGACTGGCCGGTGGAGTTCATGTAGTGGTGCTGCACCGCGTCGCGTCGCAACGCGATCACTTGCCGGAAGCCGGCGCCGAAGGCCTGCAGATAACCGTCCGAGCCGGCATAAGTCGCGCCGGCGACGTTGATCGAATTCGGCGAGCCGCCGTTGCCGACGCGGCGCTCGAACAGTTTGTCGAACGGCTTCCACTGGCTGAAGGGCGTGTGCCGGTAGACGGTGTGCTGGACCTCGCCCCAACGCCAACTGTCCATGCTCCAGTCGCCCTTGAGCTTGTACAACTCCCACAACGCACGCTCCTGCGAGGCTGCCAGGGCCTGGTCGCAAGTCTCGCGCGCGGCGGTGGCGGGCCGGTCGCACCAGCCTGCGGCGTCGGTGCGCAACAGTGCGGTCAGCTGGTCCAGGCCGACGCCTTCGACCAGGCCGTCGAGGACGTCTTCGCCCTGGGTCTCGCCCCAGTTCGCCTGCAGACGGTCGGCGTAGACGCGCTCGCGGAAGTGCCGCATCCAGGCGTGGAAGATCGCCGCGGCCTGACTGTCGGCGCGCATGTCGCCGTTCCAGTCCTTGAGGTGGCGGGCGGCTTGTGCCGCGTGCTCGCCTTTGGGCAAGCGCTTGCGCAACTCGCCGATCAGCGCCGCGGCTTCCAGGTCGAGGGTGTCGGCCTGGATCCGCTGCATGTCGGCCATGCCCAGGCGCTTGCCGGCGTCGATGCGTTCGCGCAGCAATTGCTCGATGCGGCGCGCGCGCGCCGGCGAAGCCCAGTCGTGCGAGACGAAGTACGGATAGGCGTCGCCGGCGACCTTGTTGTTGGCGGTGACGATATAGCCCGATGACGGGTTATAGCTTTGCGGCCACTGCGCCGGCGGCACTTCGCCGGACCAGCCGTAGGCTTCGTCCCAGCCCGGCGAGGGCAGGGTGCCTTCGCCCTGCTTGCGCAGCGGCAGGCGGCCGGCACCGAGGTAACCGATGTTGCCCTCGCGATCGGCGTAGACCATGTTCATCGCCGGGGCGACGTGGAAGGCCAGCGCTTGGCGGAAGCCGTCCCAATCCTTGGCATAGCCGAGGCGGAAGAACGCCTCGTAACTGGTGTCGCCGGGGTCCAGCCCGGTCCAGCGCAGCGCCACCGGTTGATCGAACACGCCGTAGCGATCGCTGATGATCGGCCCGTGCCGGGTCGAGCGCACCTTCAATGCGACCGGCGCGTACTGCTCGCGCAGCTGCCGCGGGAAATCGGCGCGCACTTCGATGCGCTCCTCGCGCACCGCGAACGCCTGCCAACCGGCGCCGGTTTCGTAATGCTCGCTGGCGCGGTCGACGCGCTCGAAGAACAGGTCCTGGGTGTCGGCCATCATATTGGTGCCGCCCCAGGCGAGACGCTCGTTGCGTCCGAACACCACCACCGGCAGGCCGACCAGGCTCATGCCCGAGGTCTTCAACCCCGGCGCCTGGATGCTGAGCGGATACCACAAGGACGGAATCTGCAGGCCCAGATGCGGATCGTTGGCGAGCATGGCGGCGCCGTCGGAGGTCAGGCGACCGGCGACCACCCAGGCGTTGCTGCCGGTGTTCGGCACCGCCAGGCCGTAATCGCGCTGCAACTGCGATTGCAAACGGCCGATCGAGGCCAGTGGCGCGGCATCGCGCACGCCCAGCGCCGCCACCGTGGTCGGCGCATCGGCGGGGTAATCGGGGAAGAACGGTTTCAGCTGCGCTTCGTCGAGGCCGCGTTGGGCGACGTAGCGCGCCAACTCGCGCTGGAAATTGCCGCCGAGGTCCAAGGCGAACATCTTGATCCAGGCCAACGAGTCGCGCTCGGTCCAGCGCTCCGGCGCGATGCCGAACACACGGAACTCGCTCGGCAGCGGGTGGCCTTCGCCGATCCAGGCGTTGATGCCGGCGGTGTAGGCGGTCAGCGAACGTTGTGCCTGCGGACTCAGCGCCGGCCAGGCGCTGGCGGTGGATTCGTACAGGCCGAGGGTGCGGAACCAGACATCGGTGTCGACGCTGTCCTTGCCGAATATCTCGCTGACGCGGCCGCGTGCCAGGCGCCGCTGCAATTCCAACTGCCACAGGCGGTCTTGCGCTTGCGCATAGCCGACCGCGAAGAACGCGTCGTCGTCGCTCGCCGCCTGGATGTGGACCATGCCGTCGGCATCGCGCCGGATCGTCGCCGGTGCCTTTGCGCCGCGGCTGAGCTGCCCGCGGCTGATCTGCAGGCTCGCTGTTTGCGGCAGGCTCGCCTTCAGCGACGACCAGGTCCAGACCGAAGCGGCCAGCAACGGTACGACGACGATGGCCAGGAACCGCGAGGCGAGCGGAAAGGAACCGAACAATGCAAAAAACTTCACCGATGCTCTCGCCATGATCGTGAAGGGGACGACTCCTTGTCTCCGCCGTCGACGCCGTCCCCACGGAGTGTCGATGCGTTCCATCCTTGCGGCCTGGGCGTTCGGCCTCGGCCCGCGTTCCCATTCGGGATGCGTGGCGCTACCGCAGCGCCACTTTCGTAGCCGGCGCGGTCGTCGCGATGACGTCGACGCGCGCGGCACTAACGCCCAGCAGGCGCCACGGCCCCGGCATGCTCGACTCGGCCATGCTGGCGGCTCGGCGTAGCACCTGACGAGACGCGGCCGTCGCGGCGGGCGACAACGGTGGGCCCGTGCGAGTAGCTAACGTCGCGTTCGCCTCAATCAGGCCAAGCAGTCCCGGCCGATGTCCCGGCATACCCGCCCGCGACCGATCGATGCCATCGATGCCAGTCGTGTCCTGTACATCCCCCGGATGCCGTTTGCTGTGTTTCGGATATTTCCCTGTTCCCTGGGGTTTCGATCCTTTCTTTGCAGATTCTTGAGTGCGATCACGTTGTCGGCTACCGCAATGATCATGCGCCTATGGCGTCCCCGGATCCTTGCTGATAGGTGGCGATCGAGTCGACGAAAATAGCTGTCGATGAAAGACCAACGTCACACAGCAATAGCTTAATGAGGATGTCGCGTCAATAAAATGACTCTCGCTCATCTACGTGAATCGAGTTGGCGAAAAATACGCCAGTGCACTCGAAAGTGGTGTTTTCCCTGGGGATTTACTTAATACATCGCCTTCACATCGGATCAAGGCGCGAGCAATCGAGTGTGTAGGCTGCACGTACCTGGCCGTATTTTTTATGTGATCGCGTTTCAGGTTCGTGTGGCTGTAGAGACCAAGTGCACAGATTCCATACGGATATTTGACGCGCTTGAGACGCCAAGCGTATAAGCCTCGCGAGGGCCGATTACGCAAGATGCAGTGGCAAGCGTCATGGGCCCGGAGATGCGCGGATCGCGTTGACGACCGTCGCATCGAGTGCGAACCGGCAGCATTAGGCTCGCACCGTCCGAACCGAATCGGGTCGGACTCAGGGGGAAATCGAAAGGAAATACCAACGACGGCGCGCGGGATTCGCGCGTCGATGGAGGGTTGTTGGTCCGCATATCGCATGAAGCGAAGCACGCCAGACATGGGGTCTTCGAACGGAAGCAGTTCAGTCAAGCAAAGGTTTGCTCAAGGAAGTCAGTGTGCAAAGTTTTCCCGAGATCATGTTTCACCGTGCCCGAACCATGCCCGACGCCGTGGCCTGCCGCTTCTTCAAGGGCGCCTCGTTGGAGCCGGAGGTATTCACTTTCGGCGGTCTGTTCGAGCAGGCGGCCGGCCTGGCGGCGCGACTGCAGCAGCGCGGCCTGTCGGGCCAGCGCGCCGTACTGGTGTGCAAATCGCAGCAGAGTTTCGTCGTCGCCTTCTATGCCTGCATGCTCGCCGGCGTGGTCGCCGTGCCGTCGGCGCCGCCGCGCCGGCAGGTGATGCAGAGCCGCCTGCAACTGATCGTCGGCGACGCCCAGGCGCGCGCGCTGCTGTTCGACGGCGACGAGTTGCTCGACACCGAACTCGAATTCGACGGCGAGCGATTGCTCAAGATCGACCTGCGCGAACACGACGCGGCCGGCTTGCGCGCCGACGCCGGGCAGTGGACCCAGGCGTTCCCGGAGCCGTCGGCGCACGCCTTCTTCCAGTACACCTCCGGTTCCACCGGCGACCCCAAGGGCGTCGTCGTCAGCCACGGCAATCTGATTCACAACTGCGCAGCGATCCAGGACGCGATGGAACTGTCGCCGGACTCGGTGCTGTTCACGGCCTTGCCGCTGTTCCACGACATGGGCCTGGTCGGCGGCGTGCTGCAGCTGATGTACAGCGGCTGCCCGGCCGGCTTCATGTCGCCGTCCGAATTCGTGCAGTACCCGGAACGTTGGTTGCAGATCATTTCGAAATTCGGGGTCACCGTGAGCGGCGGCCCGAACTTCATGTACGACTTGGCCGGACGCGCGATCAAGCCCGAACAGATCGAAGGCGTCGACCTGTCGTCGTGGCGGGTCGCCTTCTGCGGCGCCGAACCGATCCGCGCCGCCACCGTGGCGCGTTTCGCCGAGCGTTTCGGCGAGTATGGTTTCCGCGCCGAATCCTTCTACCCGTGCTACGGCATGGCCGAGTCGACCTTGCTGATCACCGGCGTGCGCTGCGGCACCGCGACCGCGGTCGATCGCCGCGACGGTGCGGCCGTGGTCGGCTGCGGCACGCCGCGCGTCGGTATGCGCCTGGTCATCGTCGACCCGCACACCCACCGCCTCGTGGCGGACGGCGAGGGCGGCGAGATTTGGGTGCACGGCGCCAGCGTCGCACAAGGCTATTGGCAGCGCCCCGAACTCAACCGGATCGCTTTCCATGCGCGCATCGACGGCGAAGCCGAGACGGTCGCGCCGGGAGGTTATCTGCGCACCGGCGACCTGGGATATCTGCACGACGGCCAGTTGTTCGTCACCGGCCGACTCAAGGACCTGATCATCGTCAACGGCCGCAAGTACGTGCCGCAGGACATCGAAGACGAATGCGAGCAGAGCCATGAAGCGCTGCGCCAGTCCGGCGGCGCCGCCTTCGACGTCGTCGAGGGCGACAGCGGCCGATTGGTGGTCGTGTTCGAACTCAAGCGCGAATGGCTGCGCCGTCATCCGCAGTGGAGCGACGTGATCGGCTCGATGCGCGCTTGTGTCAATTCCGCCTATGGCCTGCCGGTGTCCGAGGTGGTGCTGATCAAGCCCGGCACCTTGCCGCGCACGTCGAGCGGAAAGGTGCGGCGCAGCCAGTGTCGTATGGACTATCTCGCCGGTGCCTTACAGCGCGCGGGATGACCGATCGGCCCCGACGCAGGGCCACGCGGACCGCGTCCGCGATAACAAGAAACGTAGCGCCAGTGAATGCAGCGCCGGTCCTCGTGGAGCGGAAGACATGGAGCAGTTGGGGGTAGGGCAATGAGCAAGCGTGAACCGTGGTTGATCGATGCGATGGCCGAAGTTCTGGAGGTGGACCGTTCGCAGTTGTCGGCGACCGAGTCCTTCGCCGAACTCGGCGTGGATTCTCTGTTGGGACTGCGCCTGACGCGCAAGTTGGAAGATCTGCTGGGCAGCGAAGTCGAACTGGAATGGCTGTTCGATCATCCCAGCGTGCGCCAGCTCGCGCGTTTTCTCGACGAGCGTTTCGGCGAGATCGATGCGGCGCCCGCCGGCCCGGGTTGAAGCAACCGACCCGGCGAACCAAACCCTCCGCAGGCTGGTCATGGACGGTTCCGCGATCCGGAACCGAGCGGCCTGCTCAACGCGTCACGAAAGGAATCAGCGACATGAGCGAATTTCCGGTATCGCCCGCGACTCGCCACTGGCATAGCGCCGCGCCGCTCGCGCTCGAACTCGGGCAGCACCTGCCCGGCTACACCCTGGGGTATCGCACCTGGGGCCAGCTGTCCGCAGCCGGCGACAACGCCGTCATCGTCTGCCACGCCCTGACCGGTTCGGCCGACGCCGCCGAATGGTGGGAGCCGTTGTTCGGCGCCGGCAAGGCGATCGACCCGCAACGCGATTTCATCGTCTGCAGCAATGCGCTCGGCAGTTGCTACGGCAGCACCGGGCCGGCCTCGCCGCATCCCGACGGCGGCCACTGGGGCACGCGCTTTCCCAAGCTGACCATTCGCGACCAGGTCCGTGCGCAGATGGCCTTGGCCGATGCGCTCGGTATCCGCCGCATCAAGTTGGTAATCGGCGGTTCGATGGGCGGTCTGCAGACCCTGGAGTGGGCCTTGCTCGATCCGCAGCGAGTCGAATCGATCGCGGTGATCGCCGCGAGCGCGCGCCACTCGGCCTGGTGCATCAGCTGGAGCGAGGCGCAGCGCCTGTCCCTGCGTGCCGATCCGAAGTTCCGCGGCGGCGACTACCCGCGCGAGGACGCGCCGCATGCCGGCCTCGGCGCCGCCCGCGCGATCGCCATGGCGACTTATCGCAGCCCGGCCTCGCTCGACGACCGCTACGGGCGCGCCAACGGCGCCTCGGTGTTCGATGTTCACGCCAAGCTTCCCGACGATTTCGCCGTGCGCGGCTGGATGCAGCATCATGCCGAGAATTTCGTCCGTCGATTTGACGCCAATTGCTATCTGGCGCTGATCGATGCGATGGATCAGCACGACGTCGGTCACGGCCGCGGCGGCGTCGACGCCGCCCTGTCCAGCATCCGCCAGCCGGCCCTGATCGTGGCCATTTCCAGCGACGGCCTGTATCCGCCGGCCGAGCAGGAACTGCTGTGCGAATCGATTCCCGGCGCGCACTTCCTCGAAATCAACTCGCGCCACGGCCACGACGGTTTCCTCATCGATGCCGCGGCGATGGAACGCAGCATCGCCCAATTCCGCGGCGTCGCCGCAACACCGGGCCACGGCGCCCGCTTCATCAACGCAGCGGAGGTCGCAACTTATGCTGGCTGATTACTCGCCCGTACGTATCCAGGCCCGCAACAGCGTGGTCGACGCTCACCGCGTCGACCTGGTGCTGATCGGCGCCCGCGGCAAGGTCGGCAGCGCCTTCCGGCGCCAGCTCGGCAATCGCCAGCCGGCCTTGTTGTCGGAAGCCAATCTCGATCTGCGCCTGCTCGCCGGTTTCGACCGCCGCGGCTTCGCCTTCGACACCCACGGCATCGTCCCGGAGTCGATCGACGAGCACATGCCCGAGCGCGGCGCCGACGATGTCGAACGGCTGATGTCGCACGTCGGCCGCCACGGCGGCGTGCGCACCCTGGTGGTCGACTGCACCGCCAGCGACGAGATCGCCGATTTCTACCCGCGCTTGTTGATGGGCGGCATGGGCATCGTCGCAGCCAACAAGCGCGCCAACGCGCGCAGCCTGTCGAGCTATCGCGATCTGCAGCACGCCGCACGCGAACGCGGCGTGCCGTACCGCTACGAGACCACGGTCGGCTCGGCGATTCCCTTGCTCGGCCCGCTGCGCGATTTGCGCCTGCGCGGCGAACGGGTGATCTCGGTGCAGGGCGTGTTGTCGGGCTCGCTGAGCTACATCCTGCACCGCATGCACGAGGGGTGTCTGTTCTCGGCCGCGGTGGCCGAAGCGCGCGCGCTCGGCTACACCGAGCCCGACCCGATGGAAGACCTGCGCGCGATCGATCTCAGCCGCAAGCTGCTGGTGCTGGCGCGCGAAGCCGGTTTCGCGATGGAGCTCGAAGACCTGGTGATCGAGCCCTTCGCCGACCTCGACATCGCCTCCGACGATCTGATCCCGGCCCTGCAGGTCGCCGACGCCGGGTGGAAAGCCCGCATCGCCAACGCCCTGGAGCAGGGCGAGCGCTGGGTGGTGCTGGCCGAGGCCAGCCGCGAAGGCGGGCGCATCAACCTGCGCCGGGTGCCGGCGCACTCGTCGTTCGCCCAGCTCGAACCGGGTCAGAACCTGATCTCGATCCGCACCGAACTGCAGGACCGCATGCCTTTGTGCGTCAGCGGCCCGGGGGCGGGCGTGGAGATCACCGCCGCCGGCGTGCTCAGCGACGTGGTCGCGGCAGCGGCGCACTGGACGCGCCAGGACTGACGCGTAGCGACACAGGACCGCCGGTCGCGAGACCGGCTTTGGCAGGACGCGAATCGACAGGACGCGATAGATGAATTTGGAAAGGGCCATCGAGATGGAGCGAAACGAGGACATGGACGCCTGGTTTCCGCTGTCCGCTGCGCAGCAGGGACGGTGGTTCCTGTACCGTTTCGACCCGGCCGGGCGCGGCAACCACAACAACGTGTTCGCCGTGGCCTTGCAGGGACGGATCGAGCCGTCGGCGATCGCGCGCGCGCTCGAGACCCTGGCTGCGCGCCATCCGATGCTGCGCGCGCGAGTACGTTGCCTCGACGGCCGCGAGCCCGAGCAATGCATCGCGCTCGACGCGCAGGTGCCGCTGTCGATCGTCGATGCCGCCGGCCTCGACGAGGACGAGTTGAAGGCGAGGGTCGGCGCCGATGCGCTGGCAACGTTCGACGACGAGCGCGCGCCGCTGGTGCGGGCCGCCCTGTATGTGCGTGATGTGCGCGATGCGCGCGAATCGGTGTTCGTGCTGGCCTTCGATCATTTGATCTGCGACGGTTGGTCGTATTGGCGCCTGCTCGAAGAGTTCGGCGCGCTGCTGTCCGGCACCACGACCGAGGCCGAACCGAGCGCGGCCGCCGCCAGCTATCGCGATTACGTCGCCTGGCAGCGCGACTGGCTCGGCAGCGCCGAGGCCGAGCGCCAGTTCGGCTATTGGCAGGATCGCTTCGCCACGCCCGCACCTGTGTTGGACCTGCCGAGCGACCGTCCGCGCCCGGCGCGGCCGAGCGGGGCGCAGGCGGTGGTTTCGCTGTCGCTGTCGGCGACGACGTCCCAGGCGCTGACCGCTCTGGCTACGCGCCAGGCTGGAACGCTGTTCACCACGTTGTTGGCCGCTTACCAGATTCTGTTGCACCGCCTCAGCGGCCAGGACGACGTCGTCGTCGGCTCGCCGATGCCGGGCCGCAGCCGTCCGCAGTGGGACGGCGTGGTCGGCGACTTCGTCAACATGGTCGCGTTGCGCGCTGGCTTCGCCGAACGCCAGACCGTCGCCGACGTGCTGCGTCTGGCCCGCAATGCCGCGCTCAAGGGCATGGCGCAGCAGGACTATCCGTTCTCCCGCCTGGTCGACCGCCTGCACGCCGGCCAGGAGCGCGGCGAGCATCCGCTGTTCCAGAGCGTGTTCGTGTTCCAGAACGCGCGCCGCAGCAAGGATCTCGCGGCGCTGTGGAAGGCCGACGAGTCCGCCGCGCCGGTGGCGCATTGGGGCGAGATCGGCCTGCGGCCGTTCCCGCTGCCGCAACGCCTCGGCAGCGACCGCATCGGCCTGGCCTTGCAGGCGATGGAGTTCGACGACGGCTTGCGTTGCGATTTCGTCTACGACACCGATCTGTTCGATCAGGCCACGGTCGCGCGCTATGCGCAATGCTTCGAAGTGCTGCTCGACGGCATGATCGCCGACGCCCAGTGCCCGGTCAGCCGCCTGCCGCTGCTGTCGGCGGCCGAGCGCGAGCAGGTGCTGGAAGCCTTCAACGACACTGCTTTCGATTACCCGCGCGAGCGTCTGCTGCATCAGCCGTTCGAGACGCAGGTTCGGGCGACGCCGGGAGCGACCGCACTGGTCTGCGGCGGCGAGCGGCTGAGCTATGCCGAACTCAATCGCTGGGCCAACCGCATTGCGCATCGGCTGCTTGCGCTCGGCGTGCGTGCCGACGACCGCGTCGCGATCTGCCTCGAACGCAGTCCGTCGCTCGTGGCCGGGGTGCTCGGCATCCTCAAGGCCGGCGCGGCCTACGTGCCGCTGGACCCGAACTATCCTGCGGACCGTTTGGCCTACATGCTCGCCGACAGTGCGCCGATGGCGCTGTTGAGCCAACAGTCGCTGACGGGCTTGCTGGGTGAGGTCGCGGTGCCGGTCGTGTTGGCCGACGATGCGGACTTGGCCGATCAGCCCGAGCATGATCCGAAGGTCGATGGCCTGACCGCGCGCCATCTGGCCTACGTGATCTACACCTCCGGTTCGACCGGCCAGCCCAAGGGCGTGGCGATCGAACATGCGAATGCGACGAATTTCATCGCCTGGGCGAACGCCAACTTCAGCCGCGAGCAGCTGAGCAATACGCTGTTCTCGACCTCGATCAACTTCGACCTGGCGGTGTACGAGTTGTTCGCACCGCTGAGCATCGGCGCGCAGATCACCGTCGTGCGTGATGTGCTGGCGACCGATTCGAACAGCCCGCTGAGCCTGATCAACACCGTGCCCTCGGGCATCAACGCCTTGCTGCAGAGCGGCGGGGTGCCGGTGACCACGCGCACGGTCAATCTGGCCGGCGAACCGCTCAAGCGCGCGCTGGTCGAGCAGATCTTCGCCCAGACCGACGTGGCGATGGTTGCGAACCTGTACGGCCCGACCGAGACCACGACCTATTCGACCTGGGTTGCGATGGACCGCGCGGATGGTTTTGCCTCGCACATCGGCAAGCCGGTCGCGAACACCCGCATCTACATCGTCGATGCGCATCTCGAGCCGGTGCCGGTCGGGGTGGTCGGGGAGCTGTACATCGGCGGCGAAGGCGTGGCCCGCGGCTATCTGCACCGTCCCGAACTGACTGCCGAGCGTTTCGTGCGCGATCCCTTCGTCGCGGACGAAGCCGCTCGGATGTACAAGACCGGCGACCTCGGCCGCTGGCGCGCCGACGGCACCATCGAGTACCTGGGCCGCAACGACTTCCAGGTCAAGATCCGCGGCTTCCGCATCGAGCTCGGCGAGATCGAGAGCAAGCTCGCTGCGTGCGAAGGCGTGCGCGAAGCGGTGGTGGTGGCGCGCGAAGGCGAGGGCGGCGATAAGCGCTTAATCGCTTACGTGGTTCCCGCCGAGGGCGTGGAGCTGTCGGCGGCGCGCCTGCGCGAGCAACTGTCGCGCAGTCTGGCCGAGTTCATGCTGCCGAGCGCCTTCGTGACCCTGGCGGCGTTGCCGCTGACCCCGAACGGCAAGCTCGACCGCAAGGCCTTGCCGGCGCCGGGCGACGACGCGGTGATCCGCCGCGAGTTCGAATCGCCGCAGGGCGAGGTCGAGACCACGCTCGCCGCGATCTGGTGCGAGCTGCTGGGCCTGGAACGCGTCGGCCGCCACGACCAGTTCTTCGAGCTCGGCGGGCATTCGCTGCTGGCCCTTCAGGCAGTGTCGCGGATACGTCAGACGATCGGCGTCGACATCGCCCTGCGCGATCTGTTCGCGCGTCCGACCCTGTCGGCGCTGGCCGCGCATGCCGACGCGCTGGAGGCACCGCGCGTGGCCTCGTTCGAGCCGATCGCGCCGGTCGCTCGCGACGGCGCCTTGCCGCTGTCGTGGCCGCAGCAGCGTTTGTGGTTCCTCAATCAACTCGACGCCGCCGCCGGCGCTGCGTACCACATGTGCGCAGCGCTGCACGTGCGCGGCAAGCTCGACCGCGGCGCCTTGCAGGCGGCGCTGGACCGGGTCGTCGCCCGTCACGAGAGCCTGCGCACGGTGTTCGTCGAGCAGCAGGGCGAACCGCGCCAGTCGATCGGCGCCGTCGACACCGGTTTCCAATTGGTCGATCACGACCTGCGCCATCTCGATCCCGGTTCGCGCGCGCTGGCCGCGGCCGAACACGGCGCCGCCGAAGCGGTGGCGCCGTTCGATCTGGCCGCCGGGCCGCTGATCCGCGGCCGCCTGCTGCTGCTGTCCTCGGACGAACACATCCTGCTGTTCACCCAGCACCACATCATTTCCGACGGTTGGTCGATCGGCCTGTTGGTCAAGGAAGTCAGCGCGCTGTATGCCGCGATGCGCCAGGGCCAGGCCGATCCGCTGCCGCCCTTGTCGATCCAGTACGCCGACTACGCCGCCTGGCAACGCGAGCAATTGCAGGGCGAGCGGCTGCGCGAGCTCGGCGAATTCTGGCGCGCGCAGTTGCGTGGCGCGCCGGTGTTGCTGGAGCTGCCGACCGACCGGCCGCGTCCGCCGGTGCAGAGCTATGCCGGTGACAGCGTGCCGCTGGTGCTGCCGGCCGCGCTCAGCGCCGCGCTGCGCGCCTGGGCACAGGGGCACGGCGCGACCTTGTTCATGGCCTTGTTGGCCGCCTGGTCGACGTTGTTGTCGCGTCTGAGCGGACAGGACGAGGTCGTCGTCGGCACGCCGGTGGCGAACCGCCAGCATCCGCAGACCGAGCCGCTGATCGGCTTCTTCGTCAACGCCTTGGCCCTGCGCGTGAGCCTGCGCGACGACCCGAGCGCGGCGCAGTTGCTGGCGCGGGTCCGCGCGGTCGCGCTCGACGCCTACGACCATCAGGACCTGCCGTTCGAACAGGTCGTCGACGCGCTGCAGCCGGCGCGCACGCTCAGCCACAGTCCGCTGTTCCAGGCCATGTTGTCGCTCGACAACACGCCCGGCGGCGCGACCCTGAACCTGCCGGGCCTGAGCTTGAGCCCGCTGGCGACCGCGCAGGCCACCACCCGCTTCGACCTGTCGCTGGCACTCAGCGAATCGGGCGCCGAGATCGTCGGCGAGCTGGAGTACGCCACCGACCTGTTCGAGCGCGAGACCATCGAACGCTATGCCGGCTATTTCGTCCGCCTGCTCGAAGCCATGGTCGCCGACGCGCAAGCCCCGGTCAGCCGCCTGCCGCTATTGTCGGCGGATGAGCGCGAGCACGTGCTCGAAACCTTTAACGATACTGCTTTCGACTATCCGCGCGAGCGCCTGCTGCACCAGCCGTTCGAGGCGCAGGTTCTGGCGACGCCGGGAGCGACCGCACTGGTCTGCGGCGACGAACGCCTGAGCTACGCCGAACTCAACCGCCGGGCCAACCGCATCGCCCATCGCCTGCTCGCGCTCGGCGTGCGCGCCGACGACCGCGTCGCGATCTGCCTCGAACGCGGTCCGTCGCTCGTGGCCGGCGTGCTCGGCATCCTCAAGGCCGGCGCGGCTTACGTGCCGCTGGACCCGAACTATCCGCCGGACCGCCTGGCCTACATGCTCGCCGACAGCGCGCCGATGGCGCTGTTGAGCCAACAGTCGCTGACGGGCTTGCTAGGCGAGGTCGCGGTGCCGGTCGTGTTCGCCGACGATGCGGACTTGGCCGATCAGCCCGAGCACGACCCGGTCGTCGATGGCCTGACCGCGCGCCACTTGGCCTACGTGATCTACACCTCCGGCTCGACCGGCCAGCCCAAGGGCGTGGCGATCGAGCACGCGAATGCGGCCAACTTCATCGCCTGGGCGAACGCCAACTTCAGCGCCGAACAGCTGAGCAATACGCTGTTCTCGACCTCGATCAACTTCGACCTGGCCGTGTACGAGCTGTTCGCACCGCTGAGCATCGGCGCGCAGATAACGCTCGTGCGTGATGTGCTGGCGACCGACCCAGGCAGCCCGCTGAGTCTGATCAACACCGTGCCTTCGGGCATCAACGCCTTGCTGCAGAGCGGCGGGGTGCCGGCGACCACGCGCACGGTCAATCTGGCCGGCGAGCCGCTCAAGCGTGCCCTGGTCGAGCAGATCTTCGCCCAGACCGAGGTGGCGATGGTCGCGAACCTGTACGGTCCGACCGAGACTACGACCTATTCGACCTGGGTGGCGATGGACCGCGCGGATGGTTTTGCCTCGCACATCGGCAAGCCGGTCGCGAATACGCGTATCTACATCGTCGATGCGCATTTGCAGCCGGTGCCGGTGGGGGTGGTCGGCGAGCTGTACATCGGTGGGGAGGGCGTGGCACGCGGCTATCTGCATCGTCCGGAGTTGACCGCTGAGCGTTTTGTCCGCGATCCCTTCATCGCTAACGAAGCCGCTCGGATGTACAAGACCGGTGACCTCGGTCGCTGGCGCGCTGACGGCACCATCGAATACCTGGGCCGCAACGACTTCCAGGTCAAGATCCGCGGCTTCCGCATCGAGCTCGGCGAGATCGAGAGCAAGCTCGCGGCTTGCGAAGGTGTGCGCGAAGCGGTGGTGGTGGCGCGCGAAGGCGAGGGCGGCGACAAGCGCCTGATCGCCTACGTGGTGCCGGAAGAGGGCGTCGAGCTGTCGGCGGCGCGCCTGCGCGAGCAACTGTCGCGCAGCCTGGCCGAGTTCATGTTGCCGAGCGCCTTCGTGACCCTGACGGCCTTGCCGCTGACCCCGAACGGCAAGCTCGACCGCAAGGCCTTGCCGGCGCCGGGCGACGACGCGGTGATCCGCCGCGAGTTCGAAGCGCCGCAGGGCGAGGTCGAGACCGCGCTCGCCGCGATCTGGTGCGAACTGCTGGGCTTGGAACGCGTCGGTCGCCACGACCAGTTCTTCGAGCTCGGCGGCAGTTCGCTGGTCATCACCCGGCTCGGCTTCGAGATCCGCCAGCGCTACGGCATCAACGCCAACGTCGGCGAACTGTACGGGCGCCAGGCCTTGAAGGACATGGCCGCGTTCGTCGAACAACAGTCGCCGCGCCTGCGCCGCGAGGCCGACGACGTCACCGTCATCGAGTTCGACCTGTAGCTGCCGCCGCAGCGATCCGCCATACGCGAACGACCACATTCTGGAATGGAAACGGCAAGGACATGAGCATGCAGCAGCGCTACTACCTCAGGGAGAACGTCTATTTCGAGCCGCTCGTGCTCAAGTGGTACGCCTGGCCCTACCTGTTGCCGCCGGTCAGCGCGGCGATGAACATCACCGGCCGCAGCCTGCGCCTGATGAAGTCCTTCGTCGCCAATCACCAGTTGCACCTGGCCGCGAGCAAGAACCCGGAGCTGTCCGGCGGCGACTTCGTCAATTGCAGCGAAGACCAGCTCGACAACGTGCGCGGCCTGATCCACGACATCGAACACACCCATCAGGACTACCTGGACCTGCGCAAGGCGGTGGCGAAGCTCAACGAGATGCTGGAGCAGGCCAAGGGCCTGTCGCTGGAGCCGCTGTACGCGCAAGTGCCGGAAGCGCTGCGCGGTTATGTCGAGCTGATCTACGACATGAACCACAACGCCTCGTTCCGCCTGATCGAAGGCTTGATCTACGAGAGCCCGCTGTACAAGCCGCTGGCGCAGAGCGTTTCGCTGGGGCTGCTCGGCAAGGTCAAGGAGCGTCCGTTCGTGCTCAGCTCGCCGCGCCTGCCCGACGAGAATCATCTGCACGTCGAGGTGCCGTTCGCCCACGACTTCATCGACACTTTGTTCGCCGCGCGCGGCACGCCGATCGAACGCGAGCAGATCGACAGGCTGTTCGACGGCGTCGGCCTGCAGGGCGGGCTGACCGTGGACGAGCTGTTCACCACCGAGCCGCCGCGGGTCACGCGCGCGGCGCTGGAAGGACGCCTGCGGGTCAGCTATCTCGGCCATGCCGGCCTGCTGCTGGAAACCGAGCGCACCAGCATCCTGGTCGACCCGATCATCGCCGTGCGCGACCAGGCCAACGGCGACCGCGTGCTGAGCTTCAGCGAGCTGCCCGAGACCATCGACTACGTCTGCCTGACCCACACCCACATGGACCATGTCTGTGTGGAGACCCTGTTACAGCTGCGCCACAAGATCGGCGAGGTGCTGGTGCCGAAGAACGGCGGCGGCAGCATCGTCGACCCCTCGATCAAGCTGATGCTGCAGACCATCGGTTTTAAAGTGCGTGAGTTCGAGGATATGGAGATCTTGGACTGCGTCGACGGACGCATCCGTGCGATCCCCTTCCTCGGCGAGCACGCCGACCTGCACATCCGCTCCAAGACCGCGTGGTACTTCGAGTTCGCCGGGCAGAAGATTTTCTCCGGCGCCGATTCGTCGAGCCTGGACGAGCGCATGTATGAGCGCATCCAGAAGGTGATCGGGCATATCGACTTGCTGTTCATCGGAATGGAGTGCGTCGGCGCGCCGATGAGCTGGCTGTACGGCTCGTTGTTCACCAAGCCGATTCCGCGCGAGATCAACGAGTCGCGCCGCTTCAACGGCTCCGACTGCGCCTCGGCGCAGAAGATGATCGAGATCTTCAAGCCCTCGCAGGTCTACGTCTACGCGCTCGGCATGGAGCCGTGGTTCAAGTACTTCATGGGCATGGACTACACCGAGGACGCGCGTCAGATCCAGGAATCGAGCCAGTTGCTCGAATTCTGCGCCGGCCGCCAGGTGCAGTCCGAGCGTCTGTTCGCCAAGCACGTCTGGAACTTTAGTTGATGCGCACGTCGCGGCGGCCGACAGGCATGCCGCGGCGGCAGGGAATGCAACGTCGAGCGGCCGCCGGCAGCGGCGGCCCCACAGGATCACAGGGAATTAGCTAATGTTTCTTTTCGAGCTGGTGCAGTACGTCGAACAAAACGGCATCGACATCAAGGTCGTCGACGGCAAGTTGCGGATCACCGGCGATCAGGCCTTGCTGACCGACCAGGTCAAGGAGACGATGAAGCGCTACAAGGCCGAGCTGTCGGCCTATTACGCGCGCCTGTCGCAGGACGCGATCGCCGCGCGCGGCGGCGAGGGCTCGTATCCGCTGTCGTTCGCCCAGCAGCGCCTGTACTTCCTGTATCAGTACGACCCCGAGCTGACCAGCTTCATCCTGCCGATGGAACTGGAGCTGCGCGGCGAACTCGACGTCGCCGCGTTCGGCGAGGCGGTCGCGGCGGTGGTCCAGCGCCATCCGATCTACCGCACCACCTATCGGGTCGAGGCCGGCGTGCCGCGCCAGCGTTTCGATGCCGGGCGCAATTTCCAGATCGCCTACCAGGATCTCAGCCAGGCCTCCGAGGCCGAGCGCGAGGCAGGCCTGGCCGAATGCCGCCGCGACGTCTCCGAGCGCCCGTTCGACCTGGGCGAGGAACTGCCGCTGCGCGTGCACCTGCTCAAGCGCGACGCCGGCGCCCACACCTTGCTGGTCGGTTTCCACCACATCGCCACCGACGAGTGGTCGATCCAGCAGTTCGTCCATGAAGTCTCGCGGATCTATCGCGACCGCGGCCATGCGCGGGTCGCGGTCGAGCCGGTGTCCTACCTCGACTACGCCGCGTGGCAGGTCGAGCAGTACGAGGCCGGCGGCTACGAGGTGTCGCGTTCGTACTGGCAGCACCAGCTCGACGGCATCAAGGGCGTGCTGGAACTGCCGCTGGACTTCCCGCGCCCGGCGCTGCAGAGCTACAACGGTGCGCAGATCGCCCGCCAGGTGCCGGACGAACTCGGCCGCAAGGTCGGCGCCTTCGTGCGCGGCCGCGGCTTGCCCGAGTTCGGTTTCTACCTCGGCGTCTGCCATCTGCTGCTCAACAAACTCAGCGGCGAGAACGACATCGTGGTCGGCACCGACGTGTTCGGCCGCGATCACGCCGACCTGCGCGACATGGCCGGCTTCTTCGTCAACCAGCTCGCCCTGCGCAGCCAGATCCACCCGGAAGCCCCGGTCGCCGAGTACCTGGGCCAGGCCGGTCTGGCGGCGATGGACGCGCTGCGCTATCAGGACATGCCTTACGACAAGGTCGTCGACGCCCTCGGTATCGAGCGCGACGCCGCCTATTCGCCGGTGTTCCAGGTCAAGTTCCTGTACGAACGCGCGGCCCGCAAGCTGGAGCTGTTCGACGATGTCGAAGCCAGCGAGCGCGCCTCGTTCGGCACTCGCTCGCAGTACGACCTGACCCTGAAAGTGCAGGGCGAGCAGGTCATCGCCTACTACAACACCGACCTGTTTCGCGCTGGAACGGTCGAGGCCTGGCTGGATCTGTACCTGGCCTTGCTCGATGAGATCGTCGAGCAGCCGCAGCGCCCCGTCGCCGACCTGTTGCAGGGCACCCTGGCGCAGCGCTATGCCGCCTTTACCCAGGGCGAGCAACGGACGGTCGACCCTGCCGACCTGTTCGCCCGCATCGACGCCGCGGTGGCGGCGAACCCGCAGGCGATCGCAGTGCGTTCGGTCGACGGCGACGCCAGCTACGCGCAGTTCGACGCGCGCGTGCGCCAGATCGCCGCGCGCCTGTTGGCGATGGGCATCGCCAAGGGCGACAAGGTCGCCGTGCACCTGGACCGCTCGATCGACCTGACTGCGGCCACGGTCGCGGCGATGCGCGCCGGCGCGGTGTTCGTGCCGCTGGACCCGAGCTATCCGCGCGAGCACATCGACTACACCCTCGGCGACAGCGGCGCCGGCGTGGTCGTGACCCAGTCGAGCCTGGCCGACCACCTGCCGGAGTTCTACGGCTTCGTCCTCGATCTCGACAGCTTGCCGACCCCGAGCGCCGACATCGCCGCGCCGGCCTATCCGACGCTGGGCGCCGAAGACATCGCCTATCTGCTCTATACCTCCGGTTCGACCGGGCGGCCGAAGGGCGCGCTGATCCCGCACGGCGCCTTCGCCAACCTGTGCGACTGGTACATCCGTTTCTGCTCGCTGGACCCGAGCAGCCGGGTGCTGCTGATGATCCCGATCGGCTTCGACGCCTCGATCAAGAACATCTTCGCTCCGCTGATGGCCGGCGGCACCCTGGTGCTGGCGCGCCCGGACCTGTTCGATCCCGAGTCGCAATTGCGCCAGATCGAACACACCGGGGTGACCCTGATCAATTGCGCGCCGAGCGCGATGTACGCGCTGGTCAAGCACGACGCCGGCAACGGCTACGAGTCGCTGCGCAGCCTGCGCCTGCTCGCGCTCGGCGGCGAAGCGCTGGACCTGAGCCTGCTGCGGCCGTGGCTGGGCAGCGAGGCCTGCAGCGCCGCGCTCGCCAACATCTACGGCCCGACCGAATGCACCGACATCTCGGTGGTGTACCAGGCCGGGCGCGAAGAGTGGCTGCAGCGCTCGCAGGTGGTGATCGGCCGGCCGATCCAGAACGCCCAGGCCTACATCGTCGACGCCGGCCTGCGCCTGTGCGCTCCGGGCGTGCCGGGCGAGCTGGTGATCGCCGGCCGCGGTGTCGCGGCGGGCTATCACAACCTCGACGAGACCACCGCGCGCAGCTTCGTGCGCACCGCGCTCGCCGATTCGCCGGTCTACCGCACCGGCGACGTCTGCCGCTACGACGAAGACGGCCAGATCGTCTACCTGGGCCGTCGCGACGGCCAGATCAAGATCCGCGGCAAGCGCGTGGAGACGGCGGAGATCGTCGCCCAACTCGCCGCCTTGCTGCCTGCGCGCAAGATCAGCGTGCAGTTGTACTCGGCCAACGGCATGGAACTGCTGCTGGCCTTCGCCGACGGCGGCGCTGCGGCCATCGGCGCCGACGAGCTAAAGCAAAGCCTGGCCCAGCGGCTGCCGCGGCACATGGTGCCGGCGCAGATCCTGTTCCTCGAGCGCATGCCGCTGACCCCGAACGGCAAGATCTGCGGCAAGTCGTTGGCCGCGGTGTTCGAGGCGCAGCGCGCCAACGCCGAAGCGGTCGACGAAACCCTCGACGAGACCGAACGCCTGATCGCCTCGGTCTGGGAACAATTGCTCGGCGTGCAAGGCATCGAGCGCGGCTCGGACTTCTTCTCGCTCGGCGGCGATTCGATCTTCTCGATCCAGTTGGTCGCCGAACTGCAGGCGCACGGGATCAAGGTGTCGGTCGCCGACATCTTCAAGCATCCGACCCTGGGCCAGCTCGCGCATTTGGCCGCGCGCAACGCCTCCGCCGCGCCGGTGATCGAGGCCGGCGCCGAAGCGTGCGCGGACGCCAGCGACGAAGCGACGTTGGCGCCGTTCGCGTTGCTATCCGCGGCCGACCGCGCGCTGCTGCCGGACGGCCTGGAGGACGCCTATCCGGTGACTTCGCTGCAGCACGGCATGATCTTCCACGGCCTGCTCGACAGCGATCTGTCCAACGGCGGCTCGACCTATCACGACGTGTTCTCGTTCGAGCTGAGCTTCGACGCCTTCGACTCGCAGGCCTTCGTCCGCGCGATCGGCGACGTCGTCGCCCGCCACCCGGTGCTGCGCACCGGCTTCGACCTCGGCCGCTATTCGGTGCCGCTGCAGCTGGTGCACGCGCAGGTGGCGCCGAACATCGACCAGACCGACCTGCGCGGGCTCGACGAGACGGCGCAGGAACGCGAAGTGGCGCTGGCCATCGCCGCGATCAAGGTCAAGGGCTTCGCCCTGGACGCGTCCAGCCTGATCCGCTTCACCGTGCTGCGCAAAGCCGAGCACTGCATCCAGCTGGTGATCGATGCGCATCACGCCATCCTCGACGGCTGGAGCATGGCGACCCTGCAACGGCAGGTGTTCGAGTGCTATCGCGCCTACCAGGCCGGCGCCGAGACCGCGCCGACGTTCGATAGCGGCCGTTCGGGCTTCGCCGATTACGTCGCCCAGTTGGCCCGCGAAGAGGCCGACCCGGCCAACCGCGCGTTCTGGGACGAATGCGGCCGCCGCGCCGGCCAAGGCCGCTTGGCCGCGGTCGCAGCGAGCGCAGCCGCGCGCGAGCACCGCGAGATCCGTCTCGACGCGGCTTTGGCCACGCGCCTGGACGAACTGGCCGTGCGCGAAGGCGTCGCCGTGCGCACGCTGTTGTTCATGGCCCATGCCTGCACCCTGCGGGCGATGATCGGCGCCGACCGCGTCGTCACCGGCCAGACCGACAACGGCCGCCTGGAAACGCGCGGCACCGAGAACGTACTCGGCCTGTTTCTCAATGTATTGCCGCAGACCGTCGATCTCGGCGGCAAGCGCTGGCGCGAGCTGGCCGCGGCGGTGCACGAGGCCGAGACCGCCAGCCGCGCTCACCGGCGTTATCCGCTGGCCTCGATCCTGCAGCGCCATCCCGCGCTCGCGGTCGATTCCTTGTTCACCTACACCAATTTCCGCGTCTCCAACCCGCTGACCCGCGAGGCCTCGTTGCGGGTGCGCGAAGGCGAGTTGTTCGAAGAGATCAATTTCGGCCTGTCGCTGCACGCCAACGGCAATCGCGAAGACGGCTACACCGTCATCCTCGACGCGCGCCTTAACCTGCAGCCGATCCACATCGAAGCCTTGCTGCGTACCTACGTCGACGCACTGGAGGCGATGACCGCCGATTTCGACGCCGCCATCGCGCCGTTGCCGGTCCATCATCTGCCGGTGTTCGCCCACGGCCAGGACGGCGCCGCGCACGCTCTGCTGCGCTTCGACAGCGTTCTCGATGCCGCCGCCCTCGATGCGGCCGCGACCGAAGTCGTGCACCACGCCTTCGACGGCAGCGTCGCCGGCCCGGCCCTGCACTTGCTGAGCCCGGCGTTCGCCGCCGGCCAGGACGAGCAGGCCTGCATCGACATCGCCCTGAGCCAGATCGGCGCCACCGATGCGCCGCTGACCGTCGCCGCCTATCGCCGCGACGGCCTGCAGCTCCTGGTATTGCGTGTGTCCCCGGCCTTGGCCGCGGCCGATCCCGATGCCGCCAGCGCCCTGGTGGCGCGTTACTGCATGTTGAGCGGCGACCGCGCCGCGTTGTCGGCGCGCGCCGGCAGCGCCGCGCCGTGGCGCGATGCCGGCGTATTCGATCGCGACCGCGCGTATTGGCAGGCTCAGCTCGACGGCGCGCCGGTCGCGCTGGCGTTGCCGAGCGATCGCCCGCGCAACGCGGCACCGGATCACGTCTCCGCTTCGGTCGAGGTTGCCGTGCCCGCATCGACCGCCTCGGCGTTGCGCGTTTTCGCTGTGCAGCAGGCCGCGCCGGTGCCGGCCGTGCTGTTGGCGGCGTGGATCGCCTTGCTGTCGCGTTGGAGCGGGCAGGGCGAGGTCGTCACCGGCCTGGCCTCGGCCGTTTTGGCCAACGAGGTCGCGGCCTTGCGCCTCGACCTGCAAGACGACCCGACGGTCGCCGAGGCCGTCGCGCGCGCCGCTGCCGCGCTCGATGCTGCCTGTGCGCATGCCGAACTGCCGTTCGCTCAGGTCGCCGAGGCCGTACGCGGCCGTGGCGAGGCCTTGTTCGAGGTGCTGTTGGCCCTCGACGGCGCTGCAGCGTCGCGGCCCGGACTGGCCCTGTCGCTGGAACTCGCCGACACCGCCGAAGGCCTCCGCGGCCGTCTGCATTACCCGCAGGCGCAGTTCGACCGCGCCAGCGCCGAGCGCATGGCCGGCCATCTGGCCACCGTGCTCGCCGCATTCGCGCAGGACGGCGGACGCAAGCTCAGCGGCTTGCCGCTGCTGTCGGCGCCCGAACGCGAGCAGGTGCTGTTCGGCTTCAACGACACTGCGACGGTAGCGGCGTCGGAGCGGCTGATGCACCGCCGCTTCGAGCGCCACGCCGCCTCGCAGCCGGAGGCGATCGCCCTGATCGACGGCGAGCTCGCGCTGAGCTACACCGAACTCAACCGCCGCGCCAACCGCATCGCCCATCGCCTGATCGCGTTGGGCGTGAAACCCGACGACCGCGTGGCGATCTGCGTCGAACGCAGCGCGGCGATGGTCGCCGGCCTGCTCGGCGTGCTCAAGGCCGGCGGCGCCTACGTCCCGCTGGACCCGAACTATCCGTCCGAACGCTTGGCCTACATGCTCGAAGACAGTCGCCCGGCGGCGCTGCTGACCCAGGCCGGGTTGCGCGAACGCCTGCCGCTCGGCGAGCCGGCGCGTCTGCCGGTGCTGGCGATCGACGCACTGATCGCGGCGCCGGGCGAGGGCGAGTCGCACGACCCCGATCCGCAGTCGCTGGGGTTGACTCCGGCGCATCTGGCGCAGGTGATCTACACCTCGGGTTCGACCGGCCAGCCCAAGGGCGTGATGGTCGAACACCGCAACGTCGCCGAACTGATCCGCACCCACATCGCTCACTGCGCGTTGCAGCCCGGCGACCGGATGCTGCAGTTCGCTTCCTACTCGTTCGACAGCTCTGTGGTGGAAATCTTCCCCACCCTGTCGGCCGGCGCCACGGTGGTGCTGCGTCCGGCGCATCTGGTCGCACCCGATGCCGAATTCGTCGACTTCCTGAGCGCGCAATCGATCAACATCGCCGACCTGCCGACCGCGTTCTGGCACCAGTGGTCGCAGGAGGTCTCGGAAGGCCGGTTGTTGCCGGCGCCGAACTTGCGCCTGGTGGTGGTCGGCGGCGAGAAGGTCGAACGCCGTCATCTGGCGCAATGGTTGAGCGCGCCAGGTCTGCGTTGCGGCCTGCTCAACACTTATGGCCCGACCGAGGCCACGGTGTATGCGACCGCGGCGCTGTTCGCCGATGCCTCGCAGTTGCCTGTGCACGAGGTCTCGATCGGCCGCCCGGTCGCCAACACCCGCGTCTACATTCTCGACGCGCACGGCCAACCGGTGCCGGTCGGCGTGGCCGGCGAGCTGTGCATCGCCGGCGCCCAGGTCGCGCGCGGCTACCTCGGGCGCGAAGCGCTCAGCGCCGAGCGTTTCCTCCGCGACCCCTTTGTCAGCGCCGATTCCGATCCGGTCCAGGCGCGCCTGTACAAGACCGGCGACCTTGCGCGCTGGCGTGCCGACGGCAGCATCGACTACCTCGGCCGCAACGACTTCCAGGTCAAGATCCGCGGTTTCCGCATCGAGCTGGGCGAGATCGAAGCGGCGCTGTCGGCCTGCGCCGGCGTGCGCGAAGCGGTGGTGATCGCCCGCGAGGACGAGCCCGGCGACAAGCGCCTGGTGGCGTATGTCGTCGCCGCCGCAGAGGCCGCGACGACCGCGGCGCAGTGGCGCGAGCAGCTGGCGCGCTCGCTGGCCGATTATCTGTTGCCGTCGGCGATCGTGCGCCTGGACGCGCTGCCGCTGACCGCCAACGGCAAGCTCGACCGCAAGGCCTTGCCGGCACCGGACGACGCGGCGATGGCCGCGCGCCCTTATGCCGAACCGCAGGGCGAGGCCGAGGCCGCGTTGGCCCAGGTCTGGCAGGACTTGCTCGGCCGCGAGCGGGTCGGCCGCAACGATCACTTCTTCGAACTCGGAGGCCATTCGCTGATCGCGGTGCAGTTGGTCACGCGTTTGCGCGAGAGCCGCGGCGTCGAGCTGTCGCTGCGCGACGTGTTCGCCCGGCCGGTGCTCGCCGAGATGGCGCAGAGCCTGCGCGGAGCCCGCGCGGCGGCGTTGCCGCCGATCCTGGCAGCCGACCGCGGCGCGCCGTTGCCGCTGTCGTGGGCGCAGCAGCGCCTGTGGTTCCTCGATCAGCTCGATTCCGCCGCCGGCGCCGCTTATCACATGCCCGCGGCGTTGCGCCTCAGCGGCCGCCTCGACCGCGCGGTGTTGCAGGCGACCCTCGACCGCGTCGTCGCGCGTCACGAGATCCTGCGCACCTGCTTCGTCGCCGGCGACGGCGAGCCGGTGCAGTCGATCGCGCCGGCCGACTGCGGTTTCGTTCTCGACGACCTCGACCTCAGCGCGCTCGACGCGCCGGCACGCGAGCGCGAAGTGCAGACCCTGTCGGCGGCGGAAGTGCGCAAGCCCTTCGATCTGTCGAGCGGGCCGCTGATCCGCGGCCGCCTGCTGCGCCTGGCCGCGGACGAACACGTGCTACTGCTGACCCAGCATCACATCATCTCCGACGGCTGGTCGCTCGGTGTGCTGGTCGACGAGGTGTCGGCGCTGTATGCCGCCTTCGCCGAAGGCCGCGCCGATCCGCTGCCGCCGTTGCCGGTGCAATACGCCGACTACGCGGTGTGGCAGCGCCAGTGGCTGCGCGGCGATACGCTGGAAGCGCAGATGGGCTATTGGCGCGAGCATCTGAGCGGCGCACCGGCCCTGCTGGAACTGCCGACCGATCGGCCGCGTCCGCCGGTGCAACGCTACGTCGGCAGCACTCGGCGTTTCCGTATCGACGAACGCACCGCCGACGGCCTGCGCGCCTTGTCGCAGCGCCACGGCACGACTTTGTTCATGACCTTGCTGGCCGGCTGGTCGCTGCTGCTGTCGCGCCTGAGCGGCAGCGACGACGTCGTGGTCGGCACCGCGGTCGCCAACCGCCGCCGCGGCGAGGTCGAGCCCTTGCTCGGCTTTTTCGTCAACACCCTGGCGCTGCGGGTCGACATCGGCGACGACCCGACCGTCGCCGAGCTGCTGGCGCGCACCCGCGCGGTCATGCTCGGCGCCTACGAACACCAGGACGTGCCGTTCGAGCAGGTCGTCGACATGCTGCAGCCGGCGCGCAGCCTGGGCCACAACCCGGTGGTGCAGAACATGCTGGTGCTGCAGAACACCCCGACCGGCACCCTGCAGCTGCCCGAGCTGAGCCTCAGCCTGATCGACCAGCCGCGCGACGAGACCCTGTTCGACCTGTCGCTGGAACTGATCGAGAACGAGGGCGGCCTCGACGGCAGCCTCGAATACGCCAACGACCTGTTCGACGCCGCCACCATCGAACGTTGGTCGCAACATCTGCAGACCCTGCTGCGGGCGATGGCCGAGGGCGAACAGCGGCGCATCGGCAGCCTGTCGCTGCTCAGCGCCGACGACCGCCGCCTGGTGCTGGAGCGGTTCAACACCGTCGACGGCGCTGCGCCGGCCACGGCTCACGACGGGCAGACGGTGCACGCTCTGTTCGAGGCCCAGGCCGCCCGCGATCCGCAGGCCACCGCGGTCGAATTCGAGGGCAGCGCGCTGAGCTATGGCGAACTCAACCGCCGCGCTAACCGCGTCGCCCATCGCCTGATCGCGCTCGGCGTAGCGCCCGACGACCGCGTCGCGATCTGCGTCGAGCGCGGCCTGGACGCGGTGGTCGCGGTGTTCGGCGTGCTCAAGGCCGGCGCGGCCTACGTGCCGCTGGACCCGGCCTATCCGCCGGAACGCCTGGCCTATCTGGTCGGCGACAGCGCGCCCAAGGCCTTGCTGACCCAGAACGCGCTGCGCGAGGCGGCCTGGTCGCTGGACGAGCACGCTCCCGACATCGCCGTGCTGATGCTCGACGACGACGAGACATGGGCCGCTCAGCCCGAGCACGACCCGGCGGTGAGCGCGCTGACGCGGTCGAACCTGGCCTATGTGATCTACACCTCCGGTTCGACCGGCGAGCCCAAGGGCGTGATGGTCGAGCACCGCAACGTGCTCAACCTGTGGTCGGCGTTCGAGCGCGAGGTGTTCGCCGAATGCGCACCGGGTGCGCGCCTGGGCCTGGACGCGGCCTTGTCGTTCGATGCCTCGGTGCAGTCGCTGGTGCAACTGCTATCGGGGCGTTGCATGGTGATCGTGCCGGCGGCGATCCGCGCCGACGGCGCCGCCTTGATCGAATTCCTGGCGCGCGAGCGCATCGACATCTTCGATTGCACGCCGGCCCAGTTCGAGGCCTTGCTCGCCGCCGGTCTGCTCGACGACGCGGTCGCGGGCGGCCGCCGCCCGGGCACCGTGCTGGTCGGCGGCGAAGCCCTGCCGGCGCGCGCCTGGGACGCCGCGGCGGCTTCGTCGATGCGCTGCTACAACGTGTACGGCCCGACCGAATGCACGGTCGACGCCAGCTATGCCCGCATCGAAGCCGGGGTCGCGCCGCACATCGGCCGGCCGCTCGCCAACACCCGCATCTACGTGCTCGGCGGCGACGGCGAACCCTTGCCGGTCGGCGTGGTCGGCGAGATCCACGTCGGCGGCGCCGGCGTCGCCCGCGGTTATCTCAACCGCGCCGAACTGAGCGCCGAACGCTTCGTCCGCGACCCGTTCGCGTCGTCGGCCGGCGCGCGCATGTACCGCACCGGCGACCTCGGCCGCTGGCGCAGCGACGGTACCCTGGAGTACGTCGGCCGCAACGACTTCCAGGTCAAGCTGCGCGGCTACCGCATCGAGCTCGGCGAAATCGAGGCGCGTCTGTCGGCCTGCGCCGACGTCCGCGAAGCGGTGGTGGTCGCGCGCGAAGACCAGCCCGGCGAGAAGCGCCTGGTGGCCTACGTGGCGCCGCGCGCGGCGGCCAAGGACGAGGCGCTCGAGGAATTGCTCGACGGCCAGGTCGCGCAGTGGTCGGACATCTTCGACGACCAGGGCGAAGAGGAAACCGTCGAGCAGGCCGATTTCGGTTTCGACCTGACCGGCTGGAACAGCACCTACACGCGTGCGCCGATCGCCAGCGAAGGCATGCGCGAATGGCTCGACACCACCCTGGTGCGGATCGAGGCGCTGCAGCCGCGCCGTGTGCTCGAAATCGGCGTCGGCACCGGCATGATCCTGTGCAACATCGCGCCGCGTTGCGAGCGCTATGTCGGCACCGACCTGTCGGTCAAGACCGTGGCCAAGGTCAACCACCTGGTCGGGATCACCCCGGAGCTGACCGGCAAGGCCGACGTGTTCCAGGGCGAGGCCACCGATTTCTCGGCGATCCACGGCGAGTTCGACACGGTGGTGATCAACTCGGTGGTGCAGTACTTCCCGAACCTGGCCTATCTGGAGCAGGTCATCGCCTCGTCGATCGGCGTCACCGCCGCCGGCGGCAAGCTGATGATCGGCGACGTGCGCCATCACGGCCTGATGCCGTCGTTCCATCTGTCGGTGCAGGCCTTCCAGTCGCCGGACAGCCTGTCGGCGACGCAACTGGCCGACCGCGCCGCGCAGAAGATGCGCGGCGATATCGAGTTGCTGATCGATCCGGTCTGGTTCCACGCCCTGCGCGATCGTTATCCGCGCATCAGCGCGGTGCGCGTGCTGCCCAAGCTGGCCCGCCACGAGAACGAAATGTCGGCCTATCGCTACGACGTGGTGCTGAGCATCGACGGCGAGCGCGACGAGGTGTTCGCGGTCGACTGGCAGGACTGGGGCGACGAAGGCTTCGATGCGCAGCGCCTGCAGCAGCGCATCGACGCCGGCAGCGAGGCGGTGCTCGGTTTGCGTGCGATCGCGCACCCCTGGGCGACGCCCTACCAGCGTGCCTGGCAGCGTCTCGGCGCGGGCGAGGGCGGCGCCTCGGTCGCGGCGATCAAGGCCCAGGCCGCGCTCGATGCCGGCCAGGGCGCACTGTGCGTCGATCTCGAAGATTTCTGCCGCGAGCGCGGCTACAGCCTCGACCTGAGCTGGGCGCCGAACGCGCAGGGCGGCGAATACCACGCCCTGATCGGCCGCAACGGCCAGGCGCTGCACTTCGATTGGCGCAGCCAGATCGCGGCGGAGCAGTTGCGCAAGGACGAAGCCGGTTTCGCCCACGACCCGCTCGAAGCCAAGTGGCGCAGCACCTTGCCGGGCCGTCTGCGCGAAACGTTGGCGGCGCAGGTGCCCGAGTACATGGTGCCGAGCGCGTTCATGCTGATCGACCGCTGGCCGCTGACCGCCAACGGCAAGCTCGACCGCCAGGCCTTGCCGGCGCCGGACCGCATCGCGGTGACCGCGCGCAGCTACGAGCCGCCGCAGGGCGAGGTCGAGGAGACCATCGCCGCGATCTGGCAGGAACTGCTCGGCCTGGAACAGGTCGGCCGCCACGACCACTTCTTCGAGGTCGGCGGGCATTCGCTGCTGGCGGTGCAGGTGATGGCGCGGGTGCGCGAAGCCTTCGCCGTCGACGTGCCGGTGGCCGAGCTGTTCAAGTCGCCGGAGGTCGCGCTGCTGGCGCGGGTGGTGCTGGTCGCCAGCGTCGGCCGCTATGCCGACGAGGACGTCGAGCGCATGGCCGCCGACATCGATCAGTTGTCGGAAGAGGAACTGCGCGCCCTGCTCGAAGAGGAAAACCCGTGAGCCGCCGCGACCGCGCGGCGGCAAGGGGACGACACACCATGGAACAACAAGCGATGGAGATGCGGGATGTCTAAGGAATCGTCGGCGGACATCGAGCTGCTGAAACTGGAACTGCTGCGGCGCCGGCTCAACAAGTCGGCGACCCCGGCCGCGCAGCCGGATGGCGCGCGGCCGATCGCGCGCGCCGATCGCGATGGCGAACTGCCGTTGTCGTGGGCGCAGCAACGCATGTGGTTCCTCGATCGTCTCGACCAGGCGGCCGGCGAGGCCTATCACGTGCCGGCGGCGCTGCGCCTGAAGGGCCGGCTCGACCGCCTTGCGCTGCAATCCGCGCTCGACCGCATCGTCGCCCGCCACGAAAACCTGCGCACCCGCTTCGTCGGCGTCGACGGTTCGGCGCGCCAGCAGATCGCCTCCGAGCACGTCGGCTTCGTCCTGGTCGATCACGACCTGCGCGCGCTGGCGCCGGCCGAGCGCGAAGCCGAGGCGGCCCGGATCGGCCGCGACGAAGCCTTGGCGGCGTTCGATCTGGCCGCCGGCCCGCTGATCCGCGGCCGCCTGCTGCGGGTGGGCGACGACGAGCACATCCTGCTGGTAACCCAGCACCACATTATTTCCGACGGTTGGTCGATGGGCGTGCTGGTGCGCGAAGTCAGCGCGCTGTACACCGCTTTCACCCAGGGCCGCACCGATCCCTTGCCGCCGCTGCCGGTGCAGTACGCCGACTACGCGGTGTGGCAGCGCCAGTGGCTGCAGGGCGAGGCCTTGCAGAAACACATCGACTTCTGGCGCACCCACCTCGGCGGCGCGCCGACCCTGCTGGAACTGCCCGGCGACCGGCCGCGCCCGCCGCTGCAGAGCTATGCAGGCGACCGCATCCCGGTCGCGCTGCCGGCAGCGCTGACCACCGCCCTGCGCGCGCTGTCGCAGCGCCACGGCACCACCGTGTTCATGACCCTGCTGGCCGGTTGGTCGGCGCTGATGTCGCGTTTGAGCGGCCAGGACGAGGTGGTGATCGGCACGCCGGTGGCCAATCGCGCCCGCACCGAACTCGAACCGCTGATCGGTCTGTTCATCAACACCCTGGCCCTGCGCGTCGACCTGCGCGACGACCCGACCGTCAGCCAGCTATTGGCCCAGGTCAAGACCAGCACGCTCGGCGCCTATGCCCATCAGGAACTGCCGTTCGAGCAGGTCGTCGAAGCGCTGGCGCCGGAGCGCAGTCTCGGCCACAGCCCCTTGTTCCAGGTGATGCTGACCCTGGACAACACCCCCGACAGCGGCAGCCTGGCATTGCCGGGGCTGGAACTGAGCGCGGTGCCGGCGACCAACGCCAAGGCGCATTTCGATCTGCGCCTGCTGCTCGGCGATGCCGGCGAAGACCTCAGCGGCGAACTGGAATATTCGAGCGACCTGTTCGACCGCGCCACCGCCGAGCGCATGGTACGGCAGTGGATCGCGCTGCTGCAGGGCATGGTCGGCGGCGATGCGCGCAAGGTCGGCGAACTGGCTTTGTTGAGCACGACCGAGCGCGAGCAGGTGCTGCGCGGCTTCAACGATCTGCGTAGCGACGCGGTGCACGACCGCACGATCCATGCGTTGTTCGAGGAACAGGCCGCCGCGCAGCCGGATGCCGAAGCGTTGTTGGTCGAAGACGAAGTGCTGAGCTACGCCGAACTCAATCGCCGCGCCAACCAAGTCGCGCATCGCTTGATCGCGCTCGGTGTGAAACCCGACGACCGGGTGGCGATCTGCACCGAGCGCAGCGTGGCGATGATCGTCGGCCTGCTGGGCGTGCTCAAGGCCGGCGCCGGCTACGTGCCGCTGGACCCGAGTTATCCGAGCGAGCGCTTGGCCTACATGCTCGAAGACAGCCGGCCGATCGCCCTGTTGACCCAGTCGGCCTTGCGCGCGGCGATGCCGATGCTGGAATCCTCGCCGCTGCCGGTGGTGGTGCTCGACGATGAGTCGCTGAGTGACCAAAGCGAAAGCAATCCGAGCATCGCTGGCCTGACGCCGCGCCATCTCGCCTACGTGATCTACACCTCCGGCTCGACCGGCCAACCCAAGGGCGTGATGGTCGAGCACCGCTCGGCCGTGAACTTCTGGCGGGTGATGGGCGAAACGACCCATCGCGAGCTGACCGAGCCGTCGCGCGTGGCTTTGAACGCGGCGTTCTCGTTCGACATGTCCCTGAAGGGCATCCTGCAGTTGCTCTCGGGCCATGCCCTGGTGCTGATCCCGCAGGCCATCCGCGCTAACGGCCCGGCGATGCTCGACTTTATCGACCGCTACCGCATCGACGCCTTCGACAGCACGCCCTCGCAATTGGAGGTGTTGCTGGCCGCCGGTCTGATCGGCAAGCCCGGTCACCAGCCGACCAGCGTGCTGCTGGGCGGCGAGCCGATCGGCAAGGCGATGTGGGACAAGCTCCAGGCCTCGCCGAGCATCCATTTCCACAACATGTACGGCCCGACCGAGTGCACGGTCGATGCCACCATCGGCAGTATCCGCGATGCCGTCGGCGGCCCGAACATCGGCCGCCCGATCGCCAACACCCCGGTGTATTTGCTCGATGGCCACGGCGAGCCGGTGCCGGTCGGCGTGCCGGGCGAGCTGTTCCTCGGCGGTGTGCAGGTCGCACGCGGTTACCTGGATCGCCCGGAACTGACCGCCGAGCGTTTCCTGCGCGATCCGTTCGCGCAGGACGCCGATGCGCGCATGTACAAGACCGGCGACCTCGGCCGATGGCGCGCCGACGGCACGATCGAATACCTGGGCCGCAACGATTTCCAGGTCAAGATCCGCGGCTTCCGCATCGAGCTGGGCGAGATCGAAGCGCGCCTGACCGCCTGCGACGGCGTGCGCGAAGCGGTGGTGATCGCCCGCGAAGAAGACAGCGGCGACAAGCGCCTGGTCGCCTACGTGGTCGCGGAGCAGGGCGCCGAGATCTCGGTGGCCAATCTGCGCGAAGCGCTGACCCGTGACCTGGCCGAGTACATGATCCCGAGCGCCTTCATGGCGCTGGACGCGCTGCCGCTCACCCCGAACGGCAAGCTCGACCGCAAGGCCTTGCCGTCGCCGGACCAGTCCGCGCTGGCGAGCCGCGAGTACGAAGCGCCGCTAGGCGAGACCGAACAGGCCATCGCCGGGGTCTGGCAAGACCTGCTCGGCATCGAGCGGGTCGGCCGCCACGATCATTTCTTCGAGCTGGGCGGCCACTCGCTGCTGGTCATCAGCCTGATCGAACGCTTGCGCCAGTGCGGCCTTAACGTCGACGTGCGCACCGTGTTCACCACTCCGGTGTTGAGCGTGCTGGCCGGCAAGATCGCCGGCGAGGCCGAAGCGCCGGCGGCGGAGGTCGCGCCGAACCTGATCGTCGCCGGCACCACCGCGATCACTCCCGAGCTGTTGCCGCTGGTGTCGCTGAGCCAGGCCGAGATCGACGCCATCGTCGCCACCGTGCCCGGCGGCGCCGGCAACGTCCAGGACATCTACCCGCTGGCGCCGTTGCAGGAAGGCATCCTGTTCCACCACATGCTCGAAAACGACAGCGGCGGCGATACCTATCTGCTGCGCACCGTGCTCGGCTTCGACGGCCGCGAGCGCATGGACGCTTTCCTGGCGGCCTTGCAGCAGGTCATCGACCGCCACGACATCCTGCGCAGCGCGGTGATCTGGCAGGGCCTGCCGCAGCCGGTGCAGGTGGTGTACCGGCAGGCGCCGTTGCCGCTGCACGAGGCCGAGCTGTCGGCCGATTCGCCGGCCCTGCCGCAGTTGCTCGCCCACACCGACCCGCGCCGGATGCGCCTGGACCTGCAGCGCGCGCCGATCCTGGCCGCGTTCCGCGCCCAGGACCCGGACAGCGGCGAATGGCTGCTGGCGCTGCTGCGCCACCATGTCAGCGGCGACCACGTCGCCATGGCATTGATCCTGTCGGAGATCCTGGCGCTGCTGCAGGGACGCGGCGAGGCACTGCCGGCCAGCCTGCCGTACCGCAATTTCATCGCCGCCACCCGCGCCGTGCCCGAGGCCGAGCATGAGGCCTGGTTCCGCGAGCAGCTCGGCCATGTCGACGAACCGACCGCGCCGTTCGGCGTGCTCGACGTGCAGAGCAGCGGCGAGCAGGCGCGCGAAGCGCGGATCGTGTTCGACGATGCGCTGGCGCGGCGCATCCGCGAACTCGCGCGCGAGCGCGGGGTGACTCCGGCGGTGTTGTTCCACGTGGCCTGGGCGCAAGTGCTGGCGCGCTGCAGCGGCCGCGACGAAGTGGTGTTCGGCACCGTGCTGTCCGGCCGCCTGCAGGGCTCGGAGGGCGCCGACCAGGTGGTCGGCATGTTCCTCAATACCTTGCCGATCCGTATCCCGGTCGGCGGCGAAGCCGTGGCCGAGGCGGTGCGCGACACTCATCGCCGGCTCAGCGAACTGCTGGCGCACGAGCAGGCGTCGCTGGCCCTGGCCCAGCGTTGCAGCGCGATCGCGCCGCCGTTGCCCTTGTTCACTGCCTTGCTCAACTACCGCCACAGCCACGAGCCCGGCAACGCCGCCGAGGAACAGGCCATGGCCGAGGCCTGGGACGGCGTGTACGTGCTCAAGGACGACACCCGCAACAACTACCCGCTGACCATGTCGGTCGAGGATCTCGGCCAGGGCTTCGGCCTGACCGCGCTGTCGGTGCCGGGCATCGACGGCCCCCGCGTGGTCCGCTACATGCAGACCGCGATGGAGTCGCTGATCGGCGCGCTCGAAAGCGGCGGCGAGACGCCGCTGCGGGCGTTGCCGATCCTGCCGGTGTCCGAGCGGGAGCAGGTGTTGAGCGGCTTCAACGATCTGCGTAGCGATGCGGTCCACGACCGAACGATCCATGGACTGTTCGAGGCGCAGGCCGCTGCCGTGCCGGATTCGGATGCACTCTTGGTCGAAGACGAGGTGCTGAACTACGCCGAACTCAACCGCCGCGCCAACCGGGTCGCGCACCACTTGATCGCGTTGGGTGTGAAACCCGATGATCGCGTGGCGATCTGCACCGAGCGCAGCGTGGCGATGATCGTCGGCCTGCTGGGCGTGCTCAAGGCCGGCGCCGGCTACGTGCCGCTGGACCCGAGCTATCCGATCGAGCGCTTGGCCTACATGCTCGAAGACAGCCGGCCCATCGCCTTGCTGACCCAGTCGGCGCTGCGCGCGGCGATGCCGATGCTGGAGTCGTCGACGCTGCCGGTGGTGGTGCTCGACGATGAGTCGCTGGCCAGCTACAGCGAGAGCAATCCGAGCGTGGAAGGTTTGACGCCGCGCCATCTCGCCTACGTGATCTACACCTCCGGCTCGACCGGCCAGCCCAAGGGCGTGATGGTCGAGCACCGCTCGGCGGTGAACTTCTGGCGGGTGATGGGCGAAACGACCCATCGCGAGCTGAGCGCAGGCTCGCGCGTGGCCTTGAACGCCGCGTTCTCGTTCGACATGTCCCTGAAGGGCATCCTGCAGTTGCTCTCGGGCCATGCCCTGGTGCTGATCCCGCAGTCGATCCGCGCCAACGGCCCGGCGATGCTCGACTTTATCGACCGCTACCGCATCGATGCCTTCGACAGCACCCCCTCGCAGTTGGAGGTGTTGCTGGCCGCCGGCCTGATCGGCAAGCCGGGTCATCAGCCGACCAGCGTGCTGCTGGGCGGCGAGCCGATCGGCAAGGCGATGTGGGACAAGCTCAAGGCCTCGCCGAGCATCCACTTCCACAACATGTACGGCCCGACCGAGTGCACGGTCGACGCGACCATCGGCAGCATCCGCGATGCGGTCGGCGGCCCGAACATCGGCCGTCCGATTGCGAATACCCCGGTGTACCTGCTCGACAGCCGCGGCGAGCCGGTGCCGGTCGGCGTGCCGGGCGAGCTGTTCCTCGGCGGCGTGCAGGTTGCACGCGGCTATCTGGATCGTCCGGAGCTGACCGCGGAGCGCTTCCTGCGCGATCAGTTCTCTGCGAACGAAGAAGCGCGCATGTACAAGACCGGCGACCTCGGTCGCTGGCGCGCCGACGGCACGATCGAATACCTGGGCCGCAACGACTTCCAGGTCAAGATCCGCGGCTTCCGCATCGAGCTCGGCGAGATCGAAGCGCGCCTGACCGCCTGCGATGGCGTGCGCGAGGCGGTGGTGATCGCACGCGAAGAAGACAGCGGCGACAAGCGCCTGGTCGCCTACGTGGTGGCGGAGCAGGGCGCCGAGATCTCGGTGACGAACCTGCGCGAAGCGCTGGCCCGCGAGCTGGCCGAGTACATGATCCCGAGCGCGTTCGTCGCCCTGGACGTCTTGCCCTTGAACCCGAACGGCAAGCTCGACCGCAAGGCCTTGCCGTCGCCGGATCAATCGGCCTTGGCGAGCCGCGAGTACGAAGCCCCGCTCGGCGAAGTCGAGCAGACCCTGGCTGCGATCTGGCAGGACCTGCTGGGCATCGAGCGGGTCGGTCGCCACGACCACTTCTTCGAACTAGGCGGGCATTCGCTGCTGATCATGCAATTGGCGATCCGGGTGCGCGAACGCTTCGAGGTCGAGATCCCGCTGCGCACCCTGTTCGAGCAGCCGACTCTGTCCTTCCTCGCCGGGCTGGTGGTGTCGGCGCAGATCGAATCCTTCGCCGAGAGCGACGTCGCCGACATCGAGCAGTCGCTCGGCGAATTGAGCGAAAGCGAGTTGTTGGCCCTGTTGTCGGAGGACGCCGTCGATGAACGATGATCAGAGCCGCAAGCTCGAACAGCTGCGGCGCGCCGTGGCCCTGCAACAACTGCGCAAGCGCGAAGGCGCGCGCCGCGAGACCGTGGTCACGCCGCCGATGCAGCGCGCCGACCGCGCCGCGAGCCTGCCGCTGTCGTGGGCGCAGCAGCGCATGTGGTTCCTCGACCGGCTCGACCACGCCGCCAGCGCCGCCTACCACATGCCGGTGGCGCTGCGTCTGCGTGGGCGCCTCGACCGCGATGCGCTCAAGGCCACCCTCGACCGCCTGGTGGTGCGCCACGAAAACCTGCGTACGCGTTTCGTCAGCGTCGACGGCACCCCGGTGCAGATGATCGACCCGGCCGAGCGCGGATTCGAGCTGATCGAAGAAGACCTGAGCGGCTTGTCCGCCGATGCGCGCGAAGCGGCGGTGGCCGAACGCGGCCTGGCCGAGGCGCATGCCTTGTTCGATCTGGCCATCGGCCCGCTGGTGCGCGGGCGTTTGTTGCGCCTGGCCGACGACGAGCACGTGCTGCTGGTCACCCAGCATCACATCGTGTCCGACGGCTGGTCGCTCGGCGTGCTGGTCAAGGAAGTGACCGCGCTGTACACCGCTTTCAGCCAGGGCCAGGACGACCCGCTGCCACCGTTGGCGATCCAGTACGCCGACTACGCCGCTTGGCAGCGGCAGTGGCTGCAGGGCGAGACCCTGCAACAGGAAATCGAGTTCTGGCGCGAGCGCCTGAGCGGCGCGCCGGCCCTGTTGGAGCTGCCGACCGACCGGCCGCGCCCGGCCGCGCAGAGCTATGCCGGCGACCGCTTCGACCTGCAGATTCCGCCGGCCTTGACCGCCGGCCTGCGCGCGCTGTCGCAGCGTCACGGCACCACCTTGTTCATGACCTTGCTGGCGGCCTGGGCGACCCTGCTGTCGCGCCTCAGCGGCCAGGACGAAGTCGTCATCGGCACCTCGGTCGCCAACCGCCGCCGCAGCGAGCTGGAACCGCTGATCGGCCTGTTCCTCAACACCCTGGCGTTACGCGTCGACCTGCAGGGCGAGCCGAGCACGGCCGAGCTGTTGCAACGGATCAAGGCCACCACGCTCGACGCCTATGCCCACCAGGACCTGCCGTTCGAGCAGGTGGTCGAGGCGCTGCAACCGCAGCGCTCGCTCAGCCACAGCCCGATTTTCCAGACCATGCTGGCGTTCAACAACACCGCCGCCGGCGGCGTGTTGAGCCTGCCGGAGCTGGAACTGTCGGCGATCGACACGCCGCGCCAGACCGCGCATTTCGACCTGGAACTGGCGATCAACGACACCGGCGATGGGCTCGAAGCCAGCTTCGCCTATGCCACCGACCTGTTCGACCGGGCCACCATGCAGCGCTACGCCGGGCACTTGCTGAGCCTGCTCGAAGCGATGACGGCCGACGACAGCTTCACGGTCGCGCGTCTGCCTTTGCTCGATGCGAGCGAACGCGAGCGTCTGCTGAAGGCCTGCAACGATACTGTCGCGGTCTATTCGCAGGACCGCTGCGCACACGAGCTGTTCGAAGCGCAGGCCGCGCGCACGCCCGACGCGGTCGCATTGATTTGCGGCGAGACCCGGCTCAGCTACGCCGAACTCGAGCGCCGCGCCAATCGTCTGGCGCATCGTCTGATCGCACTCGGCGTTAAACCTGATGATCGCATCGCGATCTGCGCCGAACGCGGCGAGGCGATGGCGATCGGCCTGCTCGCCACGCTCAAGGCCGGCGCCGGCTACGTGCCGCTGGAACCGGGCTATCCCGATGAGCGCCTGGCCTACATGCTCGACGACAGCGCGCCGGTCGCGGTGCTGGTGTCGCCGGCCTTGCGCGGCCGGGTCGAGGCGCTGGGGCCGTCGGCGCCGTTGCTGAGCCTCGACCAAAGCCAATGGTCGGACGGCGCCGAACACGCACCGCAGATCGCGGCGCTGACGCCGGCGCATCTGGCCTATGTGATCTACACCTCGGGTTCGACCGGGCGGCCGAAGGGCGTGATGGTTCATCACCAGGGCCTGGTGAACTACCTCGAACACGCGCGGCGCGAATACCTCGGCGAGGCGGTGCAGGGCGCGCTGGTGGCGACGCCGTTCGGCTTCGACGCCACCGTGACCAGCTTGTTGACGCCGTGGCTCGCGGGCAAGCCGGTGGTGCTGTTGGCCGAGCAGGCGCAGGTCTGCCTGGCGCAGTTGCTCGATTACGCCGCCCAGGCGCAGCCGTGGCTGTTCAAGCTGACCCCGGCGCATCTGGATGCGCTGTCCAATCTTGCCGCCGCGCCGGCCTCGGCTACCGCGCACGTACTGGTGGTCGGCGGAGAACAACTGACCCGTCGCGGCCTGCAGCGCTTCCGAGAGCGGGTGCTGCCGGCCTCGGTGGTGATCAACGAATACGGCCCGACCGAGACCGTGGTCGGCTGCACTGTGTATGTCAGCGACGCGAGCGAAACGCCGTCCGCCGCCGACGCGGTGCCGATCGGCAAGCCGATCGCCAACACCCGCATCTATCTCCTCGACCGCCTCGGCGCGCCGGTGCCGGTCGGCGTGGCCGGCGAGGTGCATATCGGCGGCGTGCAGGTCGCGCGCGGCTATCTCGGACGCCCGGAACTCAGTGCCGAACGTTTCCTCGACGACCCGTTCGCCGGCGTCGCCGGAGCGCGCATGTACCGCACCGGCGACCTGGCGCGCTGGCGCGCCGACGGCGAACTCGAATACCTGGGCCGCAACGATTTCCAGGTCAAGATCCGCGGTTTCCGCATCGAACTCGGCGAGATCGAGACCCGGCTCGCCGCCTGCGCCGGTGTCGCCGAGGCGATCGTGATCGCCCGCGAAGACACGCCGGGCGACCAACGCCTGGTCGCCTATTTCCTGGCCGAGAGCGGCGCTGCGCCGCAGCCGGGCGATCTGCGCGAAGCGCTGGCGCGCGAGTTGGCCGAGTTCATGCTGCCGAGCGCCTTCGTCGCGGTCGAGGCCTGGCCGCTGACCGCGAACGGCAAACTCGACCGCGCGGCGTTGCCGTCGCCGGACGCTTCGGCCGTGGCCGCGCGCGCCTTCGAAGCGCCGCAGGGCGAGGCCGAACTCGCGGTGGCCGAGGTCTGGCAAGGCCTGCTCGGAATCGAGCGGGTCGGCCGCCACGACCAGTTCTTCGCCCTCGGCGGCCACTCGCTGCTGGCGATGGTGCTGATCGAGCGCCTGCGCCAGCGCGGCTACAACGCCGACATCGGCGCGGTGTTCACCGCGCCGAGCCTGAGCGAACTCGCGCAGCGCCTGGTGCCGGTCGCCGGCGCCGCCTCCGACGCCTACCAGGTGCCGGCCAATCTGATCCCCGACGCGTTCGCCGCCACCGGCGCGGATGCGGACACCGAGGAATTCCAAGTATGAGTCTCGACGAACTGCTGGCCCGACTGCGCGAACTCGGCGTCGCCGTGCTGGTCAAGCAAGGCGAATTGTCGATCCGCGCACCGCGCGGCGCGATGGGCCCGGAACTGCTGGAGCAGCTGAAACTGCACAAGCCGGCGCTGCTGGCGATGGCGGTCGAGGACGGCGTCGACCTGGTCGGCGGCGTCCGGGGCAGTATCTCCGAGCGGGCACCGGCGAAGATCACTCCGCAGATGTTGCCGCTGGTGCAGCTGAGCCAGGAGCAGATCGACGGCATCGTCGCCGCCGTGCCCGGCGGCGTGGCCAACATCCAGGACATCTATCCGCTGGCGCCGTTGCAGGAAGGCATCCTGTTCCACCACCTGCTCGAAGGCGAGGACGGCGGCGACACTTATCTGCTGCGCTCGATCGTCGCCTTCGACGCGCGCGACCGCCTCGACGCCTTCCTCGGCGCGCTGCAGGCGGTGATCGACCGCCACGACATCCTGCGCAGCGCGGTGCGCTGGCAGGGCCTGAGCGAGCCGGTGCAGGTGGTGCACCGCCGCGCGTCGTTGCCGCTGTCGGAGCTGGTCCCGGACGCCGGCGAGAGCGCGATGGACTGCCTGCTGCGGCGCACCGATCCGCGCCGCCATCGCATCGACCTGCAACGCGCGCCGAACCTGGCCGCGCAGATCGTGTTCGATGGCGACAGCGGCGAATGGCTGCTGGCCTTGCTCAATCACCACATGGTCTGCGACCACGTGACGATGGAGCTGATCCTCGGCGAGATCCATCTGCTGCTGCAGGGGCAGGGCGCCTTGCTGCCGGCGCCGTTGCCGTACCGCAACTTCATCGCCCGCACCCGCGCGGTCGGCGACGCCGAGCACGAGGCCTATTTCCGCGGCCAGCTGGGCCACATCGACGAGGCCACCGCGCCGTTCGGCGTGCTCGACGTACAGGGCGACGGCGCCGCCGTCGCCGAAGCGCGGGTCGAGTTCGACGATGCGCTCGCCTCGGCGATCCGCGAGGCCGCGCGCAGCCACGGCGTGACCCCGGCGGTGCTGTTCCACGTCGCCTGGGCGCAGGTCCTGGGCCAATGCTGCGGGCGCGACGAGGTGGTGTTCGGCACCGTGCTGTCCGGTCGCCTGCAGGGTGCCGAGGTCGCCGAGAACGTGGTCGGCATGTTCATCAACACCTTGCCGATGCGGGTCGCGCTGGCCGGGGTCGAGGTCGCCGATGCGGTCCGCGACGCCTACCGCGCGCTCGGCGAGTTGCTCGCCCACGAACAGGCGTCGCTGGCGCTGGCCCAGCGTTGCAGCGGCGTGCGCGCACCGACGCCGTTGTTCACTACCTTGCTCAATTACCGTCACAGCCACCAGGAAAGCGCCGCCGAGTCGGAAGACACCGCGCGGGTCTGGGCCGGCATGCGCCGCATCGGCGGCGAGGATCGCACCAACTACCCGCTGACGATGTCGGTCAACGACCGCGGCCAGGGCTTTGGCCTGTCGACCCTGGCGGTGCCGGGCATCGACGGCCCGCGTCTGATGGCCTATTTGGAAACCGCGGTGCGGGCCCTGGTCGACGCGCTCGCGCACGAGCCGCGGCGTGCGCTGCGGCGCCTGCCGGTGTTGCCGGCGCCCGAGCGCGAACAGGTGCTCGGCGGCTTCGGCGCCGCACGCGCCAGCTTCCGCAGCCAGGACAGCATCCACGGTCTGTTCGAGACGCAGGCGGCGCGCGATCCCGACGCCGTCGCGCTGAGCTTCGACGGCGCCAGCCTGAGCTATGGCGAACTCAATCGCCGCGCCAACCAGGTCGCGCATAGTTTGCTCGAACTCGGCGTGCGCGCCGACGATCGCGTCGCGATCTGCATCGGCCGCGGCTTCGACATGCTGGTCGGCGTGCTCGGCATCCTCAAGGCGGGCGCCGGTTACGTGCCGTTGGACCCCGTGTATCCGGCCGACCGCCTGAGCTACATGCTCGGCGACAGCGCGCCGGTGGCAGTGTTGACCTCGGCTACCCTGCGCGACGAGTTGCTCTTGCTCAGCGAAGCCAACGCGCCGTTGCTGGTGCTCGACGACGGTTCGCTTGCCGACCAGGCCGGGCACGACCCGGCGTTGGCGGTGGAGCCCGGTCACCTGGCCTATGTCATCTACACCTCCGGTTCGACCGGCCAGCCCAAGGGCGTGATGGTCGAACACGGCCATGTCGTGCGCCTGTTCGCGGCGACCCGGCCGTGGTTCGAGTTCGGCCGCGACGACGTCTGGACCCTGTTCCACTCGTTCGCATTCGACTTCTCGGTCTGGGAAATCTGGGGCGCGCTGTTCCACGGTGGCCGCCTGGTGGTGGTGCCGGAGCTGTGCGCACGCACCCCGGACGAGTTCTACGGCCTGCTCGCCGACCAGGGTGTGACCGTGCTCAACCAGACCCCGAGCGCGTTCCGGGCGCTGATCGCCGCGCAGGCGCGCAGCGAGCGCCCGCACGCCTTGCGCACGGTGATCTTCGGCGGCGAAGCACTGGAGCTGCACACCCTGGCGCCGTGGATCGAGCGCAACGACTGCGACCGCACCCGGTTGATCAACATGTACGGCATTACCGAGATCACCGTGCACGCCAGTTATCGGCGCATCCGCGCCGAGGACGTGCGCCAGGCCCGCGGCAGCCTGATCGGTTGCGCGATCCCGGACCTGCAACTGTACGTGCTCGACGCTCAGTTGCAGCCCGTGCCGGTCGGCGTGGCCGGCGAGTTGTACGTCGGCGGCGACGGCGTCGCCCGCGGTTATCTCAACCGCGCCGAACTCAGCGCGGAGCGTTTCCTGCGCGATCCGTTCTCGGCCTCGCCGCAGGCGCGACTGTACAAGACCGGCGACCTCGGCCGCTGGTTGCCCGACGGCGATCTCGAATACCTCGGCCGCAACGACTTCCAGGTCAAGATCCGCGGCTTCCGCATCGAGCTGGGCGAAATCGAAGCCAAGTTGGCGGCCTGCGCCGGCATCGCCGAAGCGGTGGTGATCGCGCGCGAAGACCAGCCGGGCGACAAGCGCCTGGTGGCGTATTTCATCGCCGCGGACGGCGCCGAGCCGAGTGCGGCCGAGCTGCGCGAAGCGCTGGCGCGCGAGCTGGCCGAGTACATGATCCCGAGCGCCTTCGTGCGCCTGCAGGCCTTGCCGCTGACCGCCAACGGCAAGCTCGACCGCAAGGCGCTGCCGGCGCCGGACCAGGCCTCGGTGTCGAGCCGGGGCTTCGAGGCGCCGCAGGGCGAGACCGAGCGCGCCATCGCCCAGGTCTGGCAGGAACTGCTGGGCCTGGAACGGGTCGGCCGCCACGATCATTTCTTCGAGCTCGGCGGCCATTCGCTGCTGTTGATCGGCCTGATCGAACGCCTGCGCCAGCACGGCCTGTCGGTCGACGTGCGCAGCGTGTTCGCCGCACCGACCCTGAGCGCGCTGGCCGCGCGCGCCGACGCCGCCAACGCGCCGGATGAGGCCGCGGTGCCGGCCAACCGCATCGGTGCCGACACCGTCGCCATCACCCCGGAGCTGTTGCCGCTGGTGGCGCTGGAGCAGGCGCAGATCGACGCGATCGTCGCCGCGGTCCCGGGCGGGGTCGGCAACGTCCAGGACATCTACCCGCTGGCGCCGCTGCAGAAGGGCATCTTGTTCCACCATTTGCTGGAGAACCAGAGCCAGGGCGACACCTATCTGCTGCGTTCGGTGGTGGCCTTCGACGGCCGCGAGCGTCTGGATCGTTTCCTCGGCGCCCTGCAGCAGGTGATCGACCGCCACGACATCCTGCGCAGCGCGGTGCACTGGGACGGCCTGCCGCAACCGGTGCAAGTGGTGCAGCGGCGCGCGCCGCTGCCGGTCACTGAAGTGGCGCTGGCTGCCGGCGAGGCGGCCTTGCCGCAGTTGTTGGCGCACAGCGACACCAACCGCATCCGTCTCGACCTGACCCGGGCGCCGGTGATGGCCGCGCAGATCGCCTTCGACGCCGAGTCGGGCGAATGGCTGCTGGCGCTGCTGACCCACCACATCGTCGAGGACAACTATTCCAAGCAGCTCATGCTCAAGGAAGCCGAGCTGTTGCTGCAGGGGCAGGGCGCGCTGTTGCCGGCGCCGATGCCCTACCGCAACTTCATCGCCCGCACCGTGGCGGCGCCTGAACAGCGCCATGAGGCCTGGTTCCGCGAGCAGTTCGGCGATGTCGACGAACCGACCGCGCCGTTCGGCGTGCTCGACGTGCAGGTCGACGGCGCCCGCGCCAACGAGTCGCGGGTCGAGTTCGCCGACGCCTTCGCGGTGCGTGTGCGCGAAGCCGCGCGCCACTGGGGGGTGACGCCGTCGGTGTTGTTCCACCTGGCTTGGGCGCGGGTGCTCGGCCAGTGCAGCGGTCGCGACGACGTCGTGTTCGGCACGGTGCTGTCGGGGCGCATGCAAGGCTCGGAGGGCGCCGACCAGGTGGTCGGCATGTTCCTCAATACCTTGCCGGTGCGGGTCGGCCTGGCTGGCCGCAACGTCGGCCAAGCGGTGCGCGACACCTATGGCTTCCTCGGCGAGCTGCTCGAGCGCGAGCAGGCTTCGCTGGCGTTGGCCCAGCAGTGCAGCGCGATCCTGCCGCCGTTGCCGCTGTTCACCGCTTTGTTGAACTACCGCAACCGTCGCGAAATGCGTCAGGGCGACACCCGCGACGCCGATGCGGCCTGGGATGGCATGCGCCTGATCGGCGGCGACGCCCGCAACAACTACCCGCTGACCCTGTCGGTCGAGGACCGCGGCGAAGGCTTCGGCCTGACCCTGCTGTCGGTGGCCGGCATCGACGGCCCGCGCGTGGTTCGCTATATGCAGACCGCGATGGAATCGCTGATCGCCGCGCTCGAAGCCGGCGGCGCGATGCCGCTGCTGGACTTGCCGATCCTGCCGGTGTCCGAGCGGGAGCAGGTGTTGAGCGGCTTCAACGATCTGCGTAGCGATGCGGTCCACGACCGAACGATCCATGGACTGTTCGAGGCGCAGGCCGCTGCCGTGCCGGATTCGGATGCACTCTTGGTCGAAGACGAGGTGCTGAGCTACGCCGAACTCAACCGCCGCGCCAACCGGGTCGCGCATCGCTTGATCGCGTTGGGTGTGAAACCCGATGACCGGGTGGCGATCTGCACCGAGCGCAGCGTGGCGATGATCGTCGGCGTGCTGGGCGTGCTCAAGGCCGGCGCCGGCTACGTGCCGCTCGACCCGAGCTATCCGATCGAGCGCCTGGCCTACATGCTCGAAGACAGCCGTCCCATCGCGCTGCTGACCCAGTCGGCGCTGCGCGCGGCGATGCCGATGCTGGAGTCGTCGCCGCTGCCGGTGGTGGTGCTCGACGATGAGTCGTTGGCCAGCTACAGCGAGAGCAATCCGAGCATCGCTGGCCTGACGCCGCGCCATCTCGCCTACGTGATCTACACCTCCGGCTCGACCGGCCAGCCCAAGGGCGTGATGGTCGAGCACCGTTCGGCGGTGAACTTCTGGCGGGTGATGGGCGAAACCACCCATCGCGAACTCAGCGGGGGCTCGCGCGTGGCGCTCAACGCCGCGTTCTCGTTCGACATGTCCCTGAAGGGCATCCTGCAGCTGCTGTCGGGCCATGCCCTGGTGCTGATCCCGCAGTCGATCCGCGCCAACGGCCCGGCGATGCTCGACTTTATCGACCGCTACCGCATCGACGCCTTCGACAGCACGCCCTCGCAATTGGAGGTATTGCTCGCCGCCGGTCTGATCGGCAAGCCCGGTCACCAGCCGACTAGCGTGCTGCTGGGCGGCGAGCCGATCGGCAAGGCGATGTGGGACAAGCTCAAGGCGTCGCCGAGCATCCACTTCCACAACATGTACGGCCCGACCGAGTGCACGGTCGACGCCACCATCGGCAGCATCCGCGATGCGGTCGGCGGCCCGAACATCGGCCGGCCGATTGCGAATACCCCGGTGTATCTGCTCGATGCGCGCGGCGAACCGGTGCCGGTCGGCGTGCCCGGCGAGCTGTTCCTCGGCGGCGTGCAGGTCGCACGCGGTTATCTGGATCGCCCGGAACTGACGGCGGAACGTTTCCTGCACGATCCGTTCTCGGCGGAATCCGATGCGCGCATGTACAAGACCGGCGACCTCGGTCGGTGGCGCGCCGACGGCACCATCGAATACCTGGGCCGCAACGATTTCCAGGTCAAGATCCGCGGGTTCCGCATCGAACTCGGCGAAATCGAGGCGCGCCTGACCGCCTGCGACGGCGTGCGCGAAGCGGTGGTGATCGCACGCGAAGAAGACAGCGGCGACAAGCGCTTGGTCGCCTACGTGGTGGCGGAGCAGGGTGCCGAGATCTCGGTGACTAACCTGCGCGAAGCGCTGGCCCGCGACCTGGCCGAGTACATGATCCCGAGCGCGTTCGTCGCCCTGGATGCCTTGCCCTTGAACCCGAACGGCAAGCTCGACCGCAAGGCCTTGCCGTCGCCGGATCAGTCCGCGCTCGCCAGCCGCGAGTACGAAGCCCCGCTCGGCGAAGTCGAGCAGACCCTGGCTGCGATCTGGCAGGACCTGCTTGGGATCGAACGCGTCGGTCGCCACGACCACTTCTTCGAACTCGGCGGCCACTCGCTGTTGATCATGCAACTGGCGATTCGAGTGCGCGAACAGTTCCATGTCGAAGTGCCGTTGCGCGAGCTGTTCGAGCGCCCGCTGCTGTCGGTGCTGGCCGATGCGATCAAGGCCTTGCAGGTCGAGGTCTTCCTCGGCGACGAGCTCGGCGACATGCAGGACGAGTTGGATTCGATGTCGGAAGACGAATTGCGCAAGCTGCTGGAAAGGGAATCCGTAGATGAATAAGCAGGACCCGGCTCTGGAAGCGCTGAAACAGGCGATTTTGCGCAACCGGCTCAAGAAACGCATCGAACAGCGCGGCGACGACCTCGCCGCGACGACGATTCCGCTGGCCGACCGCAGCGTGCCGCTGCCGCTGTCGTGGGCGCAGCAGCGCCTGTGGTTTCTCGACAGGCTCGACCCGGCCGCCAGCGCCGCGTATCACATGCCGGTGGCGCTGCGTTTGAGCGGTCGCCTCGACCGCGACGCGCTCAAGGCCACCCTCGACCGCCTGATCGCCCGCCATGAAAACCTGCGCACCCGTTTCGTCGAAGTCGACGGCGTGCCGACCCAAGTGGTCGCGCCGGGCGAGCAGGGCTTTGCCCTCGACCTGCAGGACCTGAGCGCACTCGCGCCCGAGGCGCGCGAAACCGCGATCGCCGAACTCGGCGCCATCGAAGCGCGCGCGCCCTTCGACCTCGCCGCCGGCCCTTTGATCCGCGGGCGCCTGCTGCGCCTGGCCGACGACGAGCACGTGCTGTTGCTGACCCAGCACCACATCGTCTCCGACGGTTGGTCGATCGGTGTGTTGGTGCGCGAAGTCACCGCGCTCTACGGCGCTTTCAGCCAGGGTCTGGCCGATCCGTTGCCGCCGCTGCCGATCCAGTACGCCGACTACGCGGTCTGGCAGCGCCAATGGCTGCAAGGCGACGCCTTGCAGGGGCAACTGGACTTCTGGCGCGGCCACCTCGGCGGGGCACCGGCCCTGCTGGAACTGCCGAGCGACCGACCGCGCCCGCCGGTGCAGCGCTATGCCGGCGGCCGCGTCGACCTGCGCCTGACCCCGCAGCTGACCGCGTCCCTGCATGCCTTGTCGCAGCGCCACGGCACGACCATGTTCATGGTCCTGCTGGCGGCGTGGGCGACCCTGTTGTCGCGCCTGAGCGGCCAGGACGAAGTGGTGATCGGCAGCCCGGTGGCGAACCGCCGCCGCAGCGAAGTCGAGCCGTTGATCGGCTTCTTCGTCAACACCATCGCCTTGCGTATCGATTTCAGCGGCAAGCCCGGCGTCGCCGCCTTGCTGGCCCAGGTCAAGGCCGCCACGCTCGGCGCTTATGCGCACCAGGACGTGCCGTTCGAGCAAGTGGTCGAAGCCTTGCAGCCGGCGCGCAGCCTCAGCTACGGGCCGGTGTTCCAGACCATGCTGGCGTTCAACAACACGCCCGGCAACAGCGAGCTGAGCCTGCCGGGCCTGAGCCTGGAAATGCTCGGCACCTCGCGCTACACCGCCCACTTCGATCTGGAACTGGGGCTGCGCGAGATCGACGGCGCGGTCGAGGGCAACATCGGTTACGCCAGCGATCTGTTCGATCACAGCACCATCGAGCGCTATGCCGGCTACTTCGTCAGCGTGCTCGAAGGCCTGGCCGCCGAGGGCGCCGAGCCGATCGCGCGCCTGCCCTTGATGGCGGCGGCCGAGCGCGAGCGCGTGCTCGAAGGTTTCAACGACAGCGCGGTCGAGTTCGCGGCGTCGCGTGTGCTGCATCAGCTGTTCGAGCAGCAGGCGCGCAGCACGCCCGATGCCCTGGCGCTGGTGTTCGAGGAACGCAGCCTCGATTACGCCGAACTCAATCGCCGCGCCAACCGGGTCGCGCATCGCTTGATCGCGCTCGGGATTGAACCTGATGATCGCGTCGCGATCTGCGCCGAGCGCGGGCCGGAACTGGTGATCGGGGTGCTCGGCATCCTCAAGGCCGGCGCCGGCTACGTGCCGCTCGACCCGGCCTATCCGGACGAGCGCCTGGCCTACATGCTCGACGACAGCGCGCCGCTGGCGCTGCTGAGCCAGCGCAGTCTGTTCGACGAAGTGCCGGCGTTGGGCGCTTCTCGTGTGCCGCTGATCGACCTCGACGATCCCGTGCTCGCGAACGAGCCCGAGCACGATCCGCTTGTGGCCGGGCTGACCCCGCAGCATCTGGCCTACGTCATCTACACCTCGGGTTCGACCGGCCAGCCCAAGGGCGTGGCGATGGCGCAAGCGCCGCTGGTCAACCTGATCGATTGGCAGTGCCGCGACCAGGGCGGTCGCGCCGCCGGCGAGAAGGTGCTGCAGTTCTCCGCGCTCGGTTTCGACGTCGCCTTCCAGGAATTGTTCTATACGCTGGCCTCGGGCGGCTGCCTGATGCTGCTGCGCGAAGCGACCCGCCAGGACCCGTTCGCACTGGTCGATTTCATCAAGCGCCACGAGGTGCAGCGGATCTTCCTGCCGTTCGTGGCCTTCCAGGGTCTGGTCGCGGCGGCCGAGCGCAACGGCGAAGCGCTGCCGTCGCTGACCCGTGTGGTCACCGCCGGCGAGCAGTTGTTCGTCAACCCGGCGATCCGCAGTTTCTTCGCTCGCGTGCCTGGACGCGAGCTGCACAACCATTACGGCCCGACCGAAAGCCACGTCTGCACCGCCCACACGCTGTCCGGCGACCCGATGGCGTGGCCGGCGACTCCGCCGATCGGTGCGCCGATCGCCAATGCGCGCATCTACCTGCTCGACGGCGAGCGCCAGCCGGTGCCGCCCGGCGTCAACGGCGAGATCTACATCGGCGGCGCCTGCCTGGCGCGCGGCTATCTCGGTCGCCCCGAACTCAGCGCCGAGCGCTTCCTGGCCGACCCCTTCGTCGCCGACGCCGATGCGCGCATGTACAAGACCGGCGACCTCGGCCGCTGGCTGCCCGACGGCACCGTCGACTACCTCGGCCGCAACGATTTCCAGGTCAAGATCCGCGGCTTCCGGGTCGAGCTCGGCGAGATCGAGGCGCGTCTGTGCGCCTGCGCCGGCGTGCGCGAAGCGGTGGTCACCGCGCGCGACGACCAGGCCGGCGGCAAGCGTCTGGTCGCGTATCTGTTGGCGGAGCAGGGCGCCGACGTCTCGGCGGCAACTTTGCGCGCGGCGTTGGCGCGCGATCTGGCCGAATACATGCTGCCGTCCGCGTTCGTGAGCCTGGACGCCTGGCCGATGTCGCCGAACGGCAAGCTGGACCGCAGGGTGCTGCCGGCGCCGGACCAGTCCGCGCTCGCGCTGCGCGAATACGAAGCGCCGCAGGGCGAACTGGAACAGACGGTGGCGCGGGTCTGGTGCGAACTGCTGGGCCTGGAACGCGCCGGGCGCCAGGATCAGTTCTTCGAGCTCGGCGGGCATTCCTTGCTCGCAGTGCAGTTGGTCACGCGCCTGCGCGAAGCGCTCGGCGTCGAGCTGGCGCTGCGCGAGGTGTTCGCGCATCCCAGCCTCGCCGCGATGGCCGCGGCGCTGGCCGGCGCCGGCCGCGCCGACGACAGCACCATCGCCGTGGCCGACCGCGACGGCCCGTTGCCCTTGTCGTGGGCGCAGCAACGCCTGTGGTTCCTCGACCAGCTCGATCGCGCCGCCAGCGCGGCGTATCACATGCCGGCGGCGCTGCGCCTGAGCGGCCGGCTCGACCGCAGCGCGCTCAAGCGCACCCTCGACGGCATCGTCGCCCGTCACGAGAACCTGCGCACCAGTTTCGTCGATGGCGGCGGCACGCCGGTGCAGCTGATCGCGCCGGCCGAAGTCGGCTTCGTCCTGATCGAACACGACCTGACGGACGTCGCCGCCGAGGCGCGCGACGCCGCGGTCGCGGCACTCGCCGCGCAGGAAGCGCAGGCGCCGTTCGATCTCGCCGTCGGCCCGCTGATCCGCGGCCGTCTGCTGCGGCTGGCCGACGACGAGCACGTGCTGCTGGTCACCCAGCATCACATCGTCTCCGATGGTTGGTCGCTCGGCGTGCTGGTGCGCGAAGTCAGCGCGCTGTACGCCGCGTTCCACGAAGGCCGCGCCGATCCCTTGCCGCCGCTGCCGATCCAGTACGCCGACTATGCCGTGTGGCAACGCCAGTGGTTGCAGGGCGAGACCCTGCAGGCGCAGCTGAATTTCTGGCGCGAGCATCTGCGCGGCGCGCCGGCCTTGCTGGAACTGCCGGCCGACCGTCCGCGCCCGCCGCTGCAGAGCTATGCCGGCGACCGCGTCGCGCTGAGCCTGTCGCCGGAGTTGACCGCGTCGCTGCGCGCCTTGTCGCAGCGCCACGGCACCACTTTGTTCATGACCTTGCTGGCCGCCTGGTCGGTGCTGCTGTCGCGCCTGAGCGGGCAGGACCAGGTCGTGGTCGGCAGCCCGGTCGCGAACCGCAAGCGCGCCGAAGTCGAGCCGCTGATCGGTTTCTTCGTCAACACCCTGGCCCTGCGCGTCGACCTGAGCGCGGCGCCGAGCGTGGCCGCGCTGTTGGCGCAGATCAAGGCCACCACCCTGGACGCCTATGCGCACCAGGACGTGCCGTTCGAGCAGGTGGTCGAAGCGGTGCAGCCGGCGCGCACGTTGAGCTACAGCCCGCTGTTCCAGAGCATGCTGGCCTTCAACAACACCCCCGACGGCGGCGCCCTGGAACTGCCGGGGCTGAGCCTGGAAGCGGTCGGCGGCACCCGCCACACCGCGCACTTCGACATCGAGCTGGCGGTCACCGATGCCGGCGCCACCCTCGAAGGCAACCTGGCTTTCGCCACCGATTTGTTCGAGCGCGCCACCATCGAGCGCTATGCCGGGCATTTCGTCCGCCTGCTCGAAAGCATGGCCGGCGACGATGCGCACACGGTCGATGCCTTGCCGCTGCTCAGCGCCGACGAGCGCGAGCAAGTGCTGCATGGTTTCAACGCCACCGATGCCGAGTATCCGCACGACCGCTGCATCCACAGCGTGTTCGAACAACGCGCGGCCGAGCGGCCGACCGCGATCGCCGCACGTTTCCAGGGGCGCAGCCTGAGCTATGCCGAACTGGACCGCAGCGCCAATCGCCTCGCGCATCGCCTGATCGCGCTCGGCGTCGAACCCGACGACCGCATCGCCGTCTGCGCCGAACGCGGCCTGGAACTGCTGGTGGGCGTGCTCGCCATCCTCAAGGCCGGCGCCGGTTACGTGCCGCTGGACCCGCAGCATCCCGACGAACGCCTGGCCTTCATGCTCGCCGACTGCGCGCCGCGCGCGCTGCTCGCGCCGTACGCACTGCGCGAGGCGATACCGGCGCTGGCCGGCAGCGAAGCCGCATTCGTGGCCATGGACGGCATCGCCGATGCGGCATCGCCGTCGCCGGCCGACCTCGCGCCCGAAGTGGCCGGGCTCGGCTCGCGCCATCTGGCCTACGTGATCTACACCTCCGGTTCGACCGGCTTGCCCAAGGGCGTGATGGTCGAACACCGCAACGTGTTGCGATTGGTGATCAATAACGAATGCGCGCAGTTCGGCGCCGCCGACGTCATCGCCCAATGCGCGAACCCGGCCTTCGACGCCTCGACCTGGGAGCTGTGGGGCGCCTTGCTCAACGGCGCGCGCCTGGAAATCATCGCTGCCGAGGATGTGCTGGAACCGGCGCGCTTCGGCGCGGCCCTGATCGACGGCGGCGTGACCGCGCTGTGGCTGACGGTAGGTCTGTTCAACGAGTACGTCGATGCGCTGGCGCCGGCCTTCGCCGGACTGAATCATTTGTTGATCGGCGGCGACGCGCTCGACCCGCGCAGCGTCGCGCGCGCGCTCGGCCGCGCGCAACGGCCGCGGCGTTTGGTCAACGGCTACGGCCCGACCGAGACCACGACCTTCGCCACCAACTTCGAGATCGCCGCGGTCGCCGAGGGCGCGCGCAGCATCCCGATCGGCAAGCCGATCGCCAACACCCGTGTGTACCTGCTCGACGCGCGCGGCGAGCCGGTACCGGTCGGCGTCGCCGGCGAGCTCTACATCGGCGGCCCCGGCGTGGCCCGCGGTTACCTCAACCGCGACGAGCTCAGCGCCGAACGTTTCGTCGCCGATCCTTTCGGCGCAGCAGCCGGCGCGTGCCTGTACCGTACCGGCGACCTCGGCCGCTGGCAGGCCGACGGCAACATCGAGTTCCTCGGCCGCAACGATTTCCAGGTCAAGATCCGCGGTTTCCGCATCGAACTCGGCGAGATCGAAGCGCGCCTGGCCGATTGCGCGGGCGTGCGCGAAGCGGTGGTGCTGGCGCGCGAAGACCAGCCCGGCGACAAGCGCCTGGTGGCCTATGTGATCGCCGAAGACGGCGTCGAAGTCTCGGCAGCGGCATTGCGCGAAGCCCTGACCAAGAATCTGGCCGATTACATGCTGCCGTCGGCGTTCGTGAGTCTGGCGGCCTGGCCGCTGACCGCGAACGGCAAGCTCGACCGCAAGGCGCTGCCGGCGCCGGACGCATCGGCGGTGGCGGCACGCGAGTACGAAGCGCCGCAGGGCGAGGCCGAAACCGCGGTCGCGGCGGTCTGGTCCGAGCTGCTCGGCCTGGAGCGGGTCGGCCGTCACGATCATTTCTTCGAGCTCGGCGGCCACTCGCTGCTCGCCGTGCAACTCACCACGCGCCTGCGCGAGAGCCTCGGCGCGGCGCTGGCCCTGCGCGAGGTATTCGCGCGGCCGACCCTGGCGGCGATGGCGGCGGCCCTGTCCGGCGCCGAACGCGCCGACGAGGCGGCGATCCCGCGCGCCGACCGCACCGCGGCCTTGCCGCTGTCGTGGGCGCAACAACGCCTGTGGTTCCTCGACCGGCTCGATCCTGCCGCCGGCGCGGCCTATCACATGCCGACCGCGCTGCGCCTGAGCGGCCGTCTCGACCGCGATGCCTTGAAGGCGACCCTCGACCGCATCGTGGCCCGCCACGAAAACCTGCGCACCTATTTCGTCGAAGTCGACGGGATCGCCTCGCAGTCGATCGCGCCGGCCGACCGGGGCTTCGACCTGGTCGAGACCGATCTGCGCGAGCTCGACGCCGAAGCGCGCGAACGCGCGGTCGCCGAGCTCGGCGGCGAAGAGGCGCGCGCGCCGTTCGATCTCGCCGCCGGCCCGTTGATCCGCGGGCGCTTGCTGCGGCTGGCCGACGCCGAACACGTGCTGCTGTTGACCCAGCATCACATCGTCTCCGACGGTTGGTCGCTCGGCGTGTTGGTCAAGGAAGTGAGCGCGCTGTACGCGGCCTTCAGCCAGGGCCAGGACGACCCGCTGCCGCCGTTGCCGATCCAGTACGCCGACTACGCGCAATGGCAGCGGCAATGGCTGCAGGGCGAAACCCTGCGCCAGCAGATCGGGTTCTGGCGCGAGCATCTGCGCGGTGCGCCGGCGTTACTGGAGCTGCCGAGCGACCGGCCGCGTCCGCCGTTGCCGAGCTATGCCGGCGACCGCGTCGGCTTGAGTCTGTCGCCGCAGCTGACCGCCGGTCTGCGCGAGCTGTCGCAGCGCCACGGCGCGACCTTGTTCATGACCTTGCTGGCGGCGTGGTCGAGCCTGTTGTCGCGCTTGAGCGGGCAGGGCGAGATCGTCGTCGGCAGCCCGGTCGCCAATCGCCAGCGCGCCGAGATCGAACCGCTGATCGGCTTCTTCGTCAACACCCTGGCGCTGCGCATCGAGGTCGACGGGCAGGCTAGCGTCGCCGATCTGTTGAGCCGCGTGCGCGCCACCATGCTCGACGCCTACGCCCACCAGGACGTGCCGTTCGAGCAAGTGGTCGAAGCGGTGCAGCCGGCGCGCAGCCTCAGTTACAGCCCGTTGTTCCAGACCATGTTCGCGTTCAACAACACCCCGGGCGGCGGCGCCCTGCAACTGCCGGGTTTGGAGCTGGAAAGCATCGGCCGCCCGCTGCACACCGCCCACTTCGATCTCGAACTGGCCCTGGCCGACAGCGGCGACAGCCTGCAAGGCAATCTGTCCTTCGCCAGCGATCTGTTCGACCGCAAGACGATCGAGCGCTACGCCGGTTATTTCGTCCGTCTGCTCGAAGCGATGGTCGCCGACCCGCAAGCCCCGGTCAGCCGCCTGCCGCTGCTGCCCGCGGCCGAGCGCGAGCAGGTGCTGGAAGCCTTCAACGACACTGCTTTCGATTACCCGCGCGAGCGTCTGCTGCATCAGCCGTTCGAGACGCAGGTTCGGGCGACGCCGGGAGCGACCGCACTGGTCTGCGGCGGCGAGCGGCTGAGCTATGCCGAACTCAATCGCTGGGCCAACCGCATTGCGCATCGGCTGCTTGCGCTCGGCGTGCGTGCCGACGACCGCGTCGCGATCTGCCTCGAACGCAGTCCGTCGCTCGTGGCCGGGGTGCTCGGCATCCTCAAGGCCGGCGCGGCCTACGTGCCGCTGGACCCGAACTATCCTGCGGACCGTTTGGCCTACATGCTCGCCGACAGTGCGCCGATGGCGCTGTTGAGCCAACAGTCGCTGACGGGCTTGCTGGGTGAGGTCGCGGTGCCGGTCGTGTTGGCCGACGATGCGGGCTTGGCCGATCAGCCCGAGCATGATCCGAAGGTCGATGGCCTGACCGCGCGCCATCTGGCCTACGTGATCTACACCTCCGGTTCGACCGGCCAGCCCAAGGGCGTGGCGATCGAACATGCGAATGCGACGAATTTCATCGCCTGGGCGAACGCCAACTTCAGCCGCGAGCAGCTGAGCAATACGCTGTTCTCGACCTCGATCAACTTCGACCTGGCGGTGTACGAGTTGTTCGCACCGCTGAGCATCGGCGCGCAGATCACCGTCGTGCGTGATGTGCTGGCGACCGATTCGAACAGCCCGCTGAGCCTGATCAACACCGTGCCCTCGGGCATCAACGCCTTGCTGCAGAGCGGCGGGGTGCCGGTGACCACGCGCACGGTCAATCTGGCCGGCGAACCGCTCAAGCGCGCGCTGGTCGAGCAGATCTTCGCCCAGACCGACGTGGCGATGGTTGCGAACCTGTACGGCCCGACCGAGACCACGACCTATTCGACCTGGGTTGCGATGGACCGCGCGGATGGTTTTGCCTCGCACATCGGCAAGCCGGTCGCGAACACCCGCATCTACATCGTCGATGCGCATCTCGAGCCGGTGCCGGTCGGGGTGGTCGGGGAGCTGTACATCGGCGGCGAAGGCGTGGCCCGCGGCTATCTGCACCGTCCCGAACTGACTGCCGAGCGTTTCGTGCGCGATCCCTTCGTCGCGGACGAAGCCGCTCGGATGTACAAGACCGGCGACCTCGGCCGCTGGCGCGCCGACGGCACCATCGAATACCTGGGCCGCAACGACTTCCAGGTCAAGATCCGCGGCTTCCGCATCGAACTCGGCGAGATCGAGAGCAAGCTCGCTGCGTGCGAAGGCGTGCGCGAAGCGGTGGTAGTGGCGCGCGAAGGCGAGGGCGGCGATAAGCGCCTGATCGCCTATGTGGTCGCGCACGACGGCATCGAACTGTCGACCGGGAATCTCCGCGAGCAACTGTCGCGCAGTCTGGCCGAGTTCATGCTGCCGAGCGCCTTCGTGACCCTGGCGGCGTTGCCGCTGACCCCGAACGGCAAGCTCGACCGCAAGGCCTTGCCGGCGCCGGGCGACGACGCGGTGATCCGCCGCGAGTTCGAAGCGCCGCAGGGCGAGACCGAGACCGCGCTCGCCGCGATCTGGTGCGAACTGCTGGGCTTGGAACGCGTCGGCCGCCAGGACCAGTTCTTCGAACTCGGCGGGCATTCGCTGCTGGCCCTGCAACTGGTTACCCGACTGCGTTCGACCCTCGGTCTGGAGTTCGCCCTGCGCGAGGTGTTCGCGCAGCCGAGTCTCGACGGCATGGCGCGGGCCCTGGATAGCATCGACCGCGCCGCCGAATCGCTGGCGCCGATCGTGCCGGCCGACCGCAGCGGGCCGCTGCCGCTGTCGTGGGCGCAGCAACGCCTGTGGTTCCTGGATCAACTCGATCCGGCCGCGGGCGCGGCTTACCACATGCCGGCGGCACTGCGTTTGAGCGGTGCGCTGGACCGCGGCGCGCTCAAGGCCGCGTTGGACCGGGTCGTCGCCCGTCATGAAAACCTGCGCACCTGTTTCGCCGAAGTCGACGGCCAGCCGGTGCAGCTGATCGCCGCGGCCGACAGCGGTTTCGTCCTGGTCGAGCATGACTTGGGCGACCTCGACGAGACTGCGCGCGAGCATGCGTCGGCCAGCCTGAGCCTGCAGGAGGCGCGTGCATCGTTCGATCTCGCCCGCGGCCCGCTGATCCGCGGCCGCCTGCTGCGCCTGCGCGACGATGAGCACGTGTTGCTGGTCACCCAGCACCACATCGTTTCCGACGGCTGGTCGATCGGCGTGTTGGTGCGCGAAGTGGCGGCGTTGTACGCGGCCTTCCACGAGGGCCGCATCGATCCGCTGCCGCCGCTGCCGATCCAGTACGCCGACTACGCGCTATGGCAACGGCAATGGCTGCAGGGTGAGGCGCTGAGCGAGCAGGTCGAGTTCTGGCGCGGGCAATTGCGCGGTGCTCCGGCATTGTTGGAGCTGCCGAGCGACCGGCCGCGTCCGCCGGTGCAGAACTATGCCGGCGATCGGGTCGAACTGCGTCTGTCGGCGCAAGCTTCGGCGGCCTTGCGCGCCTTGTCGCAGCGTCACGGCACGACGTTGTTCATGACCTTGCTCGCGGGTTGGGCGAGCCTGCTGTCGCGCCTGAGCGGGCAGGACGAGGTGGTGATCGGCAGTCCGGTCGCCAATCGCCAGCGCAGCGAGATCGAGCCGCTGATCGGCTTCTTCGTCAACACCCTGGCGCTGCGCATCGGCGTCGACGGCCAAGCCAGCGTCGCGGAACTGTTGGCGCAGGTGAAGGCGACCATGCTCGATGTCTACGCCCACCAGGAGCTGCCGTTCGAGCAGGTGGTAGAGGCCGTGCAGCCGGCGCGCAGCTTGAGCTACGGCCCGCTGTTCCAGACCATGTTCGCCTTCAACAACACCCCGGGCGGCGGCGCGCTGAATTTGCCGGGATTGGCGCTGGAATCGATCGACAGCCCGTCGACGACGACCCAGTTCGACCTGTCGCTGGCCTTGGCCGACGGCACCGACGGCATCGCCGGCAGCCTGGCCTATGCGACCGCGCTGTTCGACCGCGCCACTGCCGAACGCTACGCCGCCTGCCTGGTGTCGCTGCTCGAAGCGATGGCCGCCGACGAGCGCTGCGCCATCGCGGCGTTGCCGCTGCTGGCCGCGCCGCAACGCGAGCAGGTGCTGCGCAGCTTCAACGACACCGAGACGAAGTTCGTCCTGCCGGCCTCGATCCATCGTGGCTTCGAGTTGCAGGCACAGCGCACGCCCGAGGCCGAGGCCCTGGTCTGCGGCGGACGCAGCCTGAGCTACGCCGAACTCAACCGCCGCGCCAACCGCATCGCCCATCGCCTGATCGCGCTGGGCGTGCGTGCCGACGACCGCGTCGCGATCCGGGTCGAACGCGAGCTAGAGACCATCGTCGGCGTGCTGGGCATCCTCAAGGCCGGCGCCGGCTACGTGCCGCTGGACCCGGCCTATCCGCGCGAGCGCCTCGACTACATGCTCGCCGACAGCGCGCCGGTGGCCTTGCTGGCGACATCCACGGCATCGCAGCTCGCGACCGCGCTGCCGCTGGTGCTGCTCGACGATGTCGCCCTGGCCGGGCAACCCGATCACGATCCTGAGCTGCCCGGAATCGGCCCGCAGCAGCTGGCCTATGCGATCTACACCTCCGGCTCGACCGGACGGCCCAAGGGGGTGATGGTCGAGCACCGCAACGTGCTCAACCTGTGGGCCGCGCTGGAACGCGAGGCCTTCGTCCATTGCGCGGCCGGCGCGCGGGTCGCGCTCAACGCCGGCCTGTCCTTCGATGCCTCGCTGCAAGCGTTGACTCAGCTGCTGTCCGGCCGCAGCGTGGTGTTGGTGCCGGCCGAGGTTCGCGCCGACGCCGAGGCGATGCTCGATTTCCTGGCGCGCGAACGGATCCAGGCCTTCGACTGCACGCCGGCCCAGTTCGAGTTGCTGATCGAGCGCGGCCTGTTGCGCCGCGGCGACACCGATCTGCGCATGGTCCTGATCGGTGGCGAAGCCTTGTCGGCGCGCGCCTGGGACGCGGCCGCGGCCTCGTCGTTGCACTGTTTCAACGTCTACGGACCGACCGAATGCACGGTCGACGCGACCCTGGCGCCGGTCGGCGCCGGCGTCGCCCCGCACATCGGCACGCCGATCGCCAACACCCGGGTCTACATCCTCGACGGCGAACGCCAGCCGGTGCCGGTCGGGGTGACCGGCGAGCTGTTTATCGGCGGCGCCGGCGTGGCCCGTGGCTATCTGCATCGGGCCGAGCTCACCGACGAGCGCTTCCTTGCCGATCCGTTCGCGGACACGGCGGGTGCCCGCATGTACTGCACCGGCGACCTCGGCCGCTGGCGCGAGGACGGCCGCATCGAATACCTGGGACGCAACGATTTCCAGGTCAAGATTCGCGGCCATCGCATCGAACTCGGCGAGATCGAGGCCCGTTTGGGCGAATGCGACGGCGTGCGCGAGGCGATGGTGGTCGCACGCGAAGACCAAGCCGGCGATCAGCGCCTGGTGGCCTACCTGCTGGCACGCGGCGATGCTGCACCGGCTGCGGCCGCACTGCGCGAACAACTGGCGCGCTCGCTCGCCGAACACATGCTGCCGGCGGCGTTCGTGGTGCTGCCGGCGTGGCCGCTGACCGCCAACGGCAAACTCGACCGCGCGGCCTTGCCGGCGCCGGACGGCGCGGCGCGGGTGCAGCACGCTTACGCCGCGCCGCAGGGCGCGACCGAAGAGGCCATCGCCGCAGTCTGGTCGCGGTTGCTCGGCGTCGAGCGGGTGGGGCGGCACGACCGTTTCTTCGAACTCGGCGGCCATTCGCTGCTAGCGATCCGGGTAGTGCACGAACTGCGTGCGCGCCTCGGCGTGGCCGTGCCGCTGTCGGCGACCTTCTCGGCGCCGACCTTGGCGGCATTGGCGGCGGCGATCGACCAGCAAGACGCGCGCCCGGTTTCGCTGTGCGTGCCGCTGCAGGCGGCGGCGACGGGCCGGCCGATGTTCTGCGTGCATCCGGTCGGCGGCCAAGTCTCGTTCTATACCGCCCTCGCAGCGGGACTGGCGAGCTTGGGTCCGGTCTACGGCCTGCAATCGCCGGAAGCCGCGGGCCTGCCGCAGCGCCCGGCCTCGTTGCGGGCGATGGCCCAGGCCCAGGTCGAGGCGATCCGCAGTCTGCAGCCGCGGGGTCCGTACCGTCTGCTCGGTTGGTCGAGCGGCGGCATCCTCGCCGCGACGATCGCGCAGCAATTGATCGCCGCCGGCGAGCGGGTCGAATACCTCGGCCTGCTCGATACCCACCTGCCCATCGCCGGTCTCGACAAGGAGCCGATGCGCGCGGCCGAGGTCGCCCTGCGCGCCGAGTTGCAAGGCCGCGGCCTGGCCTGGCCGGTGTCGGTCGAGTTCGACGGGCTGGCCATCGAAGTGTTGTCGGCGCAGCGCTTCGAACAAGTCGAGCCGCTGCTGCAGCGCCTGGGCTGGCGGGATGCCGATGCCGCGGCCTTCGCCCATCTGCAGGCGCAGTGGCCGGTGACCCGTGCGCACCTGCAGCTGTTGTCGGGCTATAGCGCGAGTCCGGTCGACGCGCCGGTGCAGGCCTTCCGCGCCGATGGTTCGACCCGCGTCGCCGAAGGCATCGAGGCGATCAGCGGCGGCTTTGAGGCGGTCGCGGTCGATGCCGGCCACTACGCCATGCTGGCCGAGCCGCACGCGCAGCGTATCGCCGCGGCCATCGCCGAGTTCCTCGCCCCTCCCTCGTCCACGCGCAATTCCCGCATCGGCGCCGATGCCGAGCGCGCCCTCGCCGAGACCTTGACATGAGTTCGTCGCTTTCCTTGCAGACCACGCCGTGGTTGATCCGCACGCCGTCCTCGACCCGGCGCATGCGCTTGTTCTGCTTCTCCTACGCCGGCGGCAACGCCTTCAACTTCTTCCGCTGGCAGGAGGCGCTCGACCCGGCCGTCGAAGTCTGCGCGGTGCAGTTACCGGGGCGCAGTGCGCGCATCGCCGAAGAGCCGATCGGGTCCTTGCCGGCCTTGCTGCAGGCGGTGGCGCCGGTGATCTCGCGCATGGACGACCTGCCGTGCGCCTTCTTCGGCCACAGCGTCGGCGCCCTGGTCGCGTTCGAGTTGAGCCGCTACCTGCGCCTGCACGGCTTGAGCACGCCGAGCCATTTGTTCATGTCCGGCTGCCATGCGCCGCAGTTCCGCAGCCCGACCCGGCAGCTGCACACCTTGTCGGATACGCAGTTCACCGAGGTGCTGCGCGAGTACGAGGGCACGCCGCCGGAGGTGCTGGAAAGCCGCGAGTTGATGGAACTGCTGCTGCCGGCGATCCGCGCCGATTTCGCCATCGCCGAGAACTATCGCTACCGCCACGGCCCGCTGTTGTCGATGCCGATCAGCGTGTTCGCCGGGCGCGAGGATCTGAACAAGGAGTCCGGCCAGGTCGACGGCTGGCAGAAAGAAACCTCGGGCGCCTGCCAGGTCACCTGGTTCGACGGCGGCCACTTTTTCGTCAACAGCCAGCGCGCCGCGGTGCTGGAGCAACTCAACGCGGAACTGACCGCAAGTTTGTGCGTATAGCCGCCGCGCCCGCATCGCGCCGGGCGCGACCCCACAGTATTACCCCGCACAGTATTTCGAACGCTACGGATTTCAAGAACGACAGGGACCTGCCATGAACGTCAACGCGCTGTTCAACTCCGACCACCATCCGATCGTGATCACACCCGCCGGCGATGTCAGCCAGGCGGCGCTGCACGATTACCTCGTCCACAACCGCGAGCAGGTCCAGGCCTGGTTGCTCAAGCACGGCGGCGTCCTGCTGCGCGGGTTCCAGCTCAACGGCGCCGAGGATTTCCGCGCCTGTTCCGAGCGACTCGGCGCGCAGGCGTTCGACTACATCGGCGGTAATTCGCCGCGCAGCCGCGTCGCCGCCGACGTCTACACCTCGACCGAATACCCGGCCACCGAGGTGATCAGCCTGCACAACGAGATGTCCTACCTGCCGCGCTGGCCGCGCCGTCTGTTCTTCCACAGCGTGATTCCGGCCGCCTCGGGCGGGCAGACCTCGCTGGCCAACAGCAGCGACGTGCTGCGTGCGGTGCCGGACGAGATCGTGCGCAAGCTGCGCGAGCGCGGCATCAACTACGTGCGCAATTTCCAGTCGAGCATTCCGCTCGGCAAGAACTGGCAGACCACCTACCAGACCCAGGACCGCGCCGAGGTCGAGAGCATCGCCGCCGAGCAGGGCTCGACCTGCCGCTGGCAGGCCGACGGCGTGCTGCGCGTCACCACGCGTTGCGACGCCTTCGTCACCCACCCGCAGACCGGCCAGGAGGTGTGGTTCAACCAGGCCGAGCAGTGGCACCCCTCGGCACTCAACCCGCAGCTACGCAGCATGTACGAGCAGATGGTCGGCAAGGGCAACCTGCCGCACGAGTGCGAATACGGCGACGGCGAGCCGATGGAGGAGGAGGCGCTGGCCGAAGTCCGCCGCGCGCTCGACGCCAGCAAGCTGCTGTTCGACTGGCAGCGCGGCGACCTGCTGATGATCGACAACATCCTGATGATGCACGGCCGCGAATCGTTCAAGGGAGAACGCAAGACGCTCGCCTATCTGTCCGAGACCTGATCCGGACCCGACGCGCCACGCCTTCTTCCAGCCCCACCTTTGGACACCACATGACTGCAGATTTTCCCGCCTCGCGACTGCGCGCCGGTTCGGTGCTGATGCTGACCCTGTTGGTCAGCGCGCCGGCCTGCGCCTCGATCGTGATCGACGGCAAGCTCGACGAAACCGAATGGGAACAGGCCAAGCGCTACGACGACTTCAAGGTCACCGAGCCGTATCGTCTGACCGCGCCCGACAGCGGCAGCGGCACCCAGGCGCGCCTGCTGTCGACGCCGGACGGCATCGTCGTCGCCTTCGTGCTCGAACAGGCGCCGGCGTTCGCGCGGGTCAAGCCGCGCCTGGAGCGCGACCAGGAGGACGTCATCGACGGCGTCAACTTCATGGTCGATTTCGACGGCGACGGCCGCACCGCCTACACCTTCAGCGTCGGCCTGTCGGGTTCGATCATGGACGGCGTGGTGACCAACGAGAACGTGCCGAACTACGACTGGGACACCGACTGGAGCTGGGCGGTCGAGGAGACCGAGAACGGCTGGCAGGTCGAGATGCTGATCCCGTGGACGGTGGCGCCGATGCGCGGTACCGACTCGCCGAGCCGCAACGTCGCGGTGTATTTCAGCCGCGTGCTCGGCGGCAACGGCGAGCGCCAGTCGTACCCGGCGGTGTCGATCGAACGCGGCCGTTTCGTCTCCGGCTTCGAGCGACTGGAGATTCCGCAGTACCGCAAGGCCTTGCTGCACTTCTGGCCCTATGTCACCGCCAACCACGACATGATCACCGGCCGCACCAAGTACAACGGCGGCGTCGACCTGTTCTGGAAGCCGTCGCCGCGTTTCCAGTTGAGCGCGACGGTGAATCCGGATTTCGGCCAGGTCGAGTCCGACGACCTGGTGATCAACTTCGACGCCATCGAGACCTTCTTCAGCGACCGGCGCCCGTTCTTCACCGAGAATCAGGGCATCTTCGACCTCAGCACGCCCGATCAGGGCCGGTTGATCCACACCCGCCGCATCGGCGGCGATGCCGACGACGGCAGCGGCGCCAGCGACATCGATGCGGCGATCAAACTCAACGGCTCCTTGGGGCGGCTCAGCTACGGCGTGCTGGCGGCGACCGAGGACGGCGAGGCCGGCCGCGATTTCTACGCGGCGCGTTTGTTGTTCCCGGTGCACGACAAGCTCAGCATCGGCTGGCTCGGCACCGACACCGAGCGCCCGTTCCGCGACCGCAGCGCGCAGGTGCAGGCGGTCGACATGAGCTGGCGGCCGAGCGATGCCCTGGTGATCAACGGCCAGGTGCTCGGCAGCTTCATCGACCAGCGCGGCCGCAGCGTCAACGACAGCGGCGCCTGGATGCGGATCAACTGGACGCCGTCGGAAAGCTGGCGCTATCGGCTCGAAGCCAATCACGTCGGCAACCACCTCGACTTCAACGACCTGGGCTACCAGCGCCGCGCCAGCCTCAACGAGGTCAAGCTCGCCGCCGACTACGTGCATCGCGTCAAGGACGAGGGCGCCAACCTGCGCAGCGTGCGCTGGTTCGCCGACTTGCAGGCGCGCAGCAACGACCGCGGCGACCGCTTGCCGACCACGCTGGCGATCGTCAACAACTACAACTACCGCAGCGGCAACCGACTCAACTTCAATGTCAGCCTGATCACCTCCGGTTGGGACGACCTGATTTCGCGCGGCAACGGCTTGTGGAAGCGTTCGCAGCGCTATCGCTCCGAAGCCGAGTTCGTCAGCCGCCGCTACGGCGACTGGACCTATGGCGCGGCCTTGTCGATGCTGCCGCAAGGCCTGTCGGGCAAGGCCACGCCGGAGCTGGAACTCAGCGCAGTCTGGTACCCCAACGACGAGTTCAACGCCCAGCTGATCTTCAGCCCGGACCGCGGCAGTGACTGGCTGATCTGGGAAGACGGCCGCAACTTCGGCCGTTACTCGCGGCGCGGCGACTACGCCAGCCTCAATCTGAGCTGGTTCCCGGGCCTGCATCATGAGGTGCGCCTGAAGACCGAATGGGCCTCGGTGCGGGCCGACGGCGGCCAGGGCTACATCCTGCAGCCGAACGGACAGATGCTGGCGAGCGGGCAGGCGAGGGCGGATTTCGACGTCAACAACTTCGGCCTGCAGCTGCGCTACCGCTACCTGCTCGGCCCGCAGTCCGACATCTTCGTGGCCTATTCGCGCGGCGGTTCGACCTTCCTCGAACGAGATCCGCTCGGTACCTACGATCAATTCACCGATGCGCTGGAACTGCGCGATTCCGACCAACTGCTGGCCAAGATCCGCTACCGGTTCTGAGCCGCGCCAATATCGTCACGCGCCGCGGCGGCTACCGCGGCGCAGCGTTTCACAGGAGTACTGGACATGCATGCTTTCAAGGAAACCGCGCTGTTCGCCGACGGCCGCGCCCCGCGCGTATTCGAACCCGGTGCCGGCGAGCGCGATCTGGCCGCCTTCGTCGCCGCACGGCGCGAGCTGATCGAGGAGCGTCTGCTCGAACATGGCGCCTTGTTGTTCCGCGGTTTCGACGTCGCCAGCGTCGCCGACTTCGAGGGCTTCGGCGAAGCGGTGTCGCCGCGCGCGCTCGATTACACCTACCGTTCGACCCCGCGCAGCTCGGTCGGCAAGGGCGTGTTCACCGCCACCGAATATCCGCCGGACCAGGAGATCGCCCTGCATTGCGAGAACGCCTATCAGCGCGACTGGCCGCTGAAGATCGCGTTCTGCTGCCTGATCGCGCCGCAGAGCGGCGGCGAGACCCCGATCGCCGACATGCGCCGGGTCGCCGCGGCCATCGGCGAAGAGCGCATGGACCGCTTCGAGGCGCGCGGCGTGCGCTATGTGCGCCACTACCGGCCCTACGTCGATATTCCCTGGGAAACGGTATTCCAGACCTCCGACCGCGGCGAAGTCGCGCGTTTCTGCGAGGCCAACGGCATCGTCCACGAATGGCTGGACGCGCAGACCCTGCGCACCGCCCAGACCAACCACGGCACGGCGCGGCATCCGCTGACCGGCGAGCGCGTGTTCTTCAACCAGGCGCATCTGTTCCACGTCAGCAACCTCGGCGCCGAGGTGGCGACGTCCTTGCTCAACATGTTCGGCGCCGACCGGCTGCCGCGCCATGCTTATTACGGCGACGGCGGCGAGATAGCGGCCGAGGACCTGCAGGCGGTGCGCGAGGCCTTCGCCGGCGCCTCGATCCGGTTTCCCTGGCAGGTCGGTGACGTGATGTTGCTCGACAATATGCAGATGGCGCATGGGCGCAAACCTTTCAGCGGCGCCCGCAAGATCGTCGCGAGCCTGCTGGATGCGTATTCCGAGCGTGCCTCGAACGAAACGGTGCCGCTCGCGGCGACGGCGTAAGCGTACTGCGGCGGCGCTCGTCTGAGTGCGGCTCGACAATGCTCCCGGCCCAGGCCGGGAGCGTGCGGCTTACTTGAGCGGGTAGGAGGAGTAGATCACCGCGTTGATCTTCCAGCCCTGCTCGGTCTTGACCAACTGCCAGGCTTCCTGGCCCTTGCCGGTCATGCGCTCGTCTTCGAGGAAGACGAAGTCGAAATGCACGCTGGCGATGGCACCGTCGGTTTCGATCTTGAGGTTCGAGAATTTTTCCTCGAAGCGTTCCTTGCCTTGACTCATCTGCTCGGCGAACTCGACGTAGGTGCCGGGTTCGAGCTTCTTCAGCTTGGGGTTCTTGGCCTTGCGCTGGCGGAACTCCTCGTCGGAGGACACCAGGATCCAGGAGTTGTGTTCGGGCAGGAACAGGCTCTTCAAGGTGGCCGAGTCCTTGGCGATGATCGCGGCCTTGAAGGTCTCGACGATGGCTTCGATCTCGCGCTTGGCTTGTGCGCGTCGGTCCTGCTCGTGTTGGTCGGAGTCCTGCGGGGCTGCGGCCGGCGCGGTCTGCGCCTGGGCGTGCAGGGACAGCGCCAGCAAGGCGAGGGCGCACAGATTCAGGATCGACTTCATGAGGGACTCCATTCGCTGGGGACGCCGCCGCGACGGGCTGCGCGAGGTTTTCGAACCGCCGGCCGGCGGCCCGCCCATCATGCCCGAGCGCCCGCGCGGCGGCGTCGACCCAGTTCGCGTAATGGGCAGGCCGCGGCGCGGGCTTTACACTGCGTCCATGCATCAAGACTCGCTGTTCGCGGCACCGGCCGTTTCGCCCGATATTCATCGATTGTTCTTCGCCCTGTTGCCCGATGCGGCGACCCAGGCGCGCATGGCCGAGGCCGCCGCGAGCCTGCATCGCGAGCACGATGCCGGCGGGCGCCTGATCGGCGCGCACCGTTATCACCTGACCCTGCAGTTCCTCGGCGACGCCTCCGAGTTCCAGCCCGAGCGCGCGGCGCGGGCGCAGGCCGCCGCGGCCAGCCTGATCCTGCCGGCGTTCGATCTGCGGCTCGACCGTGCCGGCAGTTTTCGCAACAAGTCGGTCCCCTGGTGGCTCGGTTGCGAACGCACACCAGAGGGCCTGGACAGTCTGTTCCAGCGGCTCGGCGTGGCCCTGGCCAAGGAAGGCGTGCGGGTCGAGTCCGGTCGTGCACTGGTGCCGCACGTCACCATCGTCCGCGACGCGGCCGGCCACCTGCACCCGCCGATCGCCATCGACCCGATCGATTGGCGCGTCGAGGCCTTCGTCCTGATCCACAGTCAGCTCGGCTCGCGCAACGCCTACGACGTGCTGGGGCAGTGGCCGCTGACCGCGTGAGCGGCGCAGAATAAGGCCTCATCGCCAGACCGACGGTGGACCGCCATGGGCCAGCCCGATCCGCGTATCGATGCCTATATCGTCAAGGCCGCGCCGTTCGCGCAGCCGATCCTCGAGCACCTGCGCGCGGTCGTGCACGCGGCCTGTCCGCAGGTCGAGGAAGCGATCAAGTGGGGCATGCCCAGTTTCGTTTACCGCGGCAAGCTGATGTGCGGCATGGCGGCGTTCAAGCAGCATGCCACCTTCGGTTTCTGGCAGGGCGCGAACATCGTCGGCGCACGGCAATCCGCCGACAGCGATGCGATGGGCCAGTTCGGCCGTCTGAGCAAGATCGGCGACCTGCCCGGCAAGCGCGAACTCACTCGCCTGGTGAAGCAGGCGATGGCCTTGATCGAAACCGGCGTGACGCGTCCTGCGACCAAGCGCGCGCAACCCAAACCGCCGGTTGAACTCCCGACGGATCTGGCCGCCGCGCTGGCGCAGAAGAAAAATGCGAAAGCCAAGACGACCTACGAAGCGTTTCCGCCGAGCCAGCGGCGCGAGTACGTCGAATGGATCGAGAGCGCGAAGCGCGAGGACACCCGCAAGGCGCGGCTCGCCCAGGCCATGGAATGGATGGCCGAAGGCAAGGTACGCAATTGGAAGTACATGGCGAAGTGAGGGTCGGGTTTCGTCGCATACGCCGATTCTTGCGATTCGGGCGAAAAGCAATCCCCCCAGCCCCCCTTTTTCAAGGGGGGAACAGCGAGGAGGCGCTCGACGGCCGAAACTCCGGCCGAGTCTGATCGAGGCGACCGTCCGCCCGCTCAGCGACGGAAGTCGACGGCGAAGGCGACTAGGGTGCCGGGGATGCGCGCCTTGCCGGCCGGGCAATCGGCATCCAGCGGAACCTGTGCGCGTTCGCCGCTGCGGCGGTCGACGCAGACTTCGAACTGTTCGCCGGCGCCGCTCTGGGTGACGCTGTAGTCGTTGTCGCTGCCGATCAGCACCAGGTGCTTGCCGTTGCGCAGGCGCGGGCCGATCGCCAGGCCTTCGAGTTTCTCCGGGATGTCGCGGGCGCCGGCGCCGCGCAGAGCGGCGAGGATGTCGAGTTCGGGCGCCTTGTCGACCGCACGCACGCCGGCGGGCAAGTCGTTGCTGCCGGCCAGCGACTGCGTGGCGACATTGGTCGCGCCGCGCAGGGAAATTCGATACACGCGCTTATGCAGCGGCGCGGCGGTGACTTCGACGCCGAGGCCGCGGTTGTCGCGTTCCAGCACCAGGAAGTCGCGGTCGCTCAAGGCATGGATCGCGCTGAGGCCGATGCTGCGGCCTTGGTGGGTGGCCGAGAAATCGTCGTCGCTGGACGGGTCGAGCGCGTTCAGGGCGGCGATCGGTTCGAGTTGGTAGACATACTGGGCGTTGGAGCGGCCGCTGCGCAGGTCGAACTCGACGATACGCACGTTGCGGCTGCGGCGGCCGTCGTTGCTCGCGCCTTCCTGCACCAGCGGGTCCTGCATCACCGCGTACAGCTTGTCGCCGGACGGGGTGAGGGTGAGGCCTTCGAAGCCGCGGTTGTCCTGGCGCCCGCTGACCACGAGTTTGCGGTCGCCGACGTAGTCGAGTTGGCCCTGGGCGTTGCGCGGCTGCAGGTTGGCGGGCGTGGCGAAGGCGCGCAGGAAGCGGCCGTTCGGGGCGAATTCGTACAGGCTCGGGCCGTATTCGTCGGCGACGTAGAAGTGGCCGTTGCGGCCGACCGCGAAGCCTTCCGGGTCGAAACTCAGGCCGAGTTTGGCGGCGTCGCCGTTGAGCAACTGCGGGTTGAGGCCGTTGAAGCTGTCGCCGCGGCGCGCGCTGAACAACACGGTCTTGTCGACGATGGGCTGGCCGATGCGGCCGCTGCGACGGTCGTAGGGAATGCGCAGGCGCTGCACGCGGGTGGCGTAGTCGATCACGCCGCCGCCGGGGCCGCGGTCGGACAGGGCGTACCAGTAGCCGTCGCGCGGGTTATAGGTCAGGTCGGAATAGAAGCCGAAGCGGTTGAGGTTGGCCTGGTCGGGCGTGCTCGGCGGCAGACGCACCGCATCGCGTTGGGTCGCCGGGGTTTCGACGAGGTCGGTCAGCGACCAATGAGCGGCCACCGCAGGGGCGGCGAACGCGGTCGCGGCGCAGGCGAGCAACAACGAGGTCAGGGTCGAACGGATCATGCGTGGCTCCGGCGGGGCAGGGGAACCCACCCACGCTAGTGGTCGCAGATGTCAGTTCGGTGACGCGCGCAGGGTGACGAGCTTGGGCCGGGTGCGCAGCTTGACCAGCAGGCCGAAGTGGTCGGAGGGCCAGACGCCATCTTGGTTTTGCTTGAGCACGACGCGGGCTTCGACGAGTTCGAAACCGATCGGGTCGTAGAAGACGTGGTCGATGCGTTGCGCCGGCAGGTAGGCGGGGTTGAGGGTGGTGTGGGCAGCGATGTTCGCGGACGCATCGGGGTGGGCGCTGCCGTAGGCATCGCGATAACGCGTAGCCAGCGCCCGCAGTTCCGGCGAGTCGGCATTGCTGTTGAAGTCGCCGGCGACGATCACGTAGCTGCCCTGCGCGGTGGCGTCGATGAAGTTCAGCAGGCTCGATACCTGCCTGGCGCGGATGGCGCCGCCGGCCCGGTCGTTGTGCAGGTGGGTGGCGTAGACGTCGATATGGGTGCGCGGAGTGCCCGGGCGCAGCCGCGCATGCGCGGCGGTGCGATAGTCGTCGAGCGGTTCGAGTTTGCGCATCTCGCGCGCCTCGGTGCGCTTGCGGGTGAGGATGGCGTTGCCGTAACGGCGCGCGGCATCGGCCGGGTCGACCGAAACGAATTGCACCCGATAACCGAGCGCTGCGGCGAGGTCCTCGGCCTGGTTGCGCAGGCCGTCGCGTTGCAGCACTTCCTGCAGGGCGATCACGTCCGGCTTCAGGCGCTTGATCTCGGCGACGATCATGGCGCGGCGCTTGGGCCAATCGCCCTTGTCGTGCCAGAGGTTGAAGCTGAGCACGGTCACCGTGACCGCGCGGGTTTCGATGGGCGGGGTTTTTTCGGCGGCGATCGCCTGCGAGGTTGCGGCGATGCCGGCGAGCAGCAGGGCCGCGGTGAGCGCGGATGCGAACGAACGCGGAATCGGCGCGATCGCGGCAGAAGGGAAGGTTCGCATGGCTGTGCGACGCTCCGATCGGGACAGGTGTCGAGGATAACGTGGCTCGGGTGATGCCAGGGTAGGAGCGGCGCAAGCCGCGACCTCGTTCCAGTCGCCATGCAATACGGGTTCGATCCTCGCTTCGGCGGTCGCGGCTTGCGCCGCTCCTACCCTCGATGCACGGCTATCGAAGAGCCGAGACGAAAAAACGCGCGGAGCCGCTGGGGCTCCGCGCGTTCCGGGTCGTTACTTCAGCGTGCGCCGACGATCAGCGCGGCACCTGCTGCGTACGCACCACCGGGTACTGGTTGTAGCGCGTGTCCCAGGCCGAATGCAGACGATAGAAGAAGTCCAGGCGCGCCTGCGGGCTCTTGGCGAAGGCCGGATCGTTGTTGATCTTCGCCTCGAATTCGGCCTTCAGCTTCGAGTCCTTGGCCAGCATCTCGCGCGCCACTTCCTCGGCAACGTAGTCCTCCATGTATTCCTTGCGCTCGAAGGCGTTATTGAACTCGCCCCAGGCCGCGAGCGAATCCGGTGCCTGCGGTTCCAGCAGGGCCATGACCACGCGCGCCTTGGACTGGGCGATCGGCACGAACAGCGCGCCGGCGACCAGGTTCTGGGTTTCCGGCTTCCAGGCGCCGCTCAGGGTGGCGCGCTGGTGGCCTTCGACCGATTGCGCGGCGAACTCGGTCTTGTCGGAACGGAAAGTTTCGACCTGCGCATCCTTGAGCGCGGCGCCGAGGCGGCGATAGCTCACGCCGTGCTGGTCGAGCTTGGCCGCCACCCAGGGCGCCTGCGCGGCCGGCACCAGATAGCCGCCGCGCGGGGCTTCGACCACGCGGCTGGGCTGGATGTCGTACTTCAGTTTTACGTTCCAGACCTCGGGCTTGGTCTCGTCGTAGCGGGTCATCAGCGCGCCGGAGACTTCCGACGGCGTGCGCGTGTAGGCATAGCCGCGGAAGGCGACGTCGCGGACCTTGTTGCTGGCCTTGTAGTCGAGCGCGACCGGTTGGCCGCCGAGCGCCTGCGCGCGCCGGTCGGCGGCCAGGGCTTCGCGGCGCCAGTCGCTGCCGTGGCCGGCGACCAGTTCGAGCACGTTGACGATGGTGTTGCGGGTGATCCGCACGCGGGTCGGATAGTCCTTCCACGAATGGGTTTCGACCAACATGCCGAGGCGGTTGCGCAGCGGGATGTAGCCGTTGGAGAAGCGCGGCGGCGGCACCGCGTCTTCGAAGCCCGAGGCCGGGTTGTCGGTTTCGATGAAGGACGGGTAGAACGACACCGGCAGTGAGCCCTGCTTGGCGAGGCGTTCGATCACGCCATCGCGCAGGGCCAGGCCGGCCGGGCGCAGCGCGTTGTCGCCGGAATGCACCGGTTCGACCTGGATCGAGACGTCGTGTTCGAACTTGGCGCCGTCGGTGACGTGCAGGTCGATGTAGGCCAACGGGTCCCAGGTGCCGACCAGCTTGAGCATGGCCTGCATCTCGGGCGCATCGGCCTTGAGGTAATCGCGGTTGAGGTTGTAGTTCTGCGCGGTGGTGCGCCAGCCCATTTCCTCGGGCCCGCGTTGGTTCGGACGGTTCCAGCGGCCGAAGCGCTCGTGGCCGTCGATGTTGAACACCGGCACGAACAGCAGCACCTGCTTGTCGAGCGCCCCCGGCGCGGCCTCGCCGTCGAGGATCTGGCGCAGGGCGAGGAAGCCCGCGTCCTTGCCGTCGATCTCGCCGGAGTGGATGCCGCCCTGGATCAGGGTGACCGGCAGCGACTTGGCCTGGGCCTGCGCCGGCGTGAACGCGCCGCTGCGGGTCACCACCAGCAGCTTCATCGGCCGGCCTTCCGGGGTGGTGCCGAACTCCTCGCAGCGCACCGCGTCCGGGTAGCGCTTGGCGAAGGACGCGCACATCGCGATCACTTCGTCGTAGCGGCCGGTCTTGAGGAAGCCGCTGCGCTCGGCGACGGTGGTCAGAGCGTCGTTGGCTGCGGCGGCGTGCAGCGAGGTGGCGGCGGCCGCGAGCATGGCGGCGACCAGGACGGTACGTGTGGCAGTACGTGGCATCGGATCGGTTCTCCCCGGAATCGCTCCGCATGGTAGCGAAGAAACGCACCTCTGGATTGGCCGCGAGGGTCCGATCCGCACCCAAATACGCAGACTGCTGACAGCCTGCTGTCAGGATCGATGGGCAGGGTCGGCGCTGAAGGGTGGGGCAGGAGCTATCTTGCCGCTAGCCGCTGCGATGGTGGTTGCCAGCACCAAGCATATCCCCCGCGCGATGGGCTTCGCACTGCATCGGACTTGCGCGGCGCGCAGCCCCTTTTTCGAAGGGAGCGACTCAGTGGGGAGGCACGCTTGCTCCGCGTCCAACGATGCAGCCACTCCAGCGATGCAGCGACTTCCCGTGATGCTCCACAACGCGACGTCGCGGCTGTTGCCGTTCCCCCCCTTTGAGAAGGGAGCAGGGGGATTTGCTTTCGCTCCGCTCTGCGTCCAACCACCCCCGCAACCGCCATCGCTCCCCTAGACTGTCGCCCTCACTTCCGGAGTCCTCCGCATGTACGCGCTCTATTATTCGCCCGGCACCGCCAGCTTCGTCGTCCATTGGTTGCTCATCGAGATGGGGATCGAGCACGAACTGCGGCCGGTCGATATGGAAGCCCGCGCGCACAAGAACGCCGAGTACCTGGCGCTGAATCCGAACGGGGTGGTACCGACTCTGATCGTCGATGGCCAGCCGCGTTACGAAGCCGCGGGCCTGGCGATGTTTCTCGCCGACCGCCATCCGCAGGCCGGCCTGGCACCGGCGCTCGACGACCCGCAGCGCGCCGAGTACAACCAGTGGATGTTCAACCTCGCCAACACCCTGCAATCTCCGCTGCGGCTGTGGTGGTATCCGTGGGATCTGCAGGCCGGCGACGAGGCGGTGCGTGCCGGTGCGCAGACGCGCATCGAGGCCACTTGCGAGCGCCTCGACGCACAGCTCGCCAAGCAGGGCCCGTACCTGCTCGGCGAACGCCTGAGCGCGGCCGATTTCTACCTGACCATGCTGATGCGCTGGACCCGCAAGATGCCGCAGCCGGCGCACGACTGGCCGCACCTGGGCGCGTTCGCCCAGCGGATGAAGGCGCGACCCTCCTTCGCCACCGTGTACGAGCGCGAAGGGCTGACCGAATGGGCTTGAAGCGCGGGGCGGCGGCGCTCGGCCTGTGGCTGGCGCTGTCGGGCCTGCCGGCGGGCGCAGCCGGCAAAACGCCGGCTCAAGGCTCGGCAACCGCAGGCTCGGCAACCGCGGTGCAACCGCTGCGCGGTGCGGTCGGCGGGATCCAGCCGGCCGAGTGGACCGCGCGCTGGTGGCGCTGGACGCGCAGTTTCCCCGACGGCCTGCAGCCTTACCTCGATCGCGATGGCAGCCGCTGCGCGGTGGGCCAGGACGAAGACGGGCCGGTGTGGTTTCTGGCCGGCACCGACGGAAGCTTCAACGCCGAACGCCGTTGCCGGATCCCGCTCGGCAAGCACGTGCTGGTGCCGCTGATCAATATGTATTACCACGCGCCGCGCTTCGGCCGATATGCGCACACCTGCGAGCAAGTGAAGGCGCAGGTGACGGTCAACAACGATCGTCTGGTCAGCGCGGTGGTCGTGCTGGACGGCCGGCGTCTCGATCGGCAGGGCTCGATGCGCCTGACCACGGCGAAGTGCTTCGACCCCTTCGCCGAGATCGACGCCTCCGGTCCGCCGACCGGCCCCTACCACGCCGCCGCCGACGGTTACTGGCTGTTGTTGCCGCCGCTGTCGCCCGGGCGCCACCGCCTGAGCATCGGCGCCAACTACGGCGGCGACGAGGACGAGGACTTCGGCCGCATGATCCAGAACTTCGAGTACGAGCTCGAGGTCGGCGATCCGGCCGTCTGACCAAGTCGTCTGATCAAGTCGTCTGATCGGGCCTGCGCGTCCGATCAGGCCGGCGGCCTGAACGGGCCGGCCGTGCCCGTGGCGGTTCAGCCGGACCCTGGCATCGGCCGGGAGCGGTCAGGCCGGCCGCCGGGGCGATCGGTTAGGCTGTAGGGCTGGACCGCCCGGTCGCCGTCGCGCCCGGGTCCAGCGGGGGCGCCTATCGACCGCCTCCGCGCCCGACCGCCGAGGACTGCCGTAGATGAGCCAAGCCGCCACCGCCCCCGCCACCACCGATTCGCAGGGCAAGATGCCCCGCCAGATCGGTTTCATCATCGGCAACGAGGCGGCCGAGCGCTTCAGTTTCTACGGCATGCGCAACATCCTGACCTCATTCCTGGTCGGGACCCTGCTGCTGGCCTCGACCTCCGACCTGGCCGAGCGCGAACACCTCGCCAAGGAGGTGTTCCACAGCTTCATGATCGGCACCTATTTCTTCCCCTTGCTGGGCGGCTGGCTGGCCGACCGCTATTTCGGCAAATACAACACGGTCATCTGGTTCTCGCTGATCTACTGCGCCGGCCACGCCTGCCTGGCGATGTTCGAGCACAGCCAGGCCGGCTTCTATACCGGCCTGTTCCTGATCGCCTTCGGCGCCGGCGGGATAAAACCCCTGGTGGTGTCGTTCTGCGGCGACCAGTTCGACCAGAGCAACAAGCACAAGGCCAAGCTGGTCTTCGATGCCTTCTATTGGACGATCAACTTCGGCTCGCTGTTCGCCTCGCTGCTGATGCCGATCTTCCTGCGCGAGTACGGCCCGAGCATCGCCTTCGGCATTCCCGGCGCGCTGATGTTCCTGGCCACGCTGATCTTCTGGCTGGGCCGCAATCGCTACGTGCGGGTGCCGCCGACCCGCGACGCGCCCGATCCGGATTCCTTCTTCAACGTCGCCCGCACCGCGCTGAGCACGCGCGTGGCCGGGCAGGGCAACCCCGGCGCGATCGTCGCCGGCCTCGGCGTGGCCCTGGCGGTCGGCGCTTTGGCGCTGACCGCGGTGCCGGCGATGGGCTTCGTCAAGAGCGCCTGCCTGGCGCTGGGCCTGCTGATCGGTTTCGGCGGCTACGGCATTTCCCTGCAGCTCGACCGCGCCCGCGGCAAGCACCCCGACGCCGCAGTCGACGGCGTGCGCGCAGTGCTGCGCATCCTGATCGTATTCGCCTTCGTGACTCCGTTCTGGTCGCTGTTCGACCAGAAGGCTTCGACCTGGGTGCTGCAGGGCCAGAAGATGTTCGTGCCGACCGACCTGTGGTGGTGGCCGACCTGGCTGATCTCCGGCGAAGGCGGTGCGCGCGCGGCGGCCTCGCAGATGCAGGCGATCAATCCGCTGGTGGTGATGCTGTTGATCCCGTTCAACAACCTGCTGCTGTATCCGGCGTTGCGCCGGATCGGCCTGCACCCGACGCCGCTGCGGCGGATGGGCTTCGGCATCGCCATCTCCGGCCTGTCCTGGATCGTGGCGGCGGTGCTGCAGTTGTATATGGACGCCGGCCACCCCATGTCGCTGGCATGGCAGGTCCTACCCTATGTGTTGCTGACCCTCGGCGAGGTGCTGGTCTCGGCGACCGCGCTGGAGTTCGCCTACAGTCAGGCCCCGCACGCGATGAAGGGCGTGATCATGGCGCTGTGGTACCTCACCAGCACCTTCGGCAACCTGTGGGTGATGCTGACCAACGCCGCAGTGCGCAACGAGGCGGTGACCACCCATATCGCCGCGACCGGGCTCAGCGAGAACGCCTTCCTGATGTTCTTCTTCGCCGGGTTCGCCTTCGTCGCGGCGGCCGCGTTCGCCTTGTACGCGCGCAGCTACCCGATGCAGGACCACTACCGCCAGGCCGCGTGAGCGACACAGGCAGGCTTGAACGCCCCCATCCGCACTTGCCCGGCGCCGCCGGGCGATCCGACCTGAGCGGGTCCGGCCCGGCCGGACCCGCCGACGAGAACCCGAGCCGATGCTGATCACCCTCATCCTGATCGCCGTGACCGCGCTGGTGTCGTGGCAAGCCTTCGAGAAACGCAGCCTGTACGAGCGCCTGGTGCTGTGGCCGCCGGGCGTCGCGCGTTTCCGTCAGTACGACCGCCTGTTGACCCACGGCTTCGTGCATGCCGACTGGATGCACCTGCTGTTCAACATGATCACCCTGTATTTCTTCGGCGGCGCGGTCGAGCGCCTGTTCGGCCAACTGGTCGGGCTGTTCGGCTACGCATTCTTCTATCTGTCGGCGATCGTGGTCGCGATCCTGCCGAGCTATCTGCGCCATCGCAAAGACGCCGGCTACGTCAGCCTCGGCGCGTCCGGCGCGGTGTCGGCGGTGTTGTTCGCCTTCGTGCTGATCAACCCCTGGAGCTGGATCATCGTGTTCGTGATCCCGGTGCCGGCCATCGTCTATGCGATCGCCTACGTCGGCTATTCGTATTGGATGGACAAGCGCGGCCAGGGCAACATCAATCACAACGCGCATTTGTCGGGCGCGATCTACGGCGTGCTGTTCATGCTGATGATGGAGCCGCAGATGTTCTGGGTGTTCCTGCAGCGGCTCGCCAGCCCGAGCCTGCCGAGCTTCTTCGGCGGCTGACAAGGGCGGCAGCGGCCGAGGCCGCTGCCATGTTGTGTCGCCGCGTCCCCGGATTGCGGCTTTGCGAACGGCGGCTCAGGCCGCCGTTGCCGTTTGAGCGATGCTCAGGACAGGAGCAGTGCGGGCGTGGTGGCCTTGTCGTAGGCATCGTCGCCGTACGAGGCGATCAGTCCTGCATAGATCTGGGCATCGAGCCGGCGCAGCTCGGCTGCGTCGGGTTCCCCGGTGCGGGCGAGCTCGTACAGGCGGGTGATGACGGCTTCGGCCTGCTGGTCGTCGTCCTGTGGCTTGAAGTAACGCATTTGGGACCCCCTTCCGTTTTGCGGTGTGACGTACTTCACATTGAAGCACATTCCATGCCAGCGATTTCAAGGGGTTTGAGCGTTCAAAAGTGACACATCGTGTCAACACCGGGCGATCAGGATCAGGCGGCTGACGCCCTGGGTCGAGTCTCACCTTTGCTCACCCGTCATGAAGGTCGTGCGTGTTAACAAACAAGCACGGTCCTTGGGGGGTGACCGCTCATCCGGAAAACCGACAGGAGCAGGGCATGGCGATCAAGAAAGCCGGCAAGTCCGTCAGCAAGTCAGCCAGCAAATCGGCAGGCAAGAGCGCCGCGGGCAAGAGCGCGAAGCGCACAGGCAAGCAGGCCGCGACCAAGGCGGCCAAGAAAACCACGGCCACCAAGAGCGCGGCGAACAAACGCCCGGCGACGAAGGCCGTCGCCAAGAAAGCGGTAGCGAAGAAAACCGTCGCCAAGAAGGCCGCAAGCAAGAAAGCGCCGGCGAAGAAAGCCGCGGGCAAGACCACCGCCATCAAGAAGGCGGCGGCCAAGAAGGCCGTCTCCAAGAAGACGAGCGCCAGCAAGACGGCGAGCAAGAAGGCGAGCGCCAAGAAGGTCGTCGCCAAGAAAGTCAGCGTCAGAAAAGCGCCGGCCAGGCAGGCCGCGGCCGGCAAGCGCGGCGCGGCGAAGAGCGCCAGCCGGGTGAGCGTAACGAAAACAATCCCGACCAAGCCGGCCTCGGCCAAGCAGGCCGCGAGCAAGTCGGCCGCGATCCAGAAAACGACGAAAAACGCCGCGAAAACGGCGTTGCCGAACAAGGCCGTCAGCGCCAAGGGCAGCGCCAGCCAGGTTGCGTCGAGCAAGGTTCCAAGGCTGGACGTCGCCGCGAAGCGAGCCACGGCCAAGCAGGTCGCGCTGGCAGCGAACAAGCCAGCGCTCAACAAACCGACGACGAACAAACCGGCCGTAAGCAAAACCGTCGTAAGCCAGCCTGTCGCAAGCAAGCCCGTCGCCAAGACAGCGAGCGCGAACGCCCAGCGCCACGACAAGAGCGTGAAGGATCTCGGCAGCGCGTCCATTGCCACGACGCCCGCACCGCGCGCGACCCGACCGCGGGCGGTGACGCCGGCGGCGCCGTTGGCGCCGTTGATCGACAGCCGCGTCGCGGCGGTGACGCCGACCGATGCGGTCGTCGACACGCCCTTGGTGGCGACGCCGGCGGTGACCGGCGTACCGGCGAAGGCCGCGGCCAAACCGCGCAAGGCCAAGAAACCGGCCGAGGCCGATACCTCGGCGGCCGGCTCTTCGGCCGCGAGGTCTCTGGTGGCGTCGGCGGCCGCTTCGGAGTCGGCCGCGCCCGCGCTTCAGGCGCAAGCGCACCGCTCGCAGGCGTCGCAATCGCCCGGTGCGGCCGGAAGCCTGGTCGCAGCCGGAGCCGCCGCCGAAGCCGAGCCGGCCGCTGCCGATACGCCGCGGCGCGAGGATGAGGCCGCGATGGAGGCGGCCGAGGCCGCCGGCAGCGGCGACGAGGAGGGCGGCCGTCCGCGCATCACCCCGGAACAAGCCCTGGCCAATACCCGTCAGTTGCTGGAAGCCAAGCAGGAGCACGCGCGCGAGGCGCAGCCCTGGCAGCAGCTCGAGTCCAAGCACGGCCAGGTGCCGCAGTCGGGCCCGCAGTCGCACAGTGCGGCGCAAAAGGCCGAGGAACTGCATGCCGCGGAAAGCCGGATGGACGCCATCCAGGGCTCGATCGGCACCCAGGACCGGCACAACCAGGGCAAGCGCGATAATCGCTGAGCCCCGGCACCGGGCCGGTCGTTGTCCCAGCGGGGGGCCGCTCGCGCGGCCCCCGATCGCAAACTCGATACTCCCCCGATACGGCCCTCGATGGCCGCCCTCATCCGCATCCCAGGTAGACCCATGGCCGTTTCCGTTCGCCACGTTCCCGACCAGCAGCGCTTCCTCACCGAAGTCGACGAGGTGCAGGCGCTGCTCGAATACCACCTCAACGGCGACCAGCTCGTCATCACCCACACCCTGGTGCCGGATGCGATCGGCGGCCGCGGCATCGCAGGCGACCTGGTCAGGGCGGCGTTCGAGTACGCCCGCGTAGCCGGCTACAAGGTCCGTCCGGCCTGTTCCTATGCGGCGGCCTGGATCCAACGCCACCCGGAATACACCGAGCAACTGGGCTGAGGCCCGGCGGCGAGGCGCGGCCGGGGCTGTCGGAACGGGAGGCTTGAGCCAGCCTCGGGCCTGGGCATCGCGCACCCGCCCCTGAATCCGGACGCGGCCAGGGGTCGCCAAGCCGGCGCCGCTGTGCCAGCCTACGCGCCCTTCGCCCGTCTGCTGCCGGTTTCCGGCATCCTGTCTTTATGCGTCTGAACAAACACATCAGCGACACCGGCTTCTGCTCGCGCCGCGAGGCCGACCGCTTGATCGCCGAAGGCCGGGTCACCGTCAACGGCATGCGCGGCGGGGTCGGCGCGGAAGTCGGCGAGGGCGACGAGGTCCGCATCGACGGCGAGATCCTGCGCGCGCGCGCGGTGGTCAAGGGCAAGCGCCAGCACGTCTACATCGCCCTCAACAAACCGGTCGGCATCGTCTGCACCACCGAGTCGACGGTCAAGGAAAACATCGTCGACTTCGTCGGCCACGAGCGCCGCATCTTCCCGATCGGCCGCCTCGACAAGGATTCCGAAGGCCTGATCCTGCTGACCAGCAACGGCGACATCGTCAACGAGATCCTGCGCGCCGAGAACAAGCTCGAAAAGGAGTATCTGGTCGCGGTGAACCACGAGGTCACCCCCGAGTTCCTGCGCGGCATGGGCCGCGGCGTGCCGATCCACGGCCAGACCACCCTGCCGTGCAAGACCGGCAAGCTCGGCCGCTTCGGTTTCCGCATCGTGCTGGTGCAGGGCTTGAACCGGCAGATCCGCCTGATGGCCGCGCACTTCGGTTTTCGGGTCAAGCAACTGCTGCGCGCCCGGATCGGCAACGTCAAGCTGGGCCATCTCAAGCCCGGCCAGTGGCGCAACCTGACCGACCAGGAACTGCAAGGCCTGCTGCCTCACCGCAACGAGTGGTGAACGGCGCCGCGGATAGCGGCGGACCGAGGGCGATCTAGATGTGGACGTCACGCTTTGCGCGATAATGTCGCGCGAAACAACCATGGACGTCTGCCAAAAGGATTGCTGTATGAAGCGTGTCATCGCCGTCTCCCTGCTTGCGCTGGCCCTGGCGGCCTGCAAGAAAGAAGCCTCGCCTCAGCCCGGCGCCGCGCCGGCCGACCCCGCCTCGACCCTGCCGGCACCGGTCGTCGTCGCGGACGCACCGATCGAGCTCAAGGAAGTCGTCGAGACCACGCCGAACTACGTGGTCGGCATCACCTACGACACCCAGGCGGCGAAGTACCCGGGCCTGGCGAAAGAGCTCAAGACCTACGCCGACCAGGCGCGCGCCGAGTTGATCGAGTCGGCCAACGGCCGCACCGCGAAAGAAAACCCGTCGCCGTACGAGTTGTCGCTGACCTTCAACGACATCCTCGACACGCCCGACCTGGTGGCGGTGTCGGCCGACGGCAGCAGCTACACCGGCGGCGCCCATGCCGCGCCGCTGATCGCGCGTTTCGTCTGGCTGCCGAAGCAGAACAAGCAGCTCAAGGCCGCCGAGTTGGTGCCGCAGAAGCAGGGCTGGGACGCGATCTCGCGCTATGTCCGCGAGCAACTGCACTCGGCGCTGTCGCAGCGCATCGACGCCGACGACCTGGCCCCGGCGGTGCGCGCCGAACAGATCGAGACCGGCGGGCGCATGATCGACGACGGCACCTCCGCCGACCCGGCCAACTTCGCCATGTTCGAACCGGTCAAGGCCGCCGACGGCAAGCTCAGCGGGCTCAAGTTCGTGTTCGCTCCCTACGAGGTCGGCCCGTACTCGGACGGCACCCAGACCGTCGAAGTGCCGGCCTCGGCGCTGCTGCCGCACGTCGCGCCGCAGTACCGCGCGATGTTCAGCGGCGGCGGTTGAGTGCCGCCGCGCCCCGGCGGTCCGACCGCCGCCGGAGCGCGCGCGAAACAGCCAAGCCCGGCACATCGCGCGGCGAGGCGTTTGTTATCGTGCGGCGACGCGGCAGGCATGCGCGCGTTGCCCCGGAAGCGTCATTCAGTGAAGAGAGCGGGTCGATCAGCGCCGTGATCCGCAGGCAGTGCCGAGCGTTTCAACGACCGAGCCGAGGCCGATATGTCCGTTGCGTCGCTGCGTAAACGAGTCGAGGGCTTGCTGGAACTGGCCGACGTGCGTGTCGACGGCCAGCGGCCCTGGGACATCCGCGTCGAAGACGAGGAGTTCTACTCCCGGGTGATGGCGCAGGGCTCGCTCGGCCTGGGCGAGTCCTACATGGACGGCATGTGGCATACCGACTCGCTCGACGAAATGCTGGTGCGCCTGATGCGCGCCCATGTCGATGAGCAGGTCCACGGTTGGGCGGCGATTCTCGACGGCCTGCGCGCTCACCTGGTCAATCTGCAGAGCCACCGTCGCAGCTTCACCATCGGCGAGCGCCATTACGACCTCGGCAACGACCTCTACCGGGCCATGCTCGGCAAGCGCCTGGTCTACAGTTGCGGGTACTGGCGCGACGAGCGCGGGCAGCCGCTGCACGACCTGGATGCGGCCCAGGAGGCCAAGCTCGACCTGGTCTGCCGCAAGCTCGGCCTGCGCCCCGGCATGCGCGTGCTCGACATCGGCAGCGGTTGGGGCGAGGCCTTGAAGTTCGCCGCCGAGCGCTACGGCATCCGCGGGGTCGGCGTGACCGTGTCGCGCGAGCAGGCCGACCTGGCCGACGAACTCTGCGCCGGGCTGCCGATCGAGTTCCGCCTGCAGGACTACCGCGAGCTCGACGAGCCCTTCGACCGGATTTTCTCGCTCGGCATGTTCGAGCACGTCGGGGTCAAGAACTACGCCGGTTATTTCGACGTCGCCCGCCGCTGCCTCAAGCGCGACGGCCTGTTCCTGCTGCACACGATCGGCGGCAACCGTTCGGTCACCCATTCCGACCCGTGGATCGCCAAGTACATCTTCCCGAACTCGATGCTGCCCTCGGCCAAGCAGATCGCCGAGCACGTCGAAGACCGCTTCGTGATCGAGGACTGGCACAACTTCAGCGCCGACTACGACCTAACTCTGCAGGCCTGGCGCGACAACGTCGAGCGCGGTTGGGAGCATCTGGACGCGGCGCGCTACGACGAGCGCTTCCGGCGCATGTGGCGGTTCTATCTGGCCGCTTCGATGGCGACCTTCCGCAGCCGCCATGCGCAGCTGTGGCAGCTGGTCCTGTCGCCGGACGGCGTGCCGGGCGGCTACGTCGCGCCCCGGTGAAGCGGGTGCCGCTTCAGGGTAGGAGCGGCGCAAGCCGCGACCACGCAGCTATCGCTTCACGGCGTCCGCGTCCGCAGCTCCTGTAAGAGCGGCCCATAAAACAAGCCCAGCGCGCACCGGCAGGACCCGACGGGCCCTGCCGGCTTGATTCAGGTCTGCTTTGTCAGGCCCGCTTTCGTCAGGCCTGCTTTTGTCAGGCTTGTTCCTGCGCCAGCTTGCTGTGGCGCATGCCGTAGCCGAAATAGACCAGCAGGCCCAGGCTGACCCAGACCAGGAAGATCAGCCAGGTGATCGCGGCCAGCTCGGACAGCAGCCAGATCGAGAAGCCGATGCCGATCAGCGGGATCAGCGGCACCAACGGGGTGCGGAAGGCGCGGTGCAGGTCGGGCTTGCGCACGCGCAGCACCCATACCGAGGCGCAGATCACGATGAACGCCGAAAGCACGCCGATATTGACCAGCTTGGCGACCTCGCCGATCGGCAGGAAGCCGGCGACCAGGGCGGTGAAGATGCCGAGCACGATGGTCGGGCGGTGCGGCGTGCCGTACTTGGGATGGATCTTGGCGAACCAGCCCGGCAGCAAGCCGTCGCGCGACAGCGAGAACCAGATGCGTGCCGCGCCGAGCATGAAGGCGAACAGCACGCTGGCGATGCCGATCACCGCCGAGATCGAGATGGCCGCGGCGATCCAGGGCAGGCCGAGGCGGGTGAAGGCTTCCGAGACCGGGGCGTCGCCGCCGAGGGTGGTATAGGGCGCGATGCCGGTCAGTACCAGCGACACCGCCAGGTACAGCGCCATCGACACGCCGAGCGACAGCAGCACCGCGCGCGGCAGATCGCGCTGCGGGTTCTTGGATTCCTCGGCGGCGGTGGTCAGGGTGTCGTAGCCGAACACCGCGAAGAACACCACCGCGGCAGCCGTCGCGATGCCCTGCAGGCCGAAGTGGCCGACGCCGTCGGCGTCGACGACGCGCTCGGGAATGAACGGCACCCAGTTGGCCGGGTCGATATAGAACGCGCCGACGCCGATCACCAGCACCACCGCGATGACCTTGATCGCGACGATCACGGTGTTGAAGCGCGCGCCCCATTCGGTGCGGAACACCAGCAAGGCCGACACGCCGATCGTGGCCAGGGCCGCGATCAGGTTGAAGACGCGGCCTTCGCCGGTGCCGATGGCGCCCTGCGCCCACACCGGCAGATAGAAGCCGGCGCTGCCGAGCAGGGCCTGCACGTAACCGGACCAGCCGATCGCGACCACCGCCACGATCAGCGCGTATTCGAGCAACAGGTCCCAGCCGATCAGCCAGGCCGGCAGCTCGCCGAGGGTGGCGTAGCTGTAGGTGTAGGCGCTGCCGGTGACCGGGATCATGCCGGCGAACTCGGCGTAGCACAGCGCCGCCGCGGCGCTGGCGATGCCGGCGAGCAGGAAGGCGAGGGCGACGGCAGGGCCGGCGTTGGTGGCGGCTTCGTGGCCGGCGAGGACGAATACCCCGACGCCGATGATGCCGCCGATGCCGATCGCGGTGAGCTGCCAGAGCCCGAGTACGCGGCGGAAATCCGTACGTTTGCTGGCCTCGGCCTGCAGTTGTTCCACCGACTTGTGCCGCAATACCTTGGCCACCAGGCTCATCGAACGCTCTCCCCGAATGATCGCCGCATCATAGCGGCTGCGGCGGGCCGCGCTTCAATACGGGACCGTTCTGGGGCGGGATCGTCAAATCGCGGCAATGCCCAGGCCCGATGATGGCGGGTCGGGCGCGGCCGGCGCACCCGCGCTCGCGGCCGGCGCAGCTTGGACGCGCGCCGGCGGCGCACGCGGACCTGCTTGGGTGCACATGACTTTGGGGAGAATCGACCGGTGAAGCGCAGTACATCTCTTAGACTGGCCTGGATCGTCTGCGGCGCGCTGGCCGGCGCGGCGGCGAACGCCACGTCCGCTCCCGCCGTCCCGGAGTCTTCGTCCGCCGTGCAGACCGCCGAAACCCCGCGCCTGATCGTGATCGCCCACCGCGGCGCCAGCGGCTATCGCCCCGAGCACACGCTCGAGGCCTATCGCCTGGCGATCCAGCAGGGCGCCGACTTCATCGAGCCGGACCTGGTCGCGACCCGCGACGGCGAACTGGTGGTCCGCCACGAGAACGAGATCTCCGGCACCACCGACGTCGCCGACCACCCGGAATTCGCCGACCGCCGCGTCAGCAAGGTCATCGACGGCGAGACCCTCACCGGCTGGTTCACCGAAGACTTCAGCCTGGCCGAACTCAAGACCCTGCGCGCGCGCGAACGCATCCCGCAGATCCGCCCCGGCAACAAGCGCTTCGATGGTCGGTTCGAGATCGCGACCCTGCGCGAGGTGATCGCCCTGGCCAAGGAGCACAGCCGCGACGGCCGCGTCATCGGCATTTATCCCGAGACCAAGCATCCGACCTGGTTCGCCTTCGAAGGCAAGCGCATCGACGGCAGCCCGATCCGGGTCTCGCTCGGCGAAAAGCTGGTGCAGACCTTGGTCGCCGAGGGTTTCACCGACCCGGCGCGGGTCTATATCCAGAGTTTCGAGGTCGCCAACCTGATCGAACTCAAGCGCAGGATCCTGCCGAAGGCCGGCATCGATCTGCCGCTGGTGCAGCTGTACGGCGACTTCGAGCGCGACCGTCCCTACGACTTCGTCTACCACCTCGCGCACGGCAGCGACCTGGGCGCGATCTATGGCGATCTGGGCACGGCGATCCCGGGCGGCATCGGCGCCGGCACCGGCTATGCGGCGCTGACCGAAACCGCGGCGCTGACCTGGATGCGGACGCACTACCTCGCCGGCCTGGGCCCGTCCAAAAGCAGTCTGCTGCCGCGCGTGGCCCTGCCGGCCAAGCGCGATGCCGACGGCGACGGCAACGCTTTGCTCGCCACCCGCAATACCGGTTTCGTCCATCCGGTGCTCGGCCGCGCGCTGCAGCTCGGCTTGCAGGTGCATCCGTACACGGTGCGCGCCGAGGAGCCCTTCCTGAGCCAGAGCGCCAACGGCATCGTCCAGAGCGCGCTCGGCGAGGCCCTGCAGCTCTACGCCCTGGGCGTGCAGGGCTTCTTCATCGACCAGCCCGACATAGGCGTGGCCGCGCGCAAGCTGTTTCTCGAACACAGCCGCATCGACCGGCGTCCGACGCCCTGAGCGCCAGCGCGCCGCTTCTGGGTAGGAGCGGCGCGAGCCGCGACAAGCCAAGCGGGGAGGTACCATGTCTTCGTCCGCAGGCAGGGTCTGCGACGTACAAAAAACAAGCACCGATTGCCCGGGCTTCGGTTGCGGCGCTGGCGCCAACTTCTTGCGTCGGACGCTATGAGCGCCAGCGCACCGCTTCTGGGTAGGAGCGGCGCGAGCCGCGACAAGCGAAGCGGTGAAGTACCACGTCTTCGTCCGCAGCCAGGGTCTGCGACGTACAAAAAACCAAGCGCCGATTGCCCGGGCTTCGGTTGCAGCGCTGGGGTAATTTCTTGCGTCGGACGCGATAAGCGACAGCGCGCCGCTTCTGGGTAGGAGCGGCGTGAGCCGCGACAAGCGAAGCGGTGAAGTACGACGTCTTCGTCCGCAGCCAGGGTCTGCGACGTACAAAAAACCAAGCGCCGATTGCCCGGGCTTCGGTTATAGCGCTGGCGTCAACTTCTTCGGTTGGTCGCGGCTCACGCCGCTCCTACAGTCGGCGATATCCTTAGCCGATTCCCGATTCCCGATTCCCGCCAATCACCCCAACGCCGCCTGCAAGGTCGCCGAGCAATCGGCTTCGAGCTTGAGCGTGGCGATGTCGTCGGCGCGGGTCACGCCTCGGTTGAGCAGGGCCAGCGGCAGGCCGGCCTCGCGCGCGGCGCGGGCGAAGCGGTAGCCCGAATAGACCATCAGCGACGAACCCACCACCAACATCGCGTCGGCTTCGGCCAGGGCCTGCTGGGCCGCGGCGACGCGCGCACGCGGCACGTTTTCGCCGAAGAACACCACGTCGGGCTTGACCATGCCGCCGCAGTGTTCGCACACCGGCGTGGCGAAGCGCTCGAACTCCAGGCCTTCCAGGTCGGCGTCGCCGTCGGGCAGGACCGCCGCGTCGAGGTCGACCCAATCCGGATTGCGTTCGGCCAACTCGGTTTGCACCGACTCGCGCGCACGCCGCGCGCCGCAATCGAGGCAGACGATCTCGTCCAGGCAGCCGTGCAGATCGACCACGTCGCGGCTGCCGGCGCGTGCGTGCAGGCCGTCGACGTTCTGGGTCACCAGCGCATGCGGGCCGTCGCGTTCCTGCCAACGCGCCAGGGCCTGGTGGCCGCTGTTCGGCCGCGCGCCGGCGAACGAAGGCCAGCCGACGAAGCTGCGTGCCCAGTAGCGGGCACGGGCGCGGGCGTCGCCGACGAAGGCGCGGAAATCGATCGGCGGCTTGCGCTGCCAGGCGCCGTTCTCGTCGCGGTAATGCGGGATGCCCGAACCGGTGCTGAGGCCGGCGCCGGTCAGCACGAACACGCGCCGGTGCGGGCGCAGCCACTCGTACAGGGCCTGTGCGGCGGTGTGCGCATCGCGGGTGTCGGCGGCGTTCGGATTCATTCGGGGGCGTGGTCGCAGGTGGGGCGGGGCTGTGGGCTAGATGGCGGCGATGCGGCGGCTATCCAAGGTCGGCGCTGCGCCGCGGCAGCGACGGTGTCGCAAAAGAAGACCGCCCGAATCGCTTCGGGCGGCCTGGCGTACCACGGCGGGGCGCGCGCGGTCGCCGGGGGGAGGTCAGGTGTCCGGGCTCACCACATCAGGCCGGCGCCGACGGTCACGCCGACATCGCCCTTGGAGTTGCTGTTGCCGGAGAATTTGTAGACCCAGCGGCCGTCCTCGCTGATCGTCGAGACGCCGATCGCGAAGCCGGTTTCGCCGCGGAACGAGCTCGCCGCGATCGCCGCCATGCTCTTGCCGGGCATGTACGACTGCGGCAGACCCGCGACCGCCATCGCCGAAGCGACGCCGGCGCTGGCCTTGTCGTCGAGCTGGCCGATCTCGCGGCGCAGGCCGTTGCCCCAGTTGTCGGTGTATTGGTTGGAGGTGGTGATGGCGCGGTTGACGCCGTCGTTGAGCTGCTGGACGTTGACCGCATCGGTGTTGCTGGTGCCGGCGCGGACGTTGCGGATCTGCACCGAGCCGCCGCCGTTGTTGAGGGTCACCTGGGTGGTGTTGACGCTGCCGTCGACGTTGGTGTCGTAACGCACCGTGCCGGCCTGCGAGGAGCGCAGCTGGGCGACGTTGACCGCGTCGTTGTCCTGGCTGCCGGCGGCGACGTTGACGATCTGGCGCTGGGCGCTGGCGGTGCCCACCGAAACCGTATTGGCGCGGTCGGCGACCGCGCCCTGGCCCAGAGCGACCGCGCCCGAGGCCGTCACGCTGGCGCTTTCGCCGACCGCGACCGCATTGGTCGCGGACGCCGAGATGCTGCTGTTGGCGCCGACCGCGGTGCTGCCGTCGGCGTTGACCCGGGCGTTGCCGCCGATCGCGGTGTCGTTGTCGCCGGCGGCATAGGCATCGCCGCCGACCGCGACGGCATGCTGGCCCATGGCGCTGGCGCTGGCGCCGGCGGCGATCGCGCGGGTGCCGGTGCCGACCGTGGCGTTGCCGGTGCCGTCGATGGCGATGCGCGGTTCGGGGGTGCCGCCCGGCGGCAGGTTGTCGATGCGGTTGTTGATGTTGGTCAGGCTGGCGTCGACCGCGGCGAAGGCCGCACCGACGTCCTGGTAGCTGCCGCCTTGCACGGTGAAGCTCGGTGCGCCGAAGACGCCGCCGCTGAAGCTGGCGCCGGCGCCGAAGATCGAGGCGATGCCGTCGCCGAAGCCCTGCACCTGGCCGCCGTTGACGGCCTCCAGGCTGCCGGCGGCTATCAGGCCGTTGGCGACATTGTCCAGGGTGGTGCCGGTGCCTGCGGGGCCGCGCAGGGTGGCGCGGGTGTAGTCGGGGTTGCCGGTGCCGTCGTCGTCGTATTTCAGGGCGAAGGCGTCGTTGCCGGCGACGCTGCCGTCGAGCGCGCTCAGCGCCGAGCCGACGTCGTTGTAGGTGTTGCCGCCGATGACGTAATTCGGGGCGGTGAAGCCGCCGCCGACGTTGAAGGTCGCGCCGCCGCCGAACAGCGCCGCAGTCGAGGTGCCCAGGCCGAACAACTGGCCGCCATTGACCGCTTGCAGGCTACCGACCGCGATCGTGCCGCCGGCGAGGTTGTCGATCACGGTGCCGGTGCCAACCGGTCCCTGCAGGGTGACGTTGCCGTAGTCGGGGTTGCCGGTGCCGTCGTCGTCGTAGCGCACGGCGAAGGCGTTGCTGCCGGTCAGGCCGCCGTCGAGCGCGGTCAGCGCGGCGCCGACGTTGTTGTAGGTGTTGCCGCCGATGACGTAGTTCGGCGCGGTGAAGGTGCCGCCGGCGTTGAACGTGGTGCCGCCGCCGAGCAGGTTAGCCACGGAAGTGCCGATGCCGAATATCTGGCTGCCGTTGATGGCGTCGAAGCTGGCGGCGGTGATCTGGCCGGCGGCGAGGTTGCCGATCAAGGTGCCGGTGCCGGCCGGGCCGCGCAGGGTGACGTTGCCGTAGTCGGGATTGCCGGTGCCGTCGTCGTCGTACTGCACGGCGAAGGCCTCGGCCGCGGCCATGCCGGTGTTGACCGCGGCGAAGGCGTCGCCGGCGTTGTTGTAGCCGTTGCCGTCGATGATGAAGTTCGGCGCGGTGACGGTGCCGTCGGCGGCGACTGTGGCGCCGGCGCCGAGGCGCTGCGCATTGGACTGGCTGATTGCGAAGATCTGGCTGCCGTTCACCGCCTGGGTGCTGCCGGCGGCGATGACGCCGGCGCCCAGGTTGGAGATGACGGTGCCGCCCGGGCCCTGCAGGGTGACGTTGCCGAAGTCGGGCGTACCGCCGAGGTCGTCGTACTTGACCGCGAACGGATCGGCCGCGGCATTGGCCAGTGCGCCCTGCAACTGGGCCACGTTGACCGCGTCGGTGCCGGTGCTGCCGGCGGCGACGTTGGTCAGCTTGCGGGTCGAACCGGCGGCGCCGATCGAAACTTCGCCGGCCGAGGTCTGCGGCGCGACCAGGCCGAAGGCGGTGTAGCCGCTCTGGGCGCCGAGCGCGGTGCTGGAACCGGCGCCGAGCGCGACGCTGTTGGCGTGGGTCGAGGTCGCGCCGAAGCCGAGGATGGTCTGGCGGTCGGCGTTGCCGAAGCTGTTGTCGCCGATCAGCACGGAGTTGCCCAGGCGCGCGGCGTAGTTGGTGTCGGGGCCGCCGACGAAGCCTTGCGAGGCCGCAGTGACGGTCGGCAGCTGATGGCGGGCGTTGGTGCCCATGACGATGGTGTTGGAGCCGTTGGCGTAGCTGCCGTCGCCGATGATGACCTGGTTGTTCTGCGCGGGATTGGTGCGCCAGGTGCAGGCCAGGCCGATGATCACGCACGAGGCGTTGTTGTTGTTGCCGATGTAGTTGCTGTCCTGGAATTGGATGTAGCTGTCGGATTGCACCGCGCCGATCAGGGTCAGGTGGTTGGCCGGTTGGTTGCCGTCCAGGTCGAGCACGTTCGGCGCCTGCACCAGGTTGAGGATCAGCGACAGATACGAATAGTTGAAGTTGGCGCGATCGATGGTCAGGCAGCCGCTGCCGAGTAGGCCGCAGGCCTGGTAGTCGTTGCCGAGCAGCCAGTTGCTGAGGTATGCGTTGATGCCGGGCAGGCTGTTGTTGGTCGGGTCGGGCGGTTGAATCACGCCCATCGGCGAGGCCATGCCGCCGTCGTCGAAGGCCATCGAATCCCAGGTGGAACTGTTGGGTATGCCATCGAATACCAGCGGCAGCAGCGGCGCTTCCTCGTCGAGCAGTTCATCGCTTGTGGTCGGCTGTTCGCCGTTGGAAGACGAGGTGTCTTCGCTGCTCTCGATCGCAGGCGCGGACAGTGCGGAGCCGTCTTCGGCGGCGCTGGCGAGCAAGGGCGTCGCCGCCAGGCTCAGCGCGACGCACCAGCAGGCGGTCGATCGGAACAGGGAAGTACGCGTCATTCGGATGCCATGCGTGGCTGCCGATGCGGTGGCCAGAAGAATTGCGTTCTGCGTGTCGCTCTGATTCATGGCAACAGTCTCCGTCTACGGTCGATGCGGTGGGCCGATCGATAGCGCAGGACGGAGCAGATGCGAGCCGGCCGCTATGGCTGCGATTTCGTCTCAATCCGTGGGATATCATCGCTGCCGCGTTCGCTGGCACGACAGTCATCGGCTGATGCAGGCTAGGTAGCCCAACTACGCAATACACTCATGCAGCATCACCTTCACTCACGCGAGATCACGCAAGCGAATGTGTGAGTTGCACAGTTCTCGACGTCAGCCGCCCCCTGCGGCCGCTATGAAAGTCCGCAGTGACTATTCAACTGTTCGCACGCACGATGGTGCACAGATAACCCATGCCGCGCACGGCGCGCAGAGGCAACGGCAAGGGGCTCATCAGCGCGACTTTTTTGCGCAGACGATAGATCAGCATTTCCAGGCGGTGCGGATCGAAATCGTAGACATCGCTGGTCAAGGAACCGATCAGACTGTCGTGCGAAACCGGATGGCCGCCGGCGCCGGTATTGACCAGGCGTAACAGCACACTGCGCTCGGGCGCGCTGAGGTCGATCGAAGATCCGTCGGGGGTGCGCAGGGTCCAACCGTCGAGCGCGAGTTCCCATTCGCTCAAACCGGCGCTGCTGCGCGCGGGCATGGCACGCATGTGATGTTGCAGGCTGTGCATCGCGGTGATGACCGCGGCGAGTCCGTCGAGGTCGACCGGTTTGGGGAAACAGGCGTCGGCGATCTCGTGATAGGACTCGGTCTGGCAGCCGCTGCCGGCATCGGCGTCGAGCATGACGATGCCGATGTCGGAATGTTGGCGCAGGTGCAAGGCGACCGTGCGTGGATTGTCGTCTGGAAGATCGCTCGCGATTACTGCGATATCGCAGGGCGAACTGAGCAGATTGCGGTATAGCGCGGTGGCGTTCGCGCATTCGACGACGGCGAACTGGCGCATCTGCAGCGAATGCAGGATCTGTTGCCTCAACAGCGGATCGCGTTCGACCAGCGCGATGCGTCGATCGTTGCGGTTGGAACTGGAACCGGACGAGCTTGCAGCTTGGACCACGGAGATGGCGGCCATCCTGATGTCCCCTGTTGATCGAACTTCCTGTCGTTACGCTGGTGCTGAACGACGCCGTCGATATCCAAAATCAGGTTAGTTGGGCTCCACTTGGACCGAATGTGACATAAGTCGAGCTTCGTCGAAAGTGCGGAAATTCCTTGGAAATCTTTAGATCGTGATAACGGTGGTTATGTGCCTTCCAACGACAAAAAGGCCGCCCACCGGACAGGTGGGCGGCCTTAGTTGGCGAAAAGCCGGTCAGCGAACCTGAATTATTTATTCTTGGGCTCGCCGGTGGCCGGGGCGGTCAGGCCGCGGCGCTCCAGCAGGGGCTCGATCTTCGGCTCATGGCCGGCGAAATCGCGGAACAGCTGCAGGGCGTCCTTGCTGCCGCCGCGCGAGAGCAGGGTGGCGCGGAAGCGGTCGCCGTTCTCGCGGGTCAGGCCGCCGTGCTGCTTGATCCATTGCACCGTGTTGGCGTCCAGCACTTCCGACCAGATGTAGGCGTAGTAGCCGGCCGCGTAGCCGCCCATGATGTGGCTGAAGTACGGGGTGCGGTAACGCGGCGGGACCGGCGTGTAGTAAATGCCGTCCTTCTTCAGCGAAGCGGTCTCGAAGCCCATCACGTCCTTGGCCTTCGGCACCTGGGCGGCGTCGCCGATCTGGTGCAGGTTCTGGTCGAGCATGGCCGCGCCGAGGTATTCGGTGGTGGTGAAGCCCTGGTTGAACTTGGACGCGGCCAGGACCTTGTCCAGCAGTTCCTTGGGCATCGGCTCGCCGGTCTGGTAGTGCTTGGCGTAGTTGGCCAGCACCGACGGCCAGTCGGCCCACATCTCGTTGACCTGCGAGGGGAACTCGACGAAGTCGCGCGGCACGCTGGTGCCGGAGAAGTAGGGGTACTTCACGTTTGAGAACATGCCATGCAGGGCATGGCCGAACTCATGGAACATGGTGGTGACCTCGTCCCAGGTCATCAGGGTCGGCTTGCCGGCCGGCGGTGCCGGGATATTGAGGTGGTTGGCCACCACCGGCAGGGTGCCGAACAGTTCCGACTGGTCGACGTAGGAGTTCATCCAGGCGCCGCCGCGCTTGGAATCGCGCGAGTACATATCGGCGATGAAGATCGCCAGCTGCTTGCCGTCGGCGTCGAACACGTCGTAAACGCTGGTGTCCGGGCGATACAGCGGCAGGTCGGTGCGCTGCTTGAACTTCAGGCCGTAGAGCTGGCCGGCGGCGTAGAACACGCCGTTCTCGAGCACGTTCTTCATCTCGAAGTAGGGCTTGAGCTGGGCTTCGTCGAAGGCGAACTTTTCCTTGCGCACCTTCTCGGCGTAGAACGCCCAGTCCCAGGGCTCGAGCTGGAAGCTCTTCTCGCCCTTGGCGGCCTGTTCCTTGTCGATCATCGCCTGCAGGTCGGCGGCTTCGCGCTTGGCGTTGGCGACCGCGGCCGGGGCGAGTTGGCCGAGCATGTTGTTGACCGCCTCGGGGTTCTTGGCGGTCTCGTCCTCGAGCACGTAGGCGGCGTAGTTCGGGTAGCCCTGCATCTTGGCGCGCTCGGTGCGCAGGGTGACGACCTTGGACACCAGCTCGGTGTTGTCGAAGGCGTTGCCGCGGCTGTTGCGCGCGACCGAGGCCTTGTGCAGTTTCTCGCGCAGGGCGCGGTTGGTCAGATCGGTCTCCGGCGGCTGGCCGGTGGTGTTGAGCAGGGTCAGCAGGTACTTGCCCTCGAGCTTGCGTGCCTTGGCCGCTTCGGCCGCGGCGGCGATGCGCTCGTCGGACAGGCCGTCGAGTTCGGCCTTGGTGTCGACGACGATGGCCGAGTCCTTGACCTCTTCGAGCACGTTCTCGCTGAACTTGGCGCCCAGTTCGGCCAGCTCGGCGTTGATCGCCTTCAGGCGGGTCTTCTGCGAGTCGCTGAGGTTGGCGCCGCCGCGGACGAAGTCGGTGTAGTAGCGCTCGACCAGGCGCACGCCCTCGGCGTCCAGGCCCAGCGAGTCGCGCTGGCCGTACAGGGTCTTGATGCGCGCGAACAGCTTGGGGTTGAGGTTGATCGCGTCGCGGTGCGCCGACATCTTCGGCGCGTATTCCTGCATGAGCTTCTGACGCACCGGGTTGGTGTCGGTGCTCATCAGGTTGAAGAAGGTCGAGGTGGAACGGGCGAGGATGCGGCCCGAGCGCTCCAGCGCCAGGATGGTGTTGTCGAAGCTCGGCGCCTGCGCGTTGTTGGCGATCGCCTCGATCTCCTTGAGCTGATCGGCCATGCCGCGATCGAAGGCCGGCGCGAAGTCGGCGTCCTTGATCTTGTCGAACTGCGGGAACTGCAGCGGCAGCGGGCTCTCCTGGAAGAACGGGTTCGCGTTCGATTGAGCGTTGGCGGTCACGGCTTGGTCTGCTTTGGTCTGGGCCTGGGCATTGTGGGCAAGGCTGGTACCGGTGGCGAACAGGGCCACGGCCAACGCCAGCGCGAGGGGATGCTTCATCGTGCGGAACCTCGTCAATAGGAACCTTAAAGCCTAACCGACCCCGGGCCAGGGCGGCCCGTGACGAAAGGCATGGCCGCCCGGGGCGGGCCCGCGAGGCCGGGCAAAGCATGACCAAGGGGCCAGGTTCGCCGGCTGCGGCCGGTTTACACTCCGGCGCAGTTCATCAAGGAGCGGGGCGATGGCGCAGGGCAGCCGACATACAGGACGGGCGCCGGGACGGGCCTCATGACGGCGCCAAGCGCACAGCGTTTCGTGCCGATGCTGCACGTCGCCCAGGTGCCGCGCGCGGTAGCCTTCTATGCCACCTTCGGTTTCGCGATCGGCAACGCCCACTACGAGCCCTCCTGCGGCGACGACCCGGTCTGGGTCTCGCTGCAGAGCCCCGGCGGCGCCGAGCTGATGCTGGTGCTGGCCGACGGGCCGGTCGACGACACCGTTCAGGCGGTGCTGTTCTATGTGTATTGCGACGACGTCGCGGCGATGCGCGAGCGCGTGCTCGCCGCCGGTATCGACGCCGGCGCCATGGCCCATCCGTTCTACCGCCCCAAGGGCGAGTTCCGGGTCACGGACCCGGACGGTTACGTCCTGATGATCACGCATCACGACTGAAGCCTTAGCACTCCAGGTTTCTACCTATTTCATTCTGTTTTTTCCGGAGCACGATCCGATGCCTCAACTGCCGATGTCCCGCTCGACCCTGCGCGCGCCGCGCCTGCCCTCCGTCGCCCGCCTGGCCCTCGCGGTCTGCCTCGCCTCGGGTTTCGCCAGCAGCGCCTTCGCGGCCGAGACCACGCGTTACCTGGCCCTGGTCGATGGCGGCAAGCAGGCCGGCCAGCAGGTCGTGACCCGGGCCGACGACGGCACCACCACGGTCGATTTCATCTTCAAGGACAACGGCCGCGGCCCCGAGCTCAAGGAAACCTACACGCTGGCGAAGGACGGCACCTACCAGACCTATCAGGTCCAGGGCACCTCGACGTTCGGCGCGAAAGTCGATGAAAGCTTCCGCCGCGACGGCGACAAGGCGGTGTGGAAGTCGCTGTCCGATTCGGGCGAGGCGAGCGTGTCCGGCCCCGGTCTGTATGCGCCGCTCGGCGGCACCCCGGCCGGCATTTCGGTGGTGCTCAATGCCTTGGCCAAGCGCAGCGACGGCAAGCTGCCGCTGCTGCCGAACGGCAGCCTGAGCGCGCGCAAGCTCGACGAAGCCGAGGTGACCCGCGACGGCAAGACCGAGAAGGTGCAATTGCTCGCCATGACCGGGCAGGGCTTCACCCCGAACTTCGCCTGGGCCACCACCGGCGCGGAACCGCGCTTGTTCGCCTTCATCTATCCCGGCTATCTGCAACTGATCGAAGAAGGGTGGCAGGGCAACGCCAACGCGCTGGAAACACGGCAGAAGGCCGCCGAAGGCAAGCTGCTGGTGGACCTGCGGCAGAAGCTCGGCCACCGTTTCGCCGGCACCACCCTGCTGCGCGACGTGCGCGTGTTCGACAGCGAAAAGGCCCAGCTCGGCGAGGCCACCGACGTGGTTGTCGCCGACGGCAAGATCGTCTCGGTCGGCAAGGCCGCGGCATCGCTGAAGTACGACCGCAGCGTCGACGGCGGCGGCCGCGTGCTGATGCCGGGCCTGTTCGACATGCACGGCCATCTTTCGCGTTGGGACGGCGGCCTCAACATCGCCGCGGGCGTCACCACCGTGCGCGACATGGGCAACGACAACGCGACCCTGCAGCAGATGATCGGCGAGATCAAGGCGGGCACGTTGTTGTCGCCGAACGTGGTGCCGGCCGGCTTCATCGAGGGCGAGAGCAATTTCTCGGCGCGCAACGGCTTCGTCATCAAGGACATCGCCGGCGCCAAGTCGGCGGTCGACTGGTACGCTGCCAACGGCTATCCGCAGGTCAAGATCTACAACTCCTTCCCGAAGGAGCTGCTGCGCGAGACCGCGGCTTATGCGCACAGCAAGGGCCTGCGCGTCAGCGGCCACGTGCCGGCGTTCATGCGCGCCCAGGACGTGGTCGACCAGGGCTACGACGAAGTCCAGCACATCAACCAACTGCTGCTGAATTTCTTCGTCGACGACAAGACCGACACCCGCACTTTGCAGCGTTTTTACCTGGTCGCCGACAAGGCCGCCGACCTCGACCTCGACTCCAAGCCGGTGCAGGACTTCATCGCGACCCTGGCGAAGAAGCAGATCGCGATCGACCCCACCCTGGCGACCTTCGAGTTCCTGCATCAGCGCGACGGCGAGTTGTCGCCGATCGTCGAAGGCATTGCCGACCACCTGCCGCCGGACGTGCAGCGCGGTCGCCGTTCGGCCGAGATGAACATCCCCGACGACGCCACCGCGGCGCGCTACAACAAGTCCTACGCCAAGGCGGTCGAGTTCGTCGGCCGCGCCTACAAGGCCGGCGTGCCGCTGCTGGCAGGCACCGACGAAGTGCCCGGTTTCACCCTGCAGCACGAATTGGCGCTGTACGTGCGTGCCGGCCTGACTCCGTCGCAGGCCTTGCAGGTGGCGACCTGGAACGCCGCCAAGGTCGCCCGGGTGCTCGACGACCGCGGCTCGGTGACGGCCGGCAAGCGCGCCGACCTGATCCTGGTCGACGGCGACCCGACCCGCGACATCGCCGACATCCGCAAGGTCTCGTTGGTGCTGCAGGGCGACACCGCTTACTACCCCAGTGAGGTCTACGACGCCCTGGGCGTGAAGCCCTTCGCCGCACCGGCCAAGGTGGCCGCGGCGAAGTAAGCGCCTGCGAAGTGGGTTACGGGGATTAGGTCCCGGCGTGTAGATCGCAACGAATCCAACTCGAAGAACTCCCCCCCTTTGAAAAAGGGGGGCAGAGGGACTGCTCTTGCTCGCGAGAGAGCAAATCGACCGGGCGAGCAACGGCAAATCCCCCGCGCTGCACGTTCGCCCCTTCGGCCCGATGCGCCTGGCGCTGGCCCCCTTTGACCAAGGGGGCAATGGTTCGGCGGCTTCGGTAGCAGCGCTTTCCCCTCGCTGACGATTCGCGTCGGCCGACTCGAAACCTACCCGAGCTGTTCCCCCCTTTTGGAAAAGGGGGCAGGGGGGATTTGCTCTTCCCCGCCAAAGCCCAAGCGACTCGCAACTTGAAGCCGGCTCTAACCCCAGCCCTCTCCCGCTGGCGGGAGAGGGGGCTCTCTGCCGGCCAGTCCGCCGATCGGCCAGAAAGCCCATTCGAGCACGGGCTCTTTAATGGTTTGGTAACATTCGCCGGTCAATGAGCCGCCACCGGCGCGGGCAGTCCGCGTCACGGCCGTCAAGGGACGGTCCGATCGCCCATCGCCGTACGCGCGTGCCCGAGGGAGCACGGCGGCGGCGGTTTCCCACGAACTGGCGTCCCACGCGCCGCGTCCATCGAGAAACCCGACCATGTTCCAGCACTTGCGTGCTCTTCGCAGCCCTGCGCCCCGTAGTCACGCCCTGGCCGTCGCTATCGGCTTGACCCTCGCTTCCGCCACCGTCTTTGCCCAGGACCCGGCGCCCGCCGCGCCCGCCGAAGGCGAGGCTAAGACCCTCGACGCGCTGATGGTCACCGCCCAGCGCAAGGTCGAACGCGCCAAGGACGTCCCGGTCGCGTTGACCACGGTCGACCGCGAGAAGCTGCACGTGCTCGGTTCCGGCGGCGGCGATATCCGCTTCCTGTCCGGCCGCCTGCCGAGCCTCAACATCGAGTCCTCGTTCGGCCGCGCCTTCCCGCGTTTCTACATCCGCGGCCTGGGCAATACCGATTTCGACCTCAACGCCTCGCAGCCGGTCTCGTTGGTCTATGACGACATCGTCCTGGAGAACCCGCTGCTGAAGGGCTTCCCGGTGTTCGACCTGGAGAACGTCGAACTGCTGCGCGGCCCGCAGGGCACGCTGTTCGGCCGCAACACCCCGGCCGGCGTGGTCAAGTTCGAGTCGGCCAAGCCGACCCGCGAGCTCGAAGGCTACGGCCAGGTGTCCTACGGCACCTACGGCACCACCAATTTCGAAGGCGCGATCAGCGGCCCGCTCAGCGCCAACTGGTCCGCGCGCGCTTCGGCGATGTACCAGCGCCGCGACGATTGGGTCACCAACACCAATCCGAACGCGCGCAGCAACGGCGAACTCGAAGGCTACGACGAATCCGCCGTGCGCCTGCAGCTGCAGTACGACGGCAGCGACACCTTCAATGCCTTGTTCAACGTCCACTCGCGCCACCTCAACGGCACCGCGCGTCTGTTCCGCGCCATGCTGTTCAAGAAGGGCACCAACGATTTCGCCGACGGTTTCGACATCGACGAGGTCGGCATCGACGGCCGCAACTCGCAGGAGCTCGACAGCTACGGCGCCAGCGCGCGCCTGAGCTGGGAACTGCCGAACGACTTGACCCTGTACTCGATCACCGGTTACGAAACCGCCGATTCGCTTAGCCGCGGCGACATCGACGGCGGTGTAGGCGCGATGTTCCTGCCGGGCGGCAGCACCCCGGTCGGCATTCCGTTCGCCGCCGAGTCGGCCGACGGCCTGCCGGATCACCGCCAGTGGACCCAGGAATTCCGCATCGAATCGAGCTATGCGGGCCCGCTCAACTGGCAGGCCGGCCTGTTCTACTTCGACGAAGACATCACCGTCGACAGCCTCAACTACGATAGCCTCGCCGGCGGCGTGCAGGCCGGTCATGCCCAGCAGAAGCAGCGCAACAAGGCCTGGGCCGCGTTCGGTTCGCTCGAATACGACGTGAGCGAGCGCTTCAAGCTGCGCGGTGGTCTGCGCTATACGCAGGACAAGAAGGACTTCAGCGCCAGCGTGCTGCAGAGCGCGCCGTTCGGTGCGCCGGTGTCGGGCCCGTTCAAGGTCCGCACCGACGTCGACGACGTCAGCTGGGACATCAGCGGCGTGTTCCAGGCCACCGCGGACATCAATCTGTACGCGCGCATCGCCAAGGGCTTCCGCGCGCCCAGCATCCAGGGCCGCCTGCTGTTCCAGACCCCGCCGCAGCCGTCGGTCGCCGACGCCGAGAAGGTGATCTCGTACGAAGCCGGCCTCAAGGCCGACCTGTGGGACAAGCGCGCGCGTCTCGGCGTGGCCCTGTTCCGCTACACCGTCGACAACCAGCAGCTCAACGCCGTCGGCGGCGCGCTTAACCAGACCATCCTGGTCAACGCCGACAAGACCCTCGGTCAGGGCGTGGAAGTCGACCTCGACGCCTACGTGACCGATAACCTGATGGTCACCTTCGGCGCCAGCTACAACGACACCGAGATCCAGGACAGCAACCTGTTCGTGGCTCCCTGCGGCGGCGGCTGCACCGTCACCGACCCGACCGTGGTGCGCAACGGCCAGACCCTCGCGGCGATCGACGGCAATCCGCTGCCGCAGGCGCCGAAGTGGGTCTACAACGTCACCGCGCGCTACAGCCTGCCGCTCGCCAACGGCAACGAGTTCTACGTCTACACCGACTGGGCTTACCGCAGCGAAGTGAACTTTTTCCTGTACGAAGCCCGCGAGTTCCGCGGCAAGGACCTGCTCGAAGGCGGCCTGCGCATCGGCTACCAGTGGGACAACGGCCGTTACGACGTGGCCTTGTACGGCCGCAACATCCTCAACGAAAAGCGTGCGGTCGGCGGCATCGACTTCAACAACCTGGTCGGTTTCGTCAACGACCCGCGCATCGTCGGTGCGGAGTTCAAGGCTTCGTTCTGATCCGAGCCTGCATTGCGTTGCTGCGAACGGCCCGCCTCGTGCGGGCCGTTCGTTTTTGTGGGGTGAGTGGATGCGCTTGCGAGCCGCTGGCTCGCGCATCCATGAACGCCTGGGCGCCGTGCGCCCTGGCCGGGCCGGAGAGACTTCAGAGTCATGTCTCGATAGGGCCTTGGACCTCACCTGGGCAAAGATGACGGCAAGAGCATTGCAGCAGGGAGTCGCACCTCCAGTCTCGTCATCCCCGCGAAGGCGGGGCTCCAGAGACTTAGAGTGAGGTCGCGATAAAACTCTGGATCCCCGCCTTCGCGGGGATGACCGCAACAACTAGTGGCATGCAGCATGGAGCCGCAACCCCAAAGCCCTATCCAGCCCCCAGACACCGCCGCCGCGAAGCGCTATGGTGCCTGCAGTCCCCAGGGAGTCCCCGCGATGACCACCGCCTACGATTTCTCCGCCGTCGACATCGACGGTCAGAACCAGTCGCTCGATCGCTATCGCGGCAAGGTGCTGCTGATCGTCAACGTCGCCTCGAAATGCGGATTCACCCCGCAGTACACCGGCCTGGAAAAACTCGAGCGCGACTATGCCGCGCGCGGTTTCGAAGTGCTGGGTTTCCCCTGCGATCAGTTCGGTCACCAGGAGCCCGGCGACGAGGCCGAGATCAAGGAATTCTGCGCGCTGACCTACGAGGTGAGCTTCCCGCTGTACGCCAAGATCGACGTCAACGGCGACAAGGCGCATCCCTTGTGGAAGTGGCTCAAGGACGAGAAGGGCGGCTTCCTCGGCATCGACGCGATCAAGTGGAATTTCACCAAGTTCCTGGTCGGCCGCGACGGCACCGTCATCAAGCGTTATGCGCCGACCGACAAACCCGAATCGATCGCCGCCGACATCGAGAAGGCGCTCGGCTGAAGCGCCTCCAGGGGTAGGAGCGGCGTCCTGCTGGATTTCCTTCGGTCACGAGCCGCGACCGCGTCGCTATTCGAAACGATGCGGTCGCGGCTTGCGCCGCTCCTACCCAGAAGCCACCGCGCCGTGTCGAAGCTCCGCGATCACGCCGCCTCCGCCGCCGGCCGCGCAAGGCCGGCGGCCGATGCCGTCACCTGCGGCCGGCCACCGCGTTTGGCCTTCAAGCCGAAACAAGGCCGCAGCCACGGCACGCGCCGGATCGCCTCGTGCAACGCCCAGCAGCCGAGCACGGTGCCGAGCAGAACGATGGCGGGCTCGACGACCGCGCCGAACTTGAGCGGCAGCACCCAATAAGCGATCAGCACGGTCAGGCTCTGGTGCAGCACGTACCACGGGTAGACCGCCTCGGTGGCCCAGGGCAGCCAGCGGAACGGGCGGTTGAGCACGTGATGCGACCAGCCCAGGATCGTGCAGATCGCCGCCCAGATGTACAGGCTGCGTATCGTCCAGATCGCGTACTGCACGCTGTCGGGCACTTCCTCGGGCAGCAGCTTGATCATCGCCAGATAGGCCGCGAACAGCGTCAGTGCCCAACCCAGGGTGCGGCGGCGCAGGCGCAGCAGTTCCTGCCACAGGCCGGCCTCGTTGCCGAGCCAGTAGCCGTAGAGGAACACGGTGAAATAGATCGCGTGGCGGTACCAGTCGTGGATCAGGTCGCCGGTTTCCTCGAAATGCGGCTGCAACAGGATCGAGCCGAGCGCCAACGGCAGCGCCGGCAGCACCACCAGCTTCCAACCGCGCAGCCCGGCCCACGCGGCGTGGGCACGGCGGCCGAGGCCGTTGCGAAACAGCGGCAACACGGCCGCGAAGACCAGGGTGTAGACCCACAGATAGACCAGGTACCACAGGTGGTTCCAGGTGAAGCCGTACTCCCAGCCGTCGAAGGCCTCGGCCGGCCAGGGTTGGAAGCGGTAGTAGCGCAGCAGGAAGTCGACGAAGCCCGGCTCGACCAGGCCGTTCGCCACGCCCTGGGCATAGGGCTGGATCGGCACGACCACCAGGCAGCCGAAGGTCAGCGGCAGCAACAGCCGCCAGCTGCGTTGGGCGATGAAACGGCCGAGCGAGGTGCCGCGCAACAGGAAGTGCACCGACAGGCCGGAGATCAGGAAGATCAGGTCCATGCGCCAGCGGTTCACGAACAGCATCGGCAACTGCAGGGCCTCCGATAGGTGCGTGCTCTTCAGGTGCCAGCCCCAGTCGGCGACGTAGAGCATGGCCCAGTGGTAGAGGATCAGCAGGGCGAAGGCGAGGGCGCGCAGGGCGTCGATGTCGTATCGGCGTGGCATGGGCGATCACGGCAGTGGCGGAGCCGCAAGCCTGTGGCGACGGGCGTTGGCGAGCGATGCCGGGGTGACCGGTGGTGGTTCATGGGGACGAATCGCGGTCCCGGGGGACGACCGGTCGTCGCGTTCGACGGCCGCCGGGCGAGAATGCGCGCATGAACGACGATGTGTCCCCGATTCCCGCGGCCGCCAGCGCCGCCACCATTCCTACCGCTCATCCGGCCGTCCCGCCGAGCGCCTGGGACCGCTACCAACCCTGGCGCCGCACCGCCGAGATCCTCGGCTGGGTAATCCTGTTCGGGGTCAATGCGGTCGCCGGCAGCCTGACCACCTTGATGGACATCCGCCGGGCCGGCCTCGACATCCCGAATTGGGCGCCGCCGGTCTGGGAGGGCAGCAGTTGCCTGGTCGCGCTGGCCCTGGTGCCGGCCCTGGTCTGGTACACCCGCCAGGTCCCGTTCCATGTCGATACCTGGCGCCGTGCCCTGTCCCTGCACCTGCTCGGCAGCGTGGCCTGGTCGGTCGCGCACGTGACCGGCATGGTGGCGATCCGCAAGGCGGTCTATGCCGGCCTCGGCGAAAGCTACGACTTCAGCCCCTGGGCGACCGAATACATCTACGAATACCTCAAGGACGTGCGGTCCTACACTTATATGGTGCTGTGGATCGAGGCCTATCGCCTGTTGCTGCGGCGTTGGCAGGGCGAAGCCAGCGTATTGACCGTCGCCGACGACGTGCCCGAGCCGATCGTTCCGGAACGGCCGGAGCGCTTCCTGGTGCGCAAGCTCGGCAAGGAGTTCCTGATCGCCGCGGCCGAGGTCGAGTGGCTGCAGGCCTCGTCCAACTACGTCAACCTGCATCTGCGCGGACGCGACTATCCGCTGCGCACGACCATGGCCAGCATCGAGACTCAGCTCGATCCGGCCCGCTTCGTGCGCGTGCACCGCAGCTATATGGTCAACCTGGATTGCGTCGGCGAGATCGAGCCGCTGGAAAGCGGCGATGCGCGCATCACCATGAGCGACGGCACCCGCATCCCGTGCAGCCGGCGTTACCGCGGCGCCCTGCGCCAGGAGCGGCGCGCGGCCTGAGGCGCGCCTGCCGCCGGCTCACTTCTCGACGAAAGCGCGCTCGAACACGTACTGGCCCGGCGTGCCGATGCGCGGCGAGGCGGTGAAACCGCGCTGGTCGAGCACGCCGCGGAAATCGGCCAGCACCTGCGGGCTGCCGCAGATCATCGCCCGGTCGTGCTCGGGGTCGAGCGGCTCGATGCCGAGCAGGTCCATCATCCGCCCGCTCTCCATCATTTCGGTCAGGCGGCCGCGCTGGTCGCGGCCGGCGTAATCGAAGGCCTCGCGGGTCACGGCCGGGCAATACTTGAGCTTGGCCGCGATCTGTTCGCCGAGAAACTCGTGGTGCGGCAGCTCGTTGACGATGTAGTCGCGGTAGGCCAGGTCTTTCTCGTGGCGCACGCCGTGGCAGAGCACGATTTTGTCGAAGCGCTCGTAGGTCTCGGGGTCCTTGATCACCGACAGCCACGGCGCCAGGCCGGTGCCGGTGCCCAGCAGATACAGGTTGCGGCCCGGATGCAGGTCGTGGATCAGTAGGGTGCCGGTGGGCTTGCGCCCGATCAGCACGCTGTCGCCGGGCTGGATCGACTTCAGGCGCGAGGTCAGCGGGCCGTTCGGCACCTTGATGCTGAAGAACTCGAGCTGCTCTTCCCAGTTGGCGCTGGCGATCGAATAGGCGCGCAACAGCGGCTTGTGCGAGCCGTCCGCCTGCTCGACCTGCAGTCCGATCATCACGAACTGACCGTTCTCGAAGCGGAAACCGTCGTCGCGGGTGGTGGTGAAGCTGAAGTAGTCGTCCGTCCAGTGACGGACGTCCAGCACCGTTTCGGTGCCAAAAGCGGAGGACATGCGAGGATCGATCGGGTGGAGCGGGGCGCACATTGTACCCGAGCGATGAGAACGGTTCTTAAAGCCAGGGGTGAGCGGAGAGGAGTGAGAAGCGAGCAAAGCCGATACCGCCTCGCTCCCGCTCGTTTCTGACTCCTCTCCGCTCGTTTCTCATCCGCCCGCCCCAAAAACCCTGTGCTGTCAATGGGTTTCGCGTTCACGCCGGCATTGCGACAATCGCCCGGTCCCCCGCCAGCGGGGCTAATCGATTGGAAACGATGCAAGACCAGAACACGCAGTCCGCGCAGATCGCCAACAAGATCGCCAAACTCATCGCCGTCGAGATCGGCGCCCAGACCGCCCAGGCCCTGTCCGCGATTGCTTTGCTCGACGAAGGCGCGACCGTTCCCTTCATTGCCCGCTACCGCAAGGAAGTGACCGGCGGCCTCGACGACATCCAACTGCGCGACCTGGAATCGCGTCTGCGTTATCTGCGCGAGCTCGAAGATCGCCGCGCCGCGGTGCTCGAAAGCATCGCCGAGCAGGGCAAGTTGACCGACGAGCTGCGCGGCGATATCGAAGCGGCCGACAGCAAGGCGCGCCTGGAAGACCTGTACCTGCCGTACAAGCCCAAGCGCCGCACCAAGGCGCAGATCGCCCGCGAAGCCGGGCTGGAGCCGTTGGCCGACGGCCTGCTGGCCGACCCGACCTTGAGCCCGGAAGCCTACGCCGCCGGCTTCGTCAGCGAAGAAAAGCAGGTCGCCGACGTCAAGGCCGCGCTCGAAGGCGCGCGCGCGATCCTGATGGAGCGCTGGGGCGAAGACGCCAGGCTGGTCGGCGAACTGCGCGGCTGGCTGACCGAGGTCGGCGTGATCCGCGCCCGCGTCGCCGAAGGCAAGGAGGCCGAAGGCGCGAAGTACCGCGACTACTTCGACCACGCTGAATCGCTGGCGAAGATTCCCTCGCACCGCCTGCTGGCCCTGTTCCGCGCCCGTCGCGAGGAAGTGCTGTTCCTCGAACTCGACCCCGGCACCGATGCCGAAGCCGGCCACGCCTACGGCGAAGGCCGGGTCGCGCTCAACGCCGGCATCTCCGACCAGGGCCGCGCCGCCGACCGCTGGTTGCTCGATGCCTGCCGCCTGACCTGGCGCGCCAAGCTGCACCTGCACTTGTTGCTCGACCTGTTCGGCCAGGCCCGCGAGAAGGCCGAGGCCGAAGCCATCGACGTGTTCGGCGACAACCTCAAGGACCTGTTGCTGGCCGCTCCGGCCGGTCCGCGCGCCGTGCTCGGCCTCGACCCGGGCCTGCGCACCGGCGTCAAGGTCGCGGTGGTCGACGCCACCGGCAAGTTCGTCGCCCACGACACCATCTACCCGCACGAGCCGCGCAAGCAGTGGGACCAGTCCCTGCACACGCTGCGCGCGCTGTGCATCAAGCACGGCGTCGAACTGATCGCGATCGGCAACGGCACCGCTTCGCGCGAAACCGACAAGCTGGCCGCCGATCTGATCAAGCTGATGCCGGAAGCCAAGTTGACCAAGGCCGTGGTCAGCGAGGCCGGCGCCTCGGTGTACTCGGCCTCCGAGTTCGCTTCCAAGGAGTTTCCCGATCTCGACGTCAGCATCCGCGGCGCGGTCTCGATCGCGCGGCGCCTGCAGGATCCGTTGGCCGAACTGGTCAAGATCGAACCGAAGGCGATCGGCGTCGGCCAGTACCAGCACGACGTCGACCAATACCGCCTGGCGCGCGCGCTCGACGCCCGCGTCGAAGACTGCGTCAACGCGGTCGGTGTGTACGTCAACACCGCATCGGCGGCGCTGTTGGCGCGCGTGTCGGGCCTGTCGAGCACGGTAGCCGAGAACATCGTCCGCCATCGCGACGAGAACGGCCCGTTCGCCTCGCGCAAGGCCTTGCTCAAGGTGCCGCGGCTGGGCGACAAGACCTTCGAACAATGCGCCGGCTTCCTGCGCATCGTCGACGGTGAACAACCGCTCGACGCCTCCTCGGTGCACCCCGAGGCGTATCCGGTGGTCGAACGCATCGTCCAGCAATGCGGGCGCGAGGTGAAGCAGTTGCTCGCCGACCCGCAGTTCGTGCGCGGCCTGAAACCGGAAGCGTTCACCGACGAGAAGTTCGGCGTGCCGACCGTGCGCGACATCCTCAAGGAAATGGAAAAACCCGGCCGCGACCCGCGCCCCGAGTTCAAGGCCGCGCGTTTCGCCGACGGCGTCGAGGACCTCAAGGACCTGCAGGTCGGCATGATCCTCGAAGGCGTGATCAGCAACGTCGCCGCGTTCGGCGCCTTCGTCGACATCGGCGTGCACCAGGACGGCCTGATCCACATCTCGGCCTTGTCGGACAAGTACGTGAAAGATCCGCGCGAAGTGGTCAAGGCCGGCGACGTGGTCAAGGTGCGGGTGCTCGAAGTCGACATCCCGCGCAAGCGCATCGCCCTGACCCGCCGACTCGACGACGCCGTGCCGGCACCGCGTCCGCCGGGTGCGGGCGCCGAACGCAACGAGCGTGGCGACCGCAGCGGAGGCCGCGGCAACGACCCGCGCGGCGGCCGTCGCGATGCACCCCCGGCTCGAGGCGGTTCGTTCGCCCCGAAGGCCGCCGCACCGATGGGCGGCGCCCTGGCCGATGCGTTCGCGAGGGCGAAGCAGAAACCCTGATTTCCGGGTTTTGCCTTTGGCGACAATCGAAAACCGCCTCCTTGAGAAAGGGGCGGTTTTTTTGTTGGGCTAGTCGAGGGTGTCGCTGATGGAGGCGGCGTTATTACCGCTTAGCTTCGGTTCTGGTTGCAGTTGCCTTGAAGGTTTTTCTGTTGCTGTTGCCTTAGTTGTTGCTGTGCGCCGCCTCGCGCTCGCGAAGGCAATCGAAGACCCGGAGGGTGGCGCGCAAGGATGCGCGCCGTTTTTCATCGGGACAGGGATGTCCCGTATGTAGATCCCCGCGGATGCACCGCTCGTGCGGGCTTGTGATTCAAAGAAAAGCATTTTTCTTTGGTTACCTTTCTTTTGTTGCTTATGACAAAAGAAAGTAACCCGCCGCTTTAGTGGCGGAAGCTTTTGGCGTTTGATCTTGGTCTTTGAGAAGCCTCAAGCAAGAGCAGAGCTTCCGTCCGCTGACGCGGCCGGGTTACTTTCTTTTGCTGGCCCAAAAGAAAGATAACCAAAGAAAAGGCCTTCCTTGACGAAGCTCCCCTGCGAGCACGCAGCTCGCGCCGGGATTTTCCGATAAGACGTCCCTGTCTTATCGGAAAACGCCGCACGTCCTGTGCGGCGCCCTCCGGGTCTACGGTTGCATCGCAAGTTCGAGACTGCGCCAAGCTGTCATGGCAAAGGCAAAGGCAAAGGCAAAGACAAAGGCAAAGGCAAAGACAAAGGCAAAGGCAACCGGCGCCAGCCGCCGATCACTTCCCCGCCGGCGGCTCCAACCGCAACAACTTGCCCTCGCTCTCGTCGGTCAACACATACACCTTCCCATCCCCCGACACCCGCACATCGCGGATGCGCCAGTCGAGCTGCTTGAGCAGACGCTCTTCCTTGACGATCTTGTCGCCGTCCAGGCTCAGCCGGATCAGGCTGCCGTCGGCGAGGGCGCCCAGGAACAGGCTGTCGTTCCACGGCGAGCCGGCATGGCCGGTGTAGAAGGCCATGCCCGACAAGGCCGGGGATTTTTCCCAGACGTGATAGGGCGATTCCAGGCCCGGTTTCTCTTTACCCTCGGCTTCGGAAATCTTCAGGCCGCTGTAGTCGATGCCGTGGGTGATCAGCGGCCAGCCGTAGTTTTTGCCGGGCTGCGGCAGGTTGATCTCGTCGCCGCCGCGCGGGCCGTGCTCGGCTTCCCAGACGGTGCCGGTGCGCGGGTCGACGGCCAACGACTGCATGTTGCGATGGCCGTAACTCCAGATCTCCGGGCGCGCGTCCTGGCGACCGACGAAGGGGTTGTCCTCGGGCACGCTGCCGTCGAGGTTCAGGCGCACCAATTTGCCTTGCAGTTTGTCGAGCTCTTGCGAGGCCATGCGCTGTTGGCGCTCGCCCTGGGTGATGAAGATATGCCCCTGCTTGTCGAAGGCGAGGCGCGAACCGAAGTGATTCGGGCCGACCAGTTTGGGCTGCTGTTGGTAGATCACCTTGACGTCGGCCAGGGCCGCGTCGCCGAGCGTGGCCGAAGCCACCGCGGTGCCGGCGCTGCCGTCGTCGCCGGGCTCGGCATAGCTGAGGTAGATACGCTGGCTGCTGGCGAAGTCGGGCGACAGCACGACATCGAGCAGGCCGCCCTGGCCTTCGGCCCAGACCGCCGGCACGCCTGCGATCGGCGCCGAGATCGCGCCGTCGGCGCCGATGCGACGCAGGCGGCCGGCGCGTTCGGTGACCAGGAAGCCGCCGTCGGGCAGCAGCGCGACCGCCCAGGGGTGTTCGAGCCCCGAGGCGATTTCGGTGACGCGCACCTCGCCGAGTTCGCTGTTGAGTTGATGGGTGGCTTGCTGCGCCGGTGCCGCCTTGGCGGTCGCGGCCTCGGCCTCCTGGTTGCGCTGGCAGGCCGCCAGGCTCAGCAGCAGGGCGAGGGAAAGGACGCTGCGATGAAGCATCGGGGTCATATGCGCTCCTGGATCGTGAGGTCGCGAGCGGAGTGCGCTCGGCAACGGCGCAGTCACCATAGCCGCCGCTCCGCACTGGGACAACGAGGCGCCGGTACAGTTCCGCCCGGCGGGTATCCGCTGCCGGCTCAGCGATAGCCGGCGGCCTGCAGCTCGAACAGCTCGGCGTAGCGTCCGCCCTGGGCGAGCAGTTCGACATGGGTGCCGCTGGCTTCCAGGTGGCCCTCGGCGAGCACCAGGATGCGGTCGGCCATGCGTACGCTGGAGAAGCGGTGCGAGATCAGCACCGCGGTCTTCTCGGTCGACAGTTCCTTGAAGCGCTGGAAGACCTCGAACTCCGAGCGGGCATCGAGCGCCGCGGTCGGTTCGTCGAGGATCATCACCTGCGCATCGCGCATATAGGCGCGCGCGATCGCGATCTTCTGCCATTGCCCGCCGGACAGGTCGACACCGGTCTTGAAGCGGCGGCCGATCAACTGGTCGTAGCCGCGCGGCAGGTTCTCGATGACTTCGTCGGCCATGCCGCGCCGCGCCGCTTCGCGGATGCGCGCGGCATCGCCCATCGCGTCGATCTGGCCGACGCTGATGTTCTCGCCGGCGGTCAAGTGATAACGGACGAAGTCCTGGAAGATCACCCCGGTGTTGGCGCGCAGGTCGTCGAGGTCGTAGTCGCGCAGGTCGCGGCCGTCGAGCAGGATCCGGCCTTCGTCGGGGTCGTACAGGCGCGCGAGCAATTTCACCAGGGTGGTCTTGCCGGCGCCGTTCTCGCCGACCAGGGCCAGCACTTCGCCGGCACGCAGTTCGAAGTCGAGCCCGCGCAGGGCCCACTGCTCGGCGTCGGGATAACGGAAGCCGACGTTCTCGAACACGAAGCCCTGGCGGATCGGTTTCGGGATCGCGAGCGGGTCGGCCGGCGAGACGATCTCCGGCTTGATCTCGAAGAACGAGAACAGGTCTTCCAGGTACAAGGCTTGTCCGGCGACTTGCGAGAAGCCGATCAACAGCCCTTCCAGCAACTGGCGCAGGCGCAGGAAACTGCCGGCGAGGAAGGTCAGGTCGCCGATGCTGAAATCGCCGCGCACCGTGCGCCAGGCGATGTAACCGTAGGCGATGTAGTAACCCAGGGTGCCGAGCCCGGCCAGCACCGTGCCCCACAGGGCGCGGCGGCGGGCGAGGGCGCGGTTGGCCTTGAAGAACTTGCCGGCCAGCTCGCGGTATTTCGCGATCAGGAAGCGATGAAGATTGAAGATCTTCACTTCCTTGGCGGTTTCGACGCTGGCGCCCATCTGACGCACGTATTCGAGTTGGCGCCGCTCCGGCGTCCAGGCGAAGTTGAGCGAGTAACCCAGGGCGTTGAAATGCGCTTCGCCGATGAAGGCCGGAATCAGGGCCACCGCCAGCAGCAGGATCAACCACGGCGCGTAGACCAGCAGGCCGATGGCGAAACTCACCACCGTGATGGTGTCCTGGACCTGGCCGAACAGCTGGCTCATCAGGTTCATGCGGCCCATGGTCTGGCGGCGCGCGCGATCGAGCTTGTCCTGCAGGTCGGGGTCTTCGAAGTCTTCGAGGTCGAGGGTGGCGGCGTGCTCCATCAGGCGCACGCTGGTCGCGTTGGTGAACAGCTCCGACAGCAGCGCATCGCCGTAGGCGACGATGCGCCCGAGCAGGTCGGAGCCGATCGCCAGGCCGAACTCGAGTGCGAGCAGTCCGAGCAGGGTATTGAGCTGGCCGCTGGCCCAGGCCGAGGACAGCGAACCGAAATCGGGATTGGTGGCGACCAGCCGCACGGCTTCGTCGATGATCAACTTGCCGACGTACAGGGTGAGCACCGGCAACAGGGCGCGGACCAGGCGCAGGCCCAGGGTGATCAGGGTCAGCGCCGGGCTCGTCGCCCAGATCTGCTTGAGGAAGGGGCGCAGGTTGCGCAAGGCGTCGAAGCGTTCGCGCAGACTGGGCTTGCCGCCGTCGGCCTGCACCTGGCGGGGCGACGGGCTCGCATCACTGGATGTGCTCATGCAGCGATTGTGCCCAAGAACCGGGTCGCCGGTATGTGGCGTGGTCGGCGATCGAGGCCGCGGTGCCCGGACCGCTTCGCACCGGGCGGGGCGGGATCGATGGCGACGCGATCGCTGCGACGAGCGCGCGGCTCAGGCCGCGGCCATCGCTTCCACTTCGAGCTTCCAGCGCGGATCGAGTAGGCGGCAGCAGACCACCGTCGAAGACGGGCGGTGGCCGTCGAGGTATTTCAGGCGCAGCTGCACGTTGGCCTCGTCGTCGGCGGGATCGGCCAGATAGGTGCGCAGCGAGATCAGGTGGCGATAGTCCATGCCGGCCGCGCGTAGCAGCACGCCCATGTGACGCCAGATCAGCTCGCCCTGCTCCTCGAAGGACGCGGGCAGGGTGACGCCGTCGGCGAGGTAGCCGTTGAGCCCGCTGATGACCAGCAGACGCGCGTCGCCGCGGACTTCGGTGGCATGGCTGTAGCCGCGATAAGGCGGAAACAGTTCGGGTGGGTTATGGCTGATGACGGGCATGGATACTCCGGTTAGGCGCCATCGGGCGGCTGCGGCTCAGTCCGGTTTGAACACGGGGCGGAAGAAGCTGCGCTCGTAGCTGACGATGAAGCGCTTCTCCTGCGCATAGGCGAAGGCGGCCCGGCAGTCGGGGTCGTCGAAGGAGCGCGTGCGGTAATCCTCGTACGCGGCAAGGCTCGGGAACGAGAACATCGCCAGGGCGATGTTGCTGGTGCCCTCGGAGGGCATGAAGTAACCGTGGTGCTGGCCGCCGAATTTCTCGACCAGGGGAATCCAGAGCTTGCCGTAATGCTCGAATTCGGCCAGTTGGTAGGGGTCGATGACGTAGCGCAGGTAGCAGGTGATCATGGGCGAGGGTTCCAGGGGCGAACGTAGGCGGGCAATGTAGCCTGAGGCTGCGCCGGTTTCAGCGACGGGCGCGGCGGAGCCGCGATGCGGATCGCACTGCCTCGCTCAGAGTGCTCGCTCAGAGCGCCTGCGCCAACCGGAAGATCGGCAGATACATCGCGATCACCGCCAGCGCGCCGGCGCCGATTCCGGCGATGCCGCCGAACAGCAAAGCGACCAGATCGCGGCGCCGCTTCGGCCACAGCATCCACAGCGCCAATACCAGCAGCGGCAGCGGGCACAGCACCCAGGGATAGTCGATCAAGGTCTGGGTGAGCAGCGGCAGATCCATGCTGAGGATGGCGAACATCGGCTCGAACCGCGGCACCAGCAGCAAGGGGCTGATGCCTCCGAGCCCGGAAAGCGCCAGGCCGATGATCGGCAGGGCCGGGTTGAAGCGGGCCGGTGATTGCGGCGCCGGCGAGGTTTGCGGAGACGAAGGGGGCATGGGACCAGGGAGGCGGCCGGGAAAGGCGTCAGCTTAGTCGCATCAAGACGGCTAGGACGGACGCCGGCTTTGCCGCGTCAAGCGGGCCAGGACGGACGCGCGCTTTGCCGCGTCAAGGCGGCCCAGGACGGACGCCGGCTTTGCCGCGTCCTTAGCGCCCGGCCTGTCCGCGCAAGGGCCCCGGCCTGGCCGGAAGGGTAGAATGGCGGTCCCCACCGCCAGCCTACGCCCGCCGTGACCGCCTCCCAGTCCCATGCCGTTTCCGCCGTGAGCGGACCCGTCGTCATCCGCCAGGACGACCTGATCCAGTCTGTCGCCGATGCGCTCCAGTACATCAGCTACTACCACCCGGTCGACTACATCAAGAACCTCGCCGCTGCCTACGAGCGCGAGGAAAGCACCGCGGCCAAGGACGCGATCGCGCAGATCCTGATCAACTCGCGCATGTGCGCTGAAGGCCATCGGCCGATCTGCCAGGACACCGGCATCGTCACCGTATTCCTCGACATCGGCATGGACGTGCGCTGGGACGGAGCCACCATGGGCGTGGAAGACATGGTCAACGAAGGCGTGCGCCGCGCCTACAACCATCCCGACAACAAGCTGCGTGCCAGCGTGCTCGCCGACCCGGCCGGCAAGCGCAGCAACACCAAGGACAACACGCCGGCGGTGGTCAACGTCAAGGTCGTGCCGGGCAACACCATCGAGGTGATCGTCGCGGCGAAGGGCGGCGGCTCCGAGGCCAAGTCCAAGTTCGCCATGCTCAATCCCTCCGACTCGATCGTCGACTGGGTGCTCAAGACCGTGCCGACCATGGGCGCGGGCTGGTGCCCGCCGGGCATGCTGGGCATCGGCATCGGCGGCACCGCCGAGAAGGCGATGCTGTTGGCGAAGGAAGCGCTGATGGAGCCGATCGACATCACCGACCTGCAGGCGCGCGGCGCCGGCAATCGCGCCGAAGAACTGCGCCTGGAGTTGTACGAGAAGGTCAACGCGCTCGGCATAGGCGCGCAGGGCCTCGGCGGCCTGACCACGGTGCTCGATATCAAGGTCAAGGATTACCCGACCCACGCCGCCAATCTGCCGGTGGCGATGATTCCGAACTGCGCGGCGACCCGCCACGCCCATTTCACCCTCGACGGCAGCGGCCCGGTAATGCTCGACCCGCCCTCGCTGGAAGATTGGCCGAAGCTGACCTACGACTCGTCCAAGGGGCGCCGCGTCGATCTCGACAACGTCACCCCGGAAGAGGTCGCAAGCTGGAAGCCCGGCGAAGTGCTGCTGCTCAACGGCAAGCTGCTGACCGGTCGCGACGCTGCGCACAAGCGCATGGTCGACATGCTCAACAAGGGCGAGGAACTGCCGGTCGATTTCAAGGGCCGCTTCATCTATTACGTCGGCCCGGTCGACCCGGTGCGCGACGAGGTCGTCGGCCCGGCCGGCCCGACCACGGCCACGCGCATGGACAAGTTCACCGAACAAGTGCTGGCCCAGACCGGCCTGCTCGGCATGGTCGGCAAGGCCGAACGCGGCCCGGTCGCGATCGAATCGATCAAGAAGCACCGCTCGGTGTATCTGATGGCGGTCGGCGGCGCGGCCTATCTGGTGTCCAAGGCGATCAAGGCCTCGCGCGTGGTCGGTTTCGCCGACCTGGGCATGGAAGCGATCTACGAATTCACCGTGCAGGACATGCCGGTGACGGTCGCGGTTGATTCGACCGGCGAGTCGGTGCACAAGACCGGCCCGAAGGAATGGCAGGCGCGGATCGGCAAGATTCCGGTGGTGGTGGAGTAAGCCTGGGTTTCGTTCGACGAGGCCCCGTTGTATCCATGCAGCGCCCGGCCCAATGCCGGGCGTTGCGTTTTCAGGCGGAGCTGCTCTGCTCTAAGGGTAGGAGCGACGCGAGTCGCGACCGCGCTGTCGCGGTTTCGCGCCGCCATCGGCTGGGCCTTCGTTGCCTTTGTAGGAGCGGCGTGAGCCGCGACCCGGCCAAGACGCGAATGCCACGCCGGCTTCCGAAACCCGGCGTGGGCCATGCCCGACTGTCTTCACTGCGGCCGATGCGCTTGCGTGCATCGCTTTGATGGGTCGCGACTCACGTCGCTCCTACAGAGGAACGGCTGTCGCCCCTCAAAGCTTCTTGACCAACTGCGCCAGCATCTTCTTCGTCGCCGGCCGGAGCAGATATTCGTTCGACAAAATCTCCAGCGCGGCGAGGTTGGTGGCGCTGGTGTCGTCCAGGTCGTCCAGGCCGACCAGCAACTCGGTCTGCATCCGGTAATAGCCGTCGCCGACCAACTGCCTGGCGATGTAGTCGACCGAGTCGGTGTTGCCGTCGAACAGGACGTCGATGATCGGTACCGCCCATTCCAGCGCGCCCCATTCGCGTGCCGAGTGCAGGTCGATGCTGCGGGTGCGTTCGCCGGTGCCGACCGACAGCACCACCAGGTCGCGGCTGTTGTCGACCTGGGCATCCTTGCGCATGGCTTCGGCGATGGCGCAGGCGGTCGGGTTGTTGGCGACCACGCCGCCGTCGATCAGGGCATACAGCTTGCCCTGGATGTTCATCGGATGAGCCGGGAAATAGGTCGGCGCGGCCGAAGACGCGCGACAGACCTCCCACACCGGCAGCTTGCGATGACAAGCATCGAAGCTCTTGAAGATCACCGGCGCGCGCGAAATCGTGTCGTAACTGGTCACCAACACCGGCACCTGCAACTGACCGAGGGTGGTCTTGCCGAATACCTTCTTGAGTACCTTCTCCAAACCCACGCCGTCGTAGCGCGGGGCCGAGAGACCGGCGTAGAACACGCGCCCCGCACGCGACCACAGTCGCCCGGCCAGATCCGGAAAGATCAGATGGCGTTGATCGCGATACAGCTCGGCCATGGCCGCGGGGCTGAGCCCATGCGCGAGGCCGCAGGCGACGAGCGCGCCGGTCGAACTGCCGGCGATCAGGTCGAAACTCTCGAGCAGGCCGGGCTTGCCGGACTGGGCCAGCGTCCGCTCGACGCCGTCGAGCCAGTGGCAGCTCACCAGACCGCGTATGCCTCCGCCGTCGAGCGAAAGGATGCGCCGCATCTTCATCGGGGGTCTCCGTCGATCTTGGCAGATTAACGCAGCACTGCTACGACCCAGGTTAGGGGCCGTCCTAACTCGCTCACGCGCCGCGCCTCAGGGGCAGGAGCGGCGTCCTGTTGGATTTTAGCGGTCGCGATCCGCGACCGAGATGCTGCCGCCAACCGAATCGCGGCGTGCCCGTGCAAGGTCTCAACGACGCCAGCATGAAAGGTCGCCGGCAGCCGGCCTCAGTACCACTCCAACAACGACACGCCCAAGCCGATGTAAGTGGCGCGATGGTTGTAGTCGATCATGCTCTCGCCGTAGCCGTCGAAGATCTGCAGATGGCCGCGCAGCTGGTTATGGATCGGGAAGCCCCAGTCGAACTGCAGCGCGCCGTGCGAACGGTCGCCGCCGCGCATCGAATGGCGCGCCATCAGCGAGAACTCGTGGCCGCCGCGGCGATGCACCACGGTGACGTCGCCGCGGCCGATGTAATCCTCGATGTCCGGATTGTCGTCGTCGTTGCCGTCCGACAAACGCCACCACGGCCGCAGCATCACCGCCCAGTTATCGCGGTCCAGGCCCACGTTGGCGATCACCCGGTTCCAACTGCGCGAGAACGGATCGGCGCGGCCGTTGGACTGGTGGTTGATGCCGATCGCCGCCATGCGGCCGTTCCAGCCGCCGATGCGGTAGTTGTTGCGGAACACCAGCAGCACTTCCGGTTCGTAGTTGGTTTCGCGGAAGGGCCGCGAATCCTCGCCGTTGTAGACCTGCCAGCGCGAGCTCTGGGTGTAGCCCATCCAGACGTCGCCGTTGTCGCCGAACAGGTTCTCGACCGCCTTGGTCTTGAAGCTGATCTGGAACTTGGCCTCGATGTCCTTGAGCGACTGCGGCTCGGTGACGGTGTTGCGCGGGTTCGGCGACGACGGCAGCGTGTTCGGGTCGTCGTTCCAGAACACCGGCAGCAGGTACACCGGCTTGTAGGCGCGGAAGTTGAACACGCCGAGCTTGGAATCCTTGGCCAGCTCCCAACGGCTGTCGAGCAGGCTGCCCTTGCCGGCGTTGGCGATGGCGCTGTCGAGCGGGTCGTCGTGGCTGAAAACGCTGCCCGACAGGGCGCGCTTGGCGCGCTCGCCGACGCTGGGCTTGGGCTCGCCGGCGATTTCGTCGCCGATCTCGAGGTTCTGCTGGATCGCCTTGGCTTCCTTGGCCGCGATATCGGCCTGGCGTGCGCCGTCGGCGGGGCGGCCGAGCGCGGCGTCGTAGCAGGCCAGGCGATCGGCGTTGCTGGTGATCGCCACGCAGGCTTGCGGGGTTGCCGCTTGCGGCGCGGTCTGGGCGAAGGCGAACACGGGGGCGCTGGCGAGCGCGACGGATATCAAGCTGCGTTGCAAGGGCATGGCGATACTCACGGCGTATGGATCGCGAACGACAAAACCGTTGCAGTCTTGCATCCGGACGCGAACGAGACGTGAACCGCGTCGCAGCCTGGAGGGGGGGGCTGCAACGCGGTCGCGCGCCGGCTCGCAAGCAAGATGCCTCAGAAGAACCAGGCGAATGCGAACAGGCCGACCATCGCGAAGGCGAGGCCGAGCTTGAGCACGGTGCCGGCGACGATGCCGACCCAGGTGCCGACGCCGACCTTGGTGGCCTGGCCGAGCTGGCGGGTGTGGATCAACTCGCCGGCGAGGGCGCCGACGAAGGGGCCGATGAACACGCCGATCGGGCCGAAGGCCAGCCCGGCGAAGGTGCCGATGATCGAGCCGACGATCGCCAGCTTGCTGGCCCCGACCCGTTTGGCTCCCATCGCGGTGGCCACGAAATCCACGCCCATCGACAGCACCGTCAGCACGCCGAGGATCACCAGCACCACCCAGCCGACTTTCTCGAATCCGGATACCCAGGAGGCAAGCATCATCCCGGCGAATACCAGGGGCAGGCCGGGCAGGGCGGGGAGCACCGTTCCGACCATTCCGACGACGACCAGCACCCCGGCCAAAATGTAATAAAACGTATCCAAATTCATGCCGAATCCCTTGTCCGGACAGGCTGTCCGGGCTGTTTGCATTTTGGCCCATGTCGGGGTACGTTGCGGTCGCTGCGTTTGCCAAGGGTCACCGTGAATCGTGGCCCCGATGCGGTAGATCCATCGATCCGCTACATCGTTGCACCTCGCTTCCTCCTTGCAACCAGCACGCGACGAAGGTCGTGTTAACAACATCACGTTCCAAGGAGAGAGTAGCGATGTCCGGCAAAGAAACGGGAACCGTCAAGTGGTTCAACGATGCCAAGGGTTTTGGCTTCATCAGCCGTGAAAACGGCGAAGATGTCTTCGTGCATTTCCGCGCGATCCAGTCCCAGGGCTTCAAGAGCCTGAAGGAAGGCCAGAAGGTCTCCTTCACCGTCGTCCAGGGCCAGAAGGGCCTGCAGGCCGACGCGGTCGAACCGCTGTAAAGCTCGCACCGAGGTTTGCTGCGGTCTTCGATCGCAGCGCATAGAGTTAGAAAAGCCCGGCTTCGGCCGGGCTTTTTGCTATGTATTTCTTGATTTTCGTCACAGTTCCGGATATTGCCCGCTTCGCCCTAGCGCAATCGCAACGATTCCGGGCCTGTCGGATTCGAAGCGCTGCCAGCGCAACCGGGCGCGAATCCTGCGGATACGACTTTCCCCCTGCTTATATCGATTGAATGCCGCCGAGCGAAAGCGCGGTATCGCCGCCCCGCATCGCGAAGCCGCCGGTCGGCCGATGCGTCGGTGCGAATTGCGTAAAAAGCGCCGGGGGCACGAAGCCCCCGGCAACCCGACGGCCTCGCCGAGCCGTCCCACGTCCCTGCGCCTGTTGCCCGCGAGCGGCGCTTCCATCGCCCCGCGCCGTTCGCGCTTCCGAATCTCCATCCGGAAGGAGCCCCGCACGGCGCCGACCCGGCCTCGTCTCCCGGTCGTTGCCGCCGCCATCCTGGCGCCGGTTTCCGCTTTCGCTTCCACTTTCGGCGGAAGGCTCGTGGTCATCGAACGCGCGAGTCCTGCGCATGGGGTTGGGCGCGAGCGGATTTCGCATCGCCGGGGCCATTAACGCGAACGGCCCGCCATGGCGGGCCGTTCGGAGCTCGACGGGCGAGCGTCGCTGCGCGGGTGCGCGGCTTAGTTCTGGAACGGGGTGTTCTCGGCGAAGTACTCGTGGTTGTCGGCGTTGTCGAGCGCGGCGCTCGGGTTGCTGTTGGCGAGGCTCTTCGCCGCGCTCTGGCCGTAGGCGTGATCGTCGGTGCCGGCGACGACGGTGAAGTGGCTCATCTCGTGGATCAGGGTGCCGGCCTTGGAGTCGGTGCCGGTCAGCGGCGCGTTCCAGAACGCGTTGCAGACGTAGATCTGGTACGGCTGGTTCGGATAGACGTAGGCATAAGCGCTGCTGCTGCAACCGCAGTTGATGGTGATCTGGCCGTTGCTCTGGTCGATCGCCGAATCGATCGATGCGAAGTGCGAGCGCGCGGTGCTGTAGCGGCTGGAGGTGTAGGCGCCGAACCAGGTCGTGTAGCGCGGGCCCACCGTGCCGGCATTGAGATAGCCCTTGGCGTTCTCGGCGTAACTGCGCGCGGCGTTGACGGCCTGGCCGGCCGAACTCGTACGCGAGGTGGTGCAACCGACGTAGTTGACGCCGTTGACCATCGCGCTCGGGCCGACCGGGGGCTTCTTCGCCGCCGGCGAGGCCTTGCTGCCGCCGAGTTGGTCGAGGCCGTCGACCCACAGGCTCAGCGGCGCGCTTTGCGCGCTCATCGGCAGGCCGTTGGCCTGGTGCAGCATCACGCGGTCGGAGGTGGAAGCGTGTTGCAGCGGCGCGTTGAAGCTGACCACGTATTGGCCGGTCTGCGACAGGTCGTAACCGGCCGAGAGATCGATCACCCGACGATAGGTCTGGCCGGGTTGCAGGATCGCGAAATCCTCGGCCTGCGGCAGGCCGCGCTTGACCATCGCGCCCTCGTAGGCGACCGGTTGGCCGTTGTAGCTGACGTTGAACAGCTTGGCGTCGAACTGGTCCGACGGCAGCTGCCACTTCGGCAGGCGCACCGCCTTGCGGCTGGTGTTGGTGATGCTGATCTCGACCGAGCCGAGGAAATCGTCGGCGGCGCCGGAGACGGCGACCATGCCGACGCGCAGCGGATTGTTCTGGGCTGCGCCGGGTGCGGCGACGGCGGCTGCAATGGCGCCGGTGAGCACGGCACTCGCGGAAACCAGATGCACGAAGCGAAGTTTCATTCCACGATCTCCTGATGTTGCGATGGGCGGGGTCCGGTGGCGGACTCGAAAACCCTAACCGAAGGCAAGATCGTGCAACGCGCGATAAGTGAGCCAGTTCCGCGCTTAATCGTGATGCGGGTCGTGAACGCGAAGCGCGGTGCGCGCGCAACAAAAAACGGCCCGCGATGCGGGCCGTTTTTCGTCATTACTTCTCGTTACATTGTTTCATCGCGATTTCATCGCGGGCCTGGGCCATGCCGCCCGGTTTGCGCTCGATCGAAGCGAACTCGATAACCGCCGGCGCTCGATCAACGAACGTAGGCGCGACCGTTGGCGACGCGCACGTAGGTGTTCTCGCGAATGCCGCCGAGGTCCTTCTGGCTGACCACCACGGTGCGACCGTCGTTCATGCGCACATAGACGTTGTAGCTCGGAGCGCCGACGCGGTTCTGAATCGCGTTGCCGGCGAGTGCGCCGGCGGCGGCGCCGGCGACGGTCGCGGTGTTGCGACGGCCCTTGCTGTCGGTGTGATCGTCGGCGATCTCGCGGCCGGCCACGGCGCCGACCAGGCCACCCAGGATCGCACCGGTCGCGCGCGGCGCCGTGCTGGTCGCGGTGGTCTGTTCGATGCGGGTCACGACACCGCAGTCGTAGCAGCTGTTCTGGTTGCTGTTGCCGTAGCTCGGCTGCGACGGCGGCGGGTAGCTGTTGCCATAGCCTCCGCCGTAGCCCGGAGACGTCGCACAGCCGGCAAGCGCCAGCGAAGCGACCGTGGCCAGACCCAGCAATCGGATGTTATTGGTGTTCATTCGAGGCTCCTGCGCTTTAGGGGCGAGTGGCGGACAGTTGCCACGCATCGCCAAGCTATGCGCAGTCACGTGAACACGTGTTCAATTTTCGACCCTGTATCCGACTTCTTCCCCACCGCGTTCAGCTCGCGGCGGGGAAGCCGGGCGATCAGCCGCGGAAGTCCTGATGGCAGGCCTTGCAGGCCTCGCCGATCTGTTCCGAAACGGCGCCGACGCCGGCGCAGTTGAGCGGCGGGCTGGTCAACGCGCCGTCGAGCGCGGCGCGCATCTTGCTCGCATGCTGGCCGAAGCGGGCATCGTCCTTGAGGTCGGGGAAGGCCGGTTCGAGATCGTCGGCCATCGTGCGCAGGGCTTTCAGATGCGGGAGCGTGTCGGTGGCTCCGCAACGATTTTGTTCGACCTTGCCTTTGAGCTGGCCCAGATGCCACTGCTGCACTTGCATGACGCTGTCGGGGAAGTGGTCCTTGCGCTGATCCAGTGCGCGTACCGCCATGACCGTGGCGACGACACCGCCGACCAAGCCGATGAGAAACAGAAACAAGTACTTCGAACCATTGCCTTTGCGTTTCGCTTCGGCGTTGCTGGGCTGGGTATCGCTCATTGCCTGGCCTCCATCCAATGTCGGCGCACGATAGCACGCGCCAATGTGAGGTCCAGGTCAGAAACCTTTGGCGGCCAAGCCTTTCGACGCCTTTGAAGGCACATTAATCGGGTGCGGATGCAGGGCAGCGGGGCGGGAAGGCCTGGCCAAGCGCGCTCGCGCGCCGCAGCGTCCCAGCGGTCGCGCCGGAAAGCCGCGCCGCCGCCCTTACAATAAGCGCATGACTCCGCAATCCTCCGACACCCTCTGGCAAGAACGCTTTGCCGGCATCGACCGCCTGTACGGCCACGGCTCGGTCGCACGCTTCCGCCAATGCCGCATCGCCGTGGTCGGCATGGGCGGCGTCGGCTCCTGGGCGGTGGAGGCGCTGGCGCGTACCGGCATCGGCCACTTGACCCTGATCGACGCCGACGACCTGTGCGTGTCCAATACCAACCGCCAGTTGCCGGCCCTGGAAGGCCAGTACGGCCGCGCCAAGGTCGAGGCCATGGCCGAACGCTGTCGCGCGATCAATCCGGCGATCGAGGTCGATGCGGTGCAGAGCTTCCTGACCCCGTCGAACCTGGACGAACTGCTGGACCGCGGTTTCGACCTGGTCCTGGATGCCTGCGACAGTTTCCGCAGCAAGGTCGAACTGATCGCCTGGTGCCGGCGCCGCAAGCTGCCGGTGATCGTGGTCGGCTCGGCCGGCGGCCGCACCGATCCGACCCTGGTGCGGGTGCGCGACCTGTCGCGCACCGAACACGATGCGATGCTGGCGCTGATCCGCAAGAAGCTGCGCGGCGAGTTCAACTTTCCCAAGAATACCGGCCGCTATTTCAGCGTCTCGGCGATCTACTCGCTGGAGAACGTCAAATACCCGCAGCCCGACGGCAGCGTCTGCGGCCTGAGGCCGAAGCTCGCCGGCGATGCGGCCTTGAAGCTGGACTGCGGGGCCGGGCTCGGCGCGGCCACCCACATCACCGGCGTATTCGCCTTCGCCGCGGTCGGGCGTGCGCTGGAGATCCTGCTCAAGCCCAAGGCGAAGGCGGAATAAAGGGTGGGAGCGGCGTCCCACAGGGACTGATCAGGTCACGAGCCGCGACCGCGCCATCGCGACGGATGACGAAACCATGGCTGCCGACGGATCGCCGGTAGCCTGTCTTCGCGCTGCGCCAAGGATTTGTGGTCGCGGCTTGTGACCGGGACGAAATCCCGGTGGGACGCCGCTCCTACTCTGATGCGGCGCCGGACACCGCCGGCAACTTGAACAAACGCTCGGCGTTGGCGCTGGTCGCGGCGGCGAGTTCGTGCAGCGATATCCCGCGCAGTCCGGCGATGGTTTCGGCGATGCCGGCCAGACGCGCCGGTTCGTTGCGTTGGCCGCGGATCGCGGCATCGGGCTGATCGGGCGCATCGGTTTCGAGCAGCAATTGCTCCATCGGCATCGCCGCGACGATGCGCCGCAAGCGCTTGGCGCGGTCGTAAGTGACCGGGCCGCCGAGCCCGAGCAGGAAACCGGCCTTCCATAGTTGCTCGGCCTGTTCTTCGCTGCCCGAGTAACTGTGGACGACGCCGCGCAGGCCGCCGATGCGGCGGAACGCGGCGATGGTCGCCTCGACCGCGTGGCGTGCGTGCACGATCAGGGGCAGGTCGAACTCGCGCGCGAGTTTCAGCTGGCCTTCGAAGTAGCGCGCTTGTTCGTCGCGATCGAGGCCTTCGACGAAATAATCGAGCCCGCATTCGCCGACCGCGAGCGGCCGTTCGCGCTCGATCCAATCGCGCAATTCGTGCAGATGCTCGGGCCGGTGCGAGGACAGATACATCGGGTGCAGGCCATAGGCCGGGTACAGGCCGGGCGCGCTCGCGCAGACTTCGCGCAACTTCGTCCAGCCGGCCGCGTCGACGGCCGGGACGACCTGGCGGGCGACGCCGGCCTTGCGTGCGCGTGCGATCACTTCGTCGCGGTCGAGGTCGAACTCGGCCGCGTCGAGGTGGCAATGGCTGTCGACCAGGGCGTGCATGCGCTCAGCGCGCGGGCGTCGTCGGCGGTTGGATGCCCGGCGGCGCCTTGCGGTTTTTCCAGTTGGCCAGCAGCAAGGTGCCCAGGCCCAGCAGGATTTCGTCGGCGAGCGGGACGAAGTCGGGGATGACCAGGTCGACCAGGAACAGCGCCGCGGTGATTACGAACAGACGCGGATAGCTCAGGCGTCCGAGAAAGCCCAACAGGGGAGCGAGCAGAGGATTGGCCATGTTCAGTCGAGTTGTGACGCAGGTTGCAAACACGCTAGCACGCGGCCGCGTGACGATTCACACAGGGGACAGATTGGCGAAAATCAATAGGTACTGGTTCAGCTTTCGAGTGGTGGAATGGCGCCGTCCCCCCAACGGTCGGCAACGTATCCCGCCCGTCTGTACTTACATAGCTGCTCAGCGCGCCCCGGAGGCTCCAAATGAACAAGAACATGATAGCTGTAGCGATTGCCGCGCTGCTCGTCGGCGGCGTCGCCGTCGCGGCGTTCCAAAGCTTCCGAGGCAACGGCGCGGCCGGCCAGGCCGCGCTGGCTCCGGTCGCGGGCGCCGAACTCGCGCCGGCCGGCACGGTCGGCGACATCGCCGCCAACGGCGCGATCAACACCTCGCCGCAGGTCGATTACGCCGACGTGGTCAAGGTCAACCCGATTAACGAGAAGCAGAAGCTGTACGCGACCGTGATCGGTACCGATCCGGTCCGCGAGACCAACACCACCTCGACCCCGCGCGAAGTCTGCGAAGACGTGGTCGTGCAAGAGCGCCTGCCCGAACGCGACGGCAACGTCGGCGGCACCGTCGCTGGTGCGGTGATCGGCGGCCTGCTCGGCAACCAGGTCGGCGGCGGCAACGGCAAGAAGGCCGCGACCGCGGCCGGCGCTGTGGCCGGCGGCTTCATCGGCAACCGCGTCGACCGCAACCACGTCGGCGGCCGCGTGGTGAACCGCACCGAGCGCCAGTGCCATACCGTGTCCGACAAATCGCAGTCCTCGCGCGTGGTCGCCTACAACGTGACCTACCGCAACCCGGACGGCACCACCGGCACCATGCGCACCGAGAGCAAGCCGGGCAGCCGCATCGCACTGGGCAGCGAAGACAAGGTCGTCGGCTACGACGTGACCTATCGCTACCAGGGCCAGGAGCAGACCATTCGCATGGACGAGCGCCCGACCCAGCGCCTGCCGGTCATCGACGGCCAGGTCGTGACCCAGACCGCGTCGGCCGGCGTGCCGAGCCGCGGCTGAGTCCGGCGCAACACGCGATACCCGAACGGGGCCGGATCTTCCGGCCCCGTTTTTTTTGCCTCGCGGTTCGACGGCAGTGCAGGGTGGGGCAGCCGCCGTCGCGGCTCGGAACGGCCGGGGGGCTCGCAGCCGCGCCTGCGCCAACCGGCGGGACTGCTTGCCGCGCGTGGTTTTGTGCCGGGTCGCAGGTGCGGACGAGAAACCCGCCCGCTGCCGTGCTGGCTTGCGCAAGAATTCCCCGGATACCGCCAAGTGCGCGGATCCGAGGGTTTTCGGCCTTACCCGGGCCGCGGCAGGCCATTACAATGACCGTCTTTCTGTCCTAGAGGTCTCCCAAGCGCGCCATGGCCCTGAATCCTTACGATCTCTACGACGTCCGTTCCTTGCTCAGCGACGAGGAGCGCGCCGTTCAGGACACGGTGGCCCGTTTCACCGATGAGCGCGTGATCCCGATCATCGGCGATGCCTTCGACCAGGGCCGCTTCCCGAAGGAGCTGGTGCCGGAAATCGCCGCCCTCGGCCTGCTCGGCTCCTCGCTGCCGGAGAAGTACGGCTGCGCCGGCCTCAACGCGGTCAGCTACGGTCTGATCTGCCAGGAACTCGAGCGCGGCGACAGCGGCATTCGCAGCTTCGTCAGCGTGCAGTCTTCGCTGTGCATGTACCCTATCTACGCCTACGGCACCGAAGAACAGCGCGAACGCTGGCTGCCGGGCATGGCCCGCGGCGAGATCATCGGCTGCTTCGGCCTGACCGAGCCGCACGGCGGCTCCGACCCGGCCAATATGAAGACCAACGCCAAGCGCGACGGCGGCGACTGGGTCCTCAACGGTTCCAAGATGTGGATCACCAACGGCAACCTGGCCGACATCGCCATCGTCTGGGCGCAGACCGACGACGGCATCCAGGGCTTCGTGGTCGAAAAGGGCATGCCCGGTTTCGCCGCCCAGGAAATCAAGCACAAGATGAGCCTGCGCGCGTCGGTGACTTCGTCGCTGTTCTTCGACAACGTGCGCGTGCCCGAGGCCAACCGCCTGCCCAACGTCAAGGGTCTGAAGGGCCCGTTGGGCTGCCTGACCCAGGCCCGCTACGGCATCACCTGGGGCCCGATCGGCGCGGCCATCGCCTGCCTCGACGAGGTGCTGGGCTACACCAAGGAACGCATCCTGTTCGAGCGTCCGGTCGCGGCGACCCAGTCGGCGCAGATCAAGATGGCCGAGATGGCGCGCCGCATCACCATGGCGCAGTTGCTGGTGGTGCAGCTCGGCCGCCTCAAGGACGCCGGCAACATGCAGCCGACCCAGGTCAGCCTGGCGAAGTGGAACAACTGCCGCATGGCCATCGACATCGCGCGCGAATGCCGCGACCTGCTCGGCGGCGCCGGCATCACCACCGAGCATGCGGCGATCCGTCACGCGCTCAACCTGGAATCGGTGATCACGTACGAAGGCACCGAGACCGTGCACCAGTTGGTGGTCGGCCGCGAGCTGACGGGGATCAGCGCGTTCTGAGTTTTTCGCTCCCGTTCGCGGGAGCAGGTGGCCCGAAAGGGCGGACGCCCCGAAGGAAGTACCCTTGGGGTATGAGGGCGCACGCCGTCTGGCGACTTGTACGCAGCCGGATCGCGCCGCTCACCCCGACCCGTCTCCCGCGCGGGAGACGGGCTTTCTGCTGGCGACGCATGCGCGAGGGGACAACCGAACCGTGATGACGATTCCCGACATCGAACTGGAAACGCCGCGCTTGGTCCTGCGCCCGCCGCGCCTGGACGACTTCGACGATTGGGCCGCCTTCATGGATGCCGGCGATTACCTGCGCTACATCGGCGGGCCGCAGCCGCGTTCGGTGGCCTGGCGCGGCCTGATGTCGGTGATCGGCTCCTGGGCCGCATACGGCTATGGGTTCTTCTCGGTCTACGAAAAAACCTCCGGCCGCTGGATCGGCCGTCTCGGCCCCTGGCAGCCGGATGGCTGGCCCGGCACCGAGGTGGGCTGGGGCATCATCCAAAGCGAAGGCGGCAAGGGCTATGGCACCGAGGGCGCGGCCGCGGCGACCGACTGGGCCTTCGAACACCTGGGCTGGAGCGAGGTGATCCACACCATCGACGCGGGCAATCTGCCGTCGAAAGGCGTCGCGGCCAAACTCGGTTCGCGCTACATGCGCCAGGACCGCCTGCCGGCGCCGGCCGACATGGAAGTCGAGGTCTGGGGCCAGACCCGCGAGGAATGGCAGGCGCGGCGCCAACGGGGAGCGGGCGCGTGATCACCGTCTACGGCTTCTCGCCCTCGGGCAACTGCCACAAGCTGCGCCTGTTGCTCGAACAGCTCGGCGAACCCTATGCCTGGGTCGAGGTCGACAGCAGCCGCGGCGAAACCCATACGCCGGAATTCCTCGCCCGCAATCCCAACGCCAAGGTGCCGGTCATCGAGCTGGATGACGGCCGCACCCTCAGCGAATCCAACGCGATCCTGTACTACCTCGCCGACGGCAGCGCGTTCCTGCCGGTCGACCGCTGGCAGCGCGCGCAGGCGCTGAGCTGGATGAACTTCGAGCAGTACAGTCACGAGCCTTACATCGCCGTGGCCCGTTTCATCGCCGGCTGGACGCCGCTGGATTCGCCGCGCCGCACCGAGCTGCCGTCGCTGCGCGAACGCGGTCATCGCGCGCTGGCGGTGATGGAACGGCATCTGCAGTCCCACGATTGGTTCAGCGGCGAGGCCTACGGCATCGCCGACATCGCCTTGTTCGCCTACACCGACGTCGCCGGCCACGGCGGCATCGAGCTGGCGCCGTATCCGGCGATCGACGCTTGGCGCGCGCGGGTGCGGGCGACGCCGGGCTTCGTCGCCTTGCCCGATCCCGACCCGCAGGCGGCGCAGCGCATCGCGCAAACGTCATGACGGTTTCGGTCTAATTCTTCCTTGATGAGCCGGCCCGGCGACGGGCGGCGGAGTGTTCGATGTCAGCGCAACTGCAGTCTTCGATCTTCAACAACGTGCCGAGCTTCAGCGCGGTGCCGAGCCCGATTCCCGCGCGCATGAAAGGCCTCAACCGGGCTGAGATCTGCGACGCCAATTTCGTCGAGTTCGTCAATCGGTGGGACGGTCGCGCCGACGCGCGGCCGGCGCCGGACGAGGCGGTCCTGCAGGGCAGCGCGCTCGACGCGCGCGGCTTCCGCGAACTGTTCGAGTCGCAGTTGATCAGCCGCCATCTCGACCTGATGGCGCGCGTGCTGCGTGTGCAGAACAAGGTCTTCTACACCATCGGTTCCAGTGGCCACGAAGGCAACGCCATGGTCGCGCGGCTGACCCGCCACACCGATCCGGCCTTCCTGCACTACCGCAGCGGCGGCTTCATGGCCGAGCGCTTCCGTAAATTGCCCGGCATGGACCCGGTGATGGATTCGGCGCTGAGCTTCGCCGCCAGCAAGGACGACCCGGCTTCGGGCGGGCGCCACAAGGTGTGGGGCAGCAAGCCCTTGTGGGTGCTGCCGCAGACCTCGACGATCGCCTCGCACCTGCCGAAGGCGCTCGGCACCGCGGTCGCCATCGAAACCGGTCGTCGCCTCGGCCATGCGCTGCCGATCCCCGACGACAGCATCGCCATCTGTTCGTTCGGCGACGCCTCGGCCAACCACGCCACCGCCCAGACCGCGTTCAACGCGGCCGCCTGGACAGCGTATCAAAAACTGCCGGCACCGGTGTTGTTCGTCTGCGAAGACAACGGCATCGGCATTTCGGTCAAGACCCCGGGCGGCTGGATCGCCAACCGTTTCCGCAACATGGACGGCCTGGATTACTTCGCCGCCGACGGCCTCGACCTGGCCAGCGGTTACGCCGACGTGCAGCGCGCGGTCGAGCATTGCCGCCGCAGCCGTCGTCCGACCTTCCTGCACCTGCGCACGACCCGCATCATGGGCCACGCCGGCACCGACTTCGAGATCGAATGGCGTTCGTTCGAGGAGTTGTGCGCGGTCGAAGCTAGCGACCCGCTGCTGCGTTCGGCGGCGATCGCGCTCGAGTCGGGGCTGATGTCGAAGCAGGACGTGCTCGACCTGTACGAGGCCACGCGCAAACAGTGCTTCGCCGCCGCCGAAGAGGCCGACCGCCGGCCCAAGCTCGACCGTCTCGACGAGGTGATCGCGCCGCTGGCACCGTATTCGCCGGAAGCCGTGCAGCAAGAGGCCAAGCGCGCCGATTTCGCCGAGCGCCGCCTGCAGGTGTTCGGCAGCGAAGCCAAGCTGCCCGAGCAACAGCCGCCGCGCCATCTGGCGATCCAGATCAACAACGCATTGCACGACCTGTTCGCCAAGTACCCGGAAACGCTGCTGTTCGGCGAGGACGTGGCGCAGAAGGGCGGCGTCTACACGGTCACCAAGGGCCTGCAGAAGGCGTTCGGCCCGCGGCGGGTGTTCAACACCTTGCTCGACGAGACCATGATCCTGGGCATGGCCCAGGGCTTCGCCAATGTCGGCCTGATGCCGATCCCGGAGATCCAATACCTGGCGTATTTCCACAACGCCTGCGACCAGATCCGCGGCGAAGCGGCGTCGCTGCAGTTCTTCAGCAACAACCAATACCGCAACCCGATGGTGGTGCGCATCGCCGGCCTGGGCTACCAGCGCGGCTTCGGCGGGCATTTCCATAACGACAATTCGATCACCGCCTTGCGCGACATCCCCGGCCTGGTGGTCGGTTGCGCCTCGCGCGGCGACGACGCCGCGACCATGCTGCGCACCCTGACCGCGCTGGCCAAGGTCGACGGTCGCGTCTCGGTGTTCCTGGAGCCGATCGCGCTGTACATGACCAAGGACTTGTACGAAGCCGGCGACGGCGCCTGGCTGACTTCGTATCCGAAGCCCGACGAGGCGATGACGCTTGGCGAAGGCCGCGTCTACGCACCGCAGGACGGCAGCGAAGGCGACGACCTGGTCGTCTTCAGTTACGGCAACGGCGTGCCGATGAGCCTGCGCGCAGTGCGCGAGATCGAGAAGCAGCACGGTTGGAAGGCGCGCGTGATCGACCTGCGCTGGTTGGTGCCGCTCAACGACGCCTACATCGCCGAACAGGCGCGCGGCGCCAAGCGCATCATCGTGGTCGACGAAGGGCGGCGCAGTGCCGGCGTCGGCGAGGGCGTGATCACTGCATTGACCGAGGCCGGTTTCGGCGGCGTGCCGTTGCAGCGCGTGGTCGGCGTCGACACCTACACGCCGTTGGCCGGCGCGGCCTTCCTGGTGATCCCCGGCGAGGACGACATCGTCCGCGCCGCCGACGCGCTGGCCAAGGGCTGACCCTCATGTGCGGACTGGCCGGCCTGCTGTGTCCGCGCACCGATATCGGCCACGAGCATCTGCTCGAACTGGCCGGCGCGATGGGCGACGCCCTGCGTCACCGCGGCCCCGACGACGATGGCGTCTGGGCCGATGCGCAACACGGCATCGCCCTGGCGCATCGGCGCCTGAGCATTCTCGACCTGTCGCCGTTGGGCCATCAGCCGATGGCCTCCGCCGACGGCCGTTACGTGATCGCCTACAACGGCGAGGTCTACAACTTCGCCGCCTTGCGCGAAGAACTGCTCGAACTGGGCCACGCCTTCCGTGGTCATTCCGACACCGAGGTGCTGTTGGCGGCGGTGGTGGAGTGGGGCGTCGAGAACGCGGTGGCGCGCTGCAACGGCATGTTCGCCATCGCCCTGTGGGACCGCCACGAGCAGACCCTGTGGCTGGCCCGCGACCGGGTCGGCAAGAAGCCGCTGTACTACGGCTGGGCCGGCGACACCTTGGTGTTCGGCTCCGAACTCAAGGCATTGTGGCGGCACCCGCAATTCGACAACGGCGTCGACCGCAATGCATTGGCCCTGTTGCTGCGTTACGACTACGTGCCGTCGCCGTACGCGATTCATACCGACACCTTCAAGTTGATGCCGGGCGCCTTGCTGCGTTTCGACGCGGCCACGGTTACGCGCGGTGCGGCGGCCCACGATCCCAAACGCGACCAGCACAGCTATTGGCAGGCGCGCGATCGCATGGCCGCGGCGATCCGCCATCCCTTCGACGGCGACATCGACGCCGCCGAGGACCGGCTCGACGACTTGTTGCGCGATGCGGTGGGCCTGCGCATGGTCGCCGACGTGCCGGTCGGCGTGTTTCTCTCCGGCGGCACCGATTCGTCGGTGGTGACTTCGTTGATGCAGGCGCTGAGCGCGAAGCCGGTGCAGAGCTTCACCATCGGCTTCGAGGGTTCGCACCACGACGAGGCGCCGCTCGCGCGGGAAGTTGCGCGCCATCTCGGCACCGCGCACACCGAACTTTATGTCAGCGGCGCCGATGCCTTGGCGGTGGTGCCGCGGCTGTCGGCGATGTTCGACGAGCCCTTCGCCGACGCCTCGCAGGTGCCGACCGCGCTGGTTTGCGCCTTGGCGCGCAGCCAGGTCACGGTGGCGCTGTCGGGCGACGGCGGCGATGAGTTGTTCTTCGGCTATACCCGCTACGAGCGCGCCTTGCGCAACCTGCGTCTGCAGCGGCGCGTGCCGGCACCGCTGCGGCGCTGGCTGGCCAAATCCGCGAGCGGTCACGGCGAAGCTTCGCGCGCCGGCGGTTTCGCCGCGTTCGCCGCCGAGATGGGCGCGCAGGGCATCGGCGACGTTTACCGCAACCGCATCGTGCGCTGGCGTTTCCCTCAGGCCGCCGTGCCCGGGTCGAAACTGCCGGCGACGATGTACGACCTCGCCGAACCGCTGGGCGGCGTGGGCACGCCCGCCGACGCGATGATGCTGGCCGACTACAGTGTGTATCTGCCCGACGACCTGCTGTGCAAGGTCGACCGCGCCAGCATGGCGGTAGGCCTGGAGGCGCGTGCGCCGTTGCTCGACACTCACGTCGCCGAGTTCGCCTGGTCCTTGCCGTTGCAGTTCAAGCGCGGCGACAGCGGCAGCAAGTACTTGCTCAAGCGCGTGCTCAAGCGCTACCTGCCGGACGCCATGGTCGACCGCGGCAAGCGCGGTTTCGGCGCACCGGTGACGCAATGGCTGCGCGGCGACCTGCGCGAGTGGGCGGCGGGGTTGCTCGACCCTTCGCGCCTGGCGCAGGAAGGTTATTTCGACGCCGAGTTGGTCGGCGGCCTGTGGCGGCAGTTCCTGGCCGGCGAGCGCCGCTGGCACACCCATCTGTGGAACGTGTTGATGTTCCAGGCCTGGCAGGAGCATTGGAAAACCGAGCGCAACGAAGTCGGGCGTTCGGTCTGGATGTCGACGACCGGCGAGGGCGGCTTGTAGGCGGCGTAGTCGCCCGCCCGGGGTAGGAGCGGCGCAAGCCGCGACCGCGGGGCTTCAGATTGAGGCGTTGCAGTCGGGTGGTTGCGTGGTCGCGGCTTGCGCCGCTCCTACCCTTAAAAGCCGTCGCAGTGCCCTGGCGCAGCGCAACCCTTTGTAGGAGCGGCGCAAGCCGCGGCCATAGGGTTTCAGGTTACCGCGTTGCAGTCGGATGGTTGCGCGGTCGCGGCTCGCGCCGCTCCTACCCTTAAAAGCTGTCGCAGTGCCCTGGCGCAGCGCAACCCTTTGTAGGAGCGGCGCAAGCCGCGACCGCGGGGTTTCAGGTTGCCGCGTTGCAGTCGGGTGGTTGCGTGGTCGCGGCTCGCGCCGCTCCTACCCTTAAAAGCTGTCGCAGTGCCCTGGTGCAGCGCAACCCTTTGTAGGAGCGGCGCAAGCCGCGACCGTGGGGTTTCAGGTTGCCGCGTTGCAGTCGGGTGGCTGCGTAGTCGCGGCTCGCGCCGCTTCTTACCCTGCAGGCGCAACCTCAGCGCGCGAAACCGTCCAGCAGCGGCACTTCTTCGATCACTTGGCCGCCGATGCTCAGCGCCTGTTCGGGGCGCTCCAGCGGCAGCACCGCCAGGGCCAGATGGCTTGCGCCATCGCTCGCCGAGGCGACCACGGTGCCCAGCGCAGCGCTTTCGCCCCGCACTTCCGCTCCGGGCTCGATCGGCGCGGAAGCGGCGAATGCCACCACGCCGCGCTTGGCCTTGCCGAGGAAATGGGTGCGCGCAACGATCTCCTGGCCGGGATAGCAGCCTTTCTTGACGCTGAAGGCGCGCAGGCGTTCCAGCGACAGCTGTTGCGGGGTCCATTGTTCGGCCTGCGACGCCGGCAGCCGCGGCAGGCCGTGGCGCAGGTCGGCCATCGCCCACTGCGCGGCCGCTGCGGGGTCCTCGGGCGCACTCGCGTCCGCGACGATGCGCAGGCTGCGCGCGCCGCCGTCGCCGCTGAAGTCCAGCTCCAGGCCGGCGTCTTCGTCGCCGCCGAGGGCGGCGCCGCGCGCCTGCGCCGGCTCGGCCCAGCGCCCTTCGGCGCTCAGGTCCTCGCGCAGGGCGATGACCACCTTGCTGCGGAAGACGAAGCGTTTCAGCGCCTCGGCGATCGCCGAGGCGTCGGCGTCCGGGACCAGCAGCCAGACGCGTTGGTCGGACAGGCGGAGCAGGGCGAATAGCGCAATCAGGCGCCCTTTGGGCGTCAGCCAGCCGCTCCAGTGCCAATGACCGTCGGCGAGCGTCTTCACGTCGTTCATGAACTGAGACTGCGCAAACGCTGCTGCGTCGCGGCCTTCCAGGGTAATGAGGCGTTGGCCGGGCAGGGCAAACGCCTGTCCGTGCAAGGGGTGCGGGTTGTCAGGCATGGGGGCCGGGAATTAATATTTAACGCTGTGATGATAGGCGAAACCACCCCGGAAGCACCTTCGGACCTTGCGTCCGAGACCCCGGCGACTCCCGTACCGGATACGGGAGGCGATTCGTCTTCCGCCAAGGACGCTCGCAAAGAGCACGGTGGTCGCGAGGGTCCCGAACCGACCCGTTACGGCGACTGGGAAAAGAACGGCCGCTGCATCGATTTCTGATCCGACGTCCGACCGCTAGCCCTCACGCCTCCACCCCCACAGCGCTCCCACGCTCCCCCCGCCACGCGGCGCCGCCGCCCAGCCGAGATTGCCATCGCATGGCGAACCGCGAACGACCCCTGTCACCGCATCTGCAGGTTTACCGCTGGCAGATACAGATGGTGACCTCGATCCTGCACCGGGCGACCGGTGTCATCCTTTCCGTCGGCGCTTTGCTGATCGCCTGGGCGTTGCTATCGCTCGCGGCCGGTCCCGAAGCCTGGGCGCAGTTCACCGCCTGCGCCCGCTCGCCGCTCGGCTTCCTGATCCTGTTCGGCTGGACCTGGGCCTTCGCCTACCACCTGATCAACGGCATCCGCCACCTGGTCCAGGACGCGGGCTACGCCTACAAGGTCGAAACCTTCGTGCGCAACGGCTGGATCAGCGTCATCGGCAGCCTGGTGCTGACCGCCCTGATCTGGATCGTCGCCATGATGTCGCGAGGTGGCGCATGAGCGCGAACAACAAGCATCTGCGTAACCCGCTCAAGACCGCGCGCGGCCTGGGCTCGGCGAAGGACGGCACCCACCACTTCGTGGTCCAGCGCGTCACCGCGGTCGCCCTGATCGTCCTGACCCTGTACGTGCTCGGCCTGATCGTGTCGTGGATCGGCGGCGATTACGCCTCGGTGCGCGCCTCGGTCGCCCATCCCTGCAACGCCGTGCTGCTGAGCGCGTTCGTGGTGGCGATGTTCTGGCACGCCAAGCTCGGCCTGCAGGTCGTCATCGAAGACTACGTCCACACCCCGGGGCTGGCGATCGCCTCGCAGCTCGCGGTGGTTTTCGTTTGCGTACTCGCGGCTCTCGCCAGCGTGCTCGCCATCATCCGCATCGCGTTGGGAGCCTGAGTCGTGGCCTCTGCCTACAAGATTCAAGAACACAAGTTCGACATGGTCGTGGTCGGCGCCGGCGGCGCCGGTCTGCGCGCCACCTTCGGTCTCGCCCAGAAGGGCTTGAAGACCGCCTGCATCACCAAGGTGTTCCCGACCCGTTCGCACACCGTCGCCGCCCAGGGCGGCATCTCGGCCGCGCTCGGCAACATGGGCGAGGACGACTGGCGCTATCACTTCTTCGACACCGTCAAGGGTTCGGACTGGCTGGGCGACCAGGACGCGATCGAGTACATGTGCAAGGAGGCCATTCCGGCCATCATCGAGCTCGAGCACCAGGGCGTGCCGTTCTCGCGCACCGACGAGGGCAAGATCTACCAGCGCCCGTTCGGCGGCATGACCACCAAGTACGGCGAAGGCCCGCCGGCGCAGCGCACCTGCGCCGCCGCCGACCGCACCGGACACGCCATCCTGCACACCCTGTACCAGCAGTCGCTGGCGCACGACGCGCAGTTCTTCATCGAGTACTTCGCTCTCGACCTGATCATGGACGAGACCGGCGCCTGCCGCGGCGTGCTCGCGCTCGACATGGCCGAAGGTACGCTGCACCTGTTCCGCGCCCAGGGCACGGTGTTGGCCACCGGCGGCTACGGCCGCGCCTATTTCTCGGCGACCTCGGCGCATACCTGCACCGGCGACGGCGGCGGCATGGCGCTGCGCGCCGGCCTCGGCCTGCAGGACATGGAATTCGTCCAGTTTCACCCGACCGGCATCTACGGCGCCGGCTGCCTGATCACCGAAGGCGTGCGAGGCGAGGGCGGGATCTTGCGCAACGCCAACGGCGAGCGCTTCATGGAGCGCTATGCGCCGAGCGTGAAAGACCTTGCGCCGCGCGACATGGTCAGCCGTTCGATGACCATCGAGATCCGCGAAGGCCGCGGCGTCGGCGAGCACAAGGACCACATCCTGCTCGACCTGACCCACCTCGGCCCCGAGGTCATCCACGAGAAGCTTCCCGGCATCGCCGAATCGGCGCGCATCTTCGCCAACGTCGACGTCGAGAAGGAGCCGATCCCGGTCATCCCGACCGTGCACTACAACATGGGCGGCATCCCGACCAACTACCACGGCGAAGTCGTGCAGTTGAAGAACGGCGACCCCGATGCGGTCGTGCCGGGCCTGTACGCGATCGGCGAAGCGGCCTGCGTGTCGGTGCACGGCGCCAACCGCCTGGGCTCGAACTCGCTGCTCGATCTGGTGGTGTTCGGCCGCGCGGTGGCCAACCGCTGCGCCGAGACGGTCACGCCCGGCGGCGCCCACGCCCGTCTGGCCGGCGATGCCTGCGACGAGGCGCTGGCGCGCCTGGACAAACTGCGCAACGCCACCGGCAGCACCCCGACGGCGGTCATCCGCGACAAGATGCAGCGCACCATGCAGGCCGACGCGGCGGTGTTCCGCACCGGCGAGACGCTCAGCGAGGGCGTGCGCAAGATGCGCGAGATCCACGCCTCGTTCGCCGACGTCAAGGTCAGCGACCGTTCGCTGATCTGGAACTCGGACCTGATCGAGACCTACGAGCTGTCGAACCTGCTCGGCCAGGCCTTGGCCACGATCGTCTCGGCCGAGAACCGCACCGAGTCGCGCGGCGCCCACGCCCGCGAGGACTTCGCCACGCGCAACGACGAAGAGTGGCAGAAGCACACGCTGTGCTGGGTCGACGAGAAGGGTACGACGAGCATCGACTACCGTCCGGTGCACAACTACACCTTGACCGACGACGTCGCCTACGTCCCGCCCAAGGAACGCAAGTACTGATCGGCGCTACGGCGCGCAGCCCCGCTGCGCGCCATTCACGCAACCCACCGCAGTACTGCCGCAAGCCGAGAGATCGCCAGCATGGCCGAATTCGCTCTACCCAAGAACTCCCAGATCCAGAAGGGCCGTCACTGGCCGACGCAGGGCGCCAAGCAGCCGCGTACCTTCAAGGTCTACCGCTGGAACCCCGACGACGGCCTCAACCCGCGCGTGGACACTTATGAAGTGGACCTCGCGACCTGCGGCCCGATGGTTCTCGACGCGCTGATCAAGATCAAGAACGAGATCGACCCGACCCTGACCTTCCGCCGCTCCTGTCGCGAAGGCATCTGCGGTTCGTGCGCGATGAACATCGACGGCACCAACACCCTGGCCTGCACCCGCGCGATCACCGATTGCGACAAGCCCGAGGTGCCGATCTATCCGTTGCCGCATATGTCGGTGGTCAAGGACCTGGTGCCGGACCTGACCCACTTCTACGCCCAGTACGCCTCGATCCGCCCGTGGCTGCGCACTCAGAGCGCGACCCCGTCGGACCGCGAGCGCCTGCAGTCGCCGGAAGACCGCAAGAAGCTCGACGGCCTGTACGAGTGCATCCTGTGCGCGTGCTGTTCGACCAGCTGCCCGAGCTACTGGTGGAACGGCGACCGTTACCTCGGCCCGGCGATCCTGCTGCAGGCCTATCGCTGGATCATCGATTCGCGCGACGAGGACACCGGTGCGCGCCTGGACGATCTCGAAGACCCGTTCAAGCTTTATCGCTGCCACACCATCATGAACTGCGCCCGCACCTGCCCGAAGGGGCTGAACCCGGCGCAGGCGATCGGCGAGATCAAGAAGCTGATGCTGGCGCGTCGCGTCTAAGGCGAACGCGGCACCGCCCAGTTCCAACCCACGACGGCGCCTCGGGCGCCGTCGTGCCGTCCAGCCAGTCGCAGGCGGCGTATCCGCGCCGCGCCGGGGGTGAGCGATGCAGTCGAAGGCGATATTCCTGCCGGCCGTGGCGATGGTCGCGCTGACCTGCGCGGTGTGGCTGCGCATGTACGTGGTGCGGATCGGGCAGATGCGCCGCGAGCGCATCCACCCGCAAGCGGTCGCGACTTCGGCGCAGGCGGTCGCCCGGCTCACCGACAGCGCGGCGGCCGACAACTTCCGCAATCTGTTCGAACTGCCGGTACTGTTCTACCTGGCGGTGGTCGTGGCTGGATCGGCCGGACTGGCCGACGGCGCGACGCTCGTCCTGGCCTGGTTGTTCGTCGCACTGCGCATCGCCCACAGCGCGATCCATTGCAGTTACAACCGGGTCATGCACCGTTTTTTCGTCTACGCCGCCGGCGCGCTCGCGCTGTGGGCGTTGTGGATCCATCTCGCAATCGGACTGCTGAGCTCATGAACAGTTTCTCCCGCATCACCGCTTCGGGTTTCGCCCGTCGCGCCTTGGCCGCACTGATCGCTGCTGCGTTCTGCGTTCCCGCGGCTTTCGCCGACACGGCCAAGGCCGCCGATGCTGCGCAGGGCGGCGCCCGTGTCGCCGATGCCCGCCAGTTGCTGGTCACGATGCGCTACGCCGAGATCCTCAAGCAGGGTTTAAGCCTGGTGTTCAGCCAGCCCATGCCCGGCAGCGAGGCGCTCTCCGACGAGCACAACGGGGTGATGAAGCGCTTGTTCGACAGCATGCCGGCCGGGCCTTTCCTCGACGGTGCCTCCAAGCGTCTGGCGCAGAGCGCGACTCAGGCCGAGATCGACGAGGCCCTGGCCTACTTCCGCGGCGCGGCCGGGCAGACCGAGTTGGCTTGCGTGCGCGACACCCTCGGCACGCCGACCACGCTCGATTGCATCCGCGAGCGCGGCGGCGAAGCGCACCTGCAGGCGCATCGCGCCTTCGCCGAAACCTCGATCGAGAACAAGCTTGGCGAGATCATGGCCGGCGACAGCGGCGATGCCGATTTCGCCGCCTCGGCCAAGCTCGCTCTCGAGCAGGATCCGGCCCTGGCGAAGGAGCTCGACGCTTATTGCGGGAGTCATCCCGGCGGCCTGTGCGATGTGTTGAAGCCGGCCCAGGCCGCGCCCTGAGCGCCCGCGACGAGGAAGCGACGAGATGAGCGAAGCCCAGACCAGCCGCGAGGAGCGCGACGAGATCGAATTGCGCCGCCTGCGCTGGCGTTGCCGGCGCGGCATGCGCGAGCTCGATCAGTTGTTCGGGCGTTATCTCGACCGCGTCTGGAAGCAGGCTTCCGACGCCGAGCGCGGGGTTTTCCTACGGTTGCTGGAAACCGAGGACGATAAGCTCTGGCACTGGTTCATGGGCCACGAAACCGCCAGCGATGTCGAACTCGACCGTCTCGTCCAATCGATCCGCGCCTTGCCGCCTTGAGTGGCGGCCCTCGCGCCTGCTCGCGGCGGCGCTGATCGTTCTGGGGCTCGCGGCGGCGCTCTCGCTATGGTTCAGCGAATGCCCGCGTGCCGTGGTCGGGCCGTTGGCACTGCTGGCGCTGGGCTGGGGCCTGTATTCGGCCCGCCGCGAACTGCGCCGTCCCCCGCAGCGGCTGTTGATCGCCGGTGAGCGCGCCAGCCTCGACGAGTTGCCGATTACCGAGCTGCGTCTGCATTCGCGCGGCTGGCTGGCCCGGCTCGATTTCACCGGCCCGGACGGGCAGGGGCGGCGCCTGCTGTGGTGGCCGGACCGCCTCGACGCCCGCGGCCGCCGTGAACTGAGGCTGGCCGTGGCGGTCTCAGCCCCTGCGCGCGATCCGCGTTCGATGGCACCATAGCCCGCTATGTTCAAACCCATTTCAGTAGCCATCGGCCTGCGCTATCTGCGCGCCAAACGCCGTAACGGCTTCATCTCCTTCATCTCCCTGGCCTCGATCGCGGGCATCGCCCTCGGCGTGACCGCGCTGATCACCACCCTGGCGGTGATGAGCGGGTTCCAGCGCGAGATCCGCGACCGCATGCTGCAGATGGCCGCCCACGCCACCGTCAGCGCCTACGGCGAACCCCTGACCGAATGGCGGCTGGCGATCGACAAGGCCGCCGCCGACCCCCGCGTCGCCGGCGCCGCGCCCTACATCGAGAAAGAAGCGCTGCTGTCGTCCACGCGGCAACAGCCGGCGATCATCCGCGGCGTCGATCCGGCCGAGGAGAGCAAGGTCTCGGTGCTCGCCGACAAGATGGTCGAGGGCAAGCTGAGCTCGCTCACCCCGGGCAGTTTCAACATCGTCCTCGGTAAGGAACTCGCCCTGTGGACGGGCGCCCAGGTCGGCGACAGCGTGGTGGTGATGACCGCCGACGGCCGCAGTACGCCGATGGGGGCGATGCCGCAGCTCAAGCGCTTCACCGTCAGCGGCATCTTCGAGGCCGGCTACAACGAGTACGACAAGGGCCTGGCGGTGGTCAACATGCGCGACATCCAGCGCGTGCTGCGCATGGGCGACGGCGTCACCGGCGTGCGCCTGAGGCTGCACGACATGGACAAGGCCTGGGACGTCGCCCGCGATCTCGCGGTGAACCTCGGCGGCCCTTACCGCGTCACCGACTGGAGCAACGACAACGCCAACATGTTCCGCGCCCTGAAGATGGAGAAGACGGTGATGGCGATCCTGCTGTCGCTGATCATCGCCATGGGCGCGTTCAACCTGGTGTCCTCGCAGGTCATGCTGGTGACCGACAAGCAGGCCGACATCGCGATCCAGCGCACCCTCGGGCTCACCCCGATGAGCGTGATGCGGATCTTCATGGTGCAGGGCACCTTGATCGGCATCATCGGCACGGTGCTCGGCGTGGTCGGCGGCATCGTCCTGACCCTCAACCTCGAACACATCCTCAAGGCCATCGAGACCGTGCTCGGCGTGCAGCTGTTGCCGGAAGACGTCTACTACATCACCGGCCTGCCGACCGACCTGCAGACCAGCGACGTGACCATCATCGCCTGCGTCGCGTTGGCGATGGCCTTCCTGGCTACGATCTATCCCGCCTGGCGCGCCGCGCGCACGGCGCCGGCGGAGGCGCTGCGTTATGAATAACCCTCAGAACGCCGACGTCAGCCAGGCCGTCGCCGACGACATCGTGCTGCGTTGCGACGGCCTGGCGATGACCTATTCGGAAGGCAAGTTGCACACGCCGGTGTTCCAGGGGCTGGAGCTGGCGGTGCGCAAGGGCGAGACGGTCGCCATTCTCGGCGCGTCCGGCGCCGGCAAGAGCACCTTGCTGCATCTGCTCGGCGGCCTCGACACCCCGACCGCGGGCGAGGTCTATGTCGCCGGCGAGCGCATGAGCTCTTTGTCCGACCGCGCGCGCGGCCTGCTACGCAATCAGGCGCTGGGCTTCGTCTATCAGTTTCACCATCTGTTGCCCGAGTTCACCGCGCTCGAGAACGTGATGCTGCCGGTGCTGCTCGACGGCCGCAGCCGTTCGGCCACCACCCGGCAGGCGACGGAGCGGGCCAAGGCCTTGCTCGAATCGGTCGGCCTCGGCCATCGCCTCGATCACAAACCCGGTGAACTTTCGGGCGGCGAGCGCCAACGCGCCGCGGTCGCGCGCGCGCTGGTCAATCGGCCGGCCTGCGTGCTCGGGGACGAGCCGACCGGCAACCTCGACGAAAAAACCGCCGCGGTGGTGTTCGAGCTGATGCTCGCGCTCAATCGCGACCAGGGCACCAGTCTGGTGTTGGTGACCCACGACCGCCGCCTCGCGCGGCGCCTGGACCGCGTGCTGGAATTGCACGAAGGCAAACTGCGGCAACTGGACGCCGCCGAGGTGTAGACATGCACGACGCGGCAAGGACGCCGCCCTTCGGAAAACTCGTCGCCTGCGCATTGCTGACCGGCATCGGTGCCGGATTGGCTTTGCCACAGGCCTGTCCGTGGGGAGTCTCGTTACCCGCTTTGATCGCCGTCGCCCTGACGTGGTGGCGTTTGCCGCGATGGCGATGGCTCGCCGCGGCGGTGTTGGGCTTCGCGCTCGCCAGCCTGCATGCAACGTACGCGCTGAGCCTGCAGTTGCCGGCGGACTGGGAAAAGCGCGAGGTCGCGGTCAGCGGGCGCATCGTCGATCTGCCGCAGCACGAACCGCGCCGCAGCCGCTTCCTGTTGCGCGTCGACGACGACGCGCAACAGCCCGCACCCTTGCGTGGTCGTTTATTGCGATTGGCCTGGTACGACGACGAGTTGGAACCGCGCCGCGTGCTGCGAGCCGGCCAGCGTTGGCGTTTCCAGGCGCGGGTGAGGGCGCCGCGCGGCCTGCGCAACCCGGGCGGTCCGGATGCCGAGAAATACGCCTTGATGCAGCGTTTGGCCGCGACCGGCTATCTGCGCGAGCCGGAGCGTGCGCGTCTGTTGGCCAGGGCAAGCGGGCTCGATGCCTGGCGCGAATCGATCTCCGATCGCATCGCCGCGACGGTGCATTCGCCGTCCTCGCGCTTCGTGAGTGCGCTCGCGCTCGGCGATACCCGCGGCCTGGACGAGCGCGACTGGAGCGTGCTGCGCGCCGACGGTCTGACTCATCTGATCGCGATCTCTGGGTTTCATGTCGGGCTGGTGGCTGGGTTCTTCGCCCTGTTCGTGCGCGGGCTGTGGCGGTTGTGGCCGGGGTTGGGGCGACGGGTGCCGGCCGTGGTGGCGGCTTCGGTCGCGGCGATGCTTGGCGGACTGTTGTACGCGGCTTCGGTTGGTTTCGCCCTGCCGACCGTGCGCACCTGGCTGATGATCGCCCTGGTCGCGGCGCTGCGCATGTCGCGCCGGCCTTTTCATGCTTTCGACGCTTTGGCGATGGCGGCGATCTTGATGGCCTTGGTCGATCCCTTGGCCCTGCTTGGCGCCGGGTTCTGGCTGAGCTTTCTCGGCGTCGCCTGGTTGCTGTGGTGCCTGCCGGATTCGATGGCGGCGACCGGCTGGCGCGATCGGCTGCGCGGTTTCCTCGGTGCGCAGGGCGTGGCGAGCCTGGGTTTGCTGCCGGTATGCGTGCTGTTGTTCGGTCAGGCGTCCCTGGCCGGGCCGTTCGCCAACCTGGTCGCGGTGCCCTGGTGGAGCCTGGTGGTGGTGCCCTTGGCCTTGCTCGGCACCGGGTTGGAGGCGATCCACGCCGGCGCCGGCGAGTTCGCCTGGCGCGCGGCAGCGGCCTGTTTCGACGCGAGTTGGCCCTGGTTCGAGTCGCTGGCCGACAGCGGCCTGGCCTTGTGGTGGCTGCCGGAACCGGCCTGGTTCGCCTTGCCGTTGGCGATGCTGGGCGCGTTCTGGCTGCTGCTGCCGCGCGGCGTGCCGGGCAAGGCGCTCGCTCTGCTGCTGTGGCTGCCTCTGCTGTGGCCGGACCGGCATCTGCCCGAGCCAGGCGAGGCCGAACTGGCCGTGGTCGACGTGGGGCAGGGCTTGTCGGTGTTGGTGCGAACGGCCAACCACAGCCTGTTGTTCGACGCCGGGCCCTCGGTGCGCGACGGCTTCGATGCCGGCGAGCGCGCGGTGGTGCCGGCCCTGCATGCGCTCGGCGTGCGCCGCCTCGACCGTGTCGTCGCCAGCCACGGCGACAACGACCACGCCGGCGGTGTGGCCAGCGTGCTGCGCGCGTTTCCGTCGCCGGTCGTGTTCGCGCCGCCCGAGGTCGATGGCGAGGCGCTCGAGGGCATCCGCACCCGTCCCTGCGAGGCCGGGCGCAGTTGGGAATGGGACGGCGTGCGCCTGCGTTTCCTGCATCCGCCCAGGCATTTTCCCTACCTGGGCAACGAATCGAGCTGCGTGCTGCGGGTCGAAAGCCGGCACGGCGCGGCGCTGCTGACCGGCGACATCGGCGAGGTGGTCGAGCGCGATCTGGTCCGCCGCGCCGGGCTGTCGGCGCAGGAGCGCCTGCGCGCCGAGGTGGTGCTGGTCGCCCACCACGGCAGCGGCGGCTCCTCCGATCCGGATTTCATCGCCGCGACCGGCGCGCGCCACGCCCTGGTCTCCAGCGGCCACGGCAACCGCTTCGGCCACCCGCGCGCGGACGTGCTGGAACGCTGGCGGCGAGCGGGGGCGGGCACCCGCGATACCGCCGCCGACGGCGCCCTACGGGTGGGCTTGCGCGCCGGCGGCATCGCCATGGAAACGCGACGCCAGACACACCCGCGTCTGTGGGATGCGACCCGGCGTGCGGGCGCTGGGCTATCCTATCGGCCAGATTGATGTCGGCCACAGGCCGGAGGTTCGCGAGTGCTGGAACTGGTCAAGGCCGGCGGTTGGCCGATGATTCCGTTGTTGATCCTGTCGGCGGTGGCGCTGGCGATCATCATCGAACGCCTCTGGACCCTGCGTCGCAGGGCGGTGTTGCCGCCGCAGCTCGGCCAGGAAGTGCGCGCCTGGGCCGCGACCGGCAAGCTCGATCCGGCCCACATCGAGTCGCTGCGCGCGACCGCGCCGCTGGGCGAGCTGCTGGCCGCCGCGCTCGACGTCCGCCATCGTCCGCGCGAAGAAATCCGCGAGCGCATCGAGGACGTCGGCCGCCACCTCGTGCACCGCATGGAGCGTTACCTGAACACGCTCGGCACCATTTCCGCCGCCGGCCCGCTGCTCGGCCTGTTCGGCACCGTGGTCGGCATGATTCAGATGTTCATGGTCATCAACGACCACGGCATCGGCGACGTCAACCAACTCGCCGGCGGCATCGGCAAGGCGCTGATCTGCACCGCTACCGGCATGATCGTGGCGATCCCTGCGTTGATGGCCCACCGCTGGTTCCGCGGCCGCATCGCCGAGTACATCGTCGCGATGGAGCACGAAGCGATCGCCCTGGTCGACGTGCTGACCCCGGGCACGGTCGAGTCGCGCCAGCATGAGGCGCGCGCGCCGGTGCGCCTGGCCGGCCAGGCCGGCTGAGGCGCCGACGCATGCGCATCCGCGACCATCGCTCCGACGATGAGCCCGAGATCAACCTGGTGCCGTTGATCGACGTGATCCTGGTCCTGATCATTTTCTTCGTCGTCACCGCCACCTTCGACGCGCGCTCGGTGCTGAAGCTTGAGCTGCCGCGCGCCACCGGCGAGCCCTCCGGCGACGCCAGCAAGGCCCTGATCGTGCTGGTGAATGCCGAAGGCCGCTATTTCGTCGGCGACCGCGAAGTGCTGCGCGACGATCTGGAATCGCTCAAGACCACGATCGCGGAGGTCGCCGGCAGCGACCGCGACCGCACCGTCATGCTGCGCGCCGATGCGCGCACGCCCTACCAGGCCGTGGTCACCGTCTACGACGCGCTCGGCCAGCTCGGTTTCCGCAGGATCATGAGCGCGACCGCGCCGCCGCAACCCGGTGCCCAGGCCGCGGCGGGGACGGTGCGGTGACAGCCACCGCATCGCCCTGGCAGACCTACCGCCGGTTGCTCGAATTCTCGCGGCCTTACCGCGGACTGCTCTGGATCGCCGCGCTCGGCATGTTGATCGAGGCCGCCGCCGGCGCCGGTTTCACCAAGATCATGGAACCGATCATCAACCAGACCTTCATCGCCAAGAACTCGGCGTTGGCGATCTGGCTGCCGGCGGCCATCGTCGCCTTGTTCGTGCTGCGCGGTCTCGCCGGCTACCTCACCGACTATTACATGGCCAAGTCCGGTCGCGGCGTCGCCCGCGATCTGCGCGTGAAGGTGCTCGGCAAGTACCTGCGTCTGCCCGGTTCGCGCTTCGACACCGAGCCGGTGCCGTCGATGCTGGTCCGGCTCGGCTCCGACAGCGACCAGGTCGCGCAGGCCGCGGTCGACGCGCTCAAGGTCATGGTCCAGCAGTCGCTGCAGGCGCTCGCGCTGCTCGGCGTGATGATCTGGACGAGTTGGCAGGTCACCATCGCCGTGGCGGTGATGGCGCCGCCGCTGGCCTGGGTCATGGACAAGGTCGGCCGCCGTTATCGCCGCATCAGCCACAAAATCCAGGAAAGCGGCGCGCAGTTGCTGCTGGCGGCCGACCAGGCGCTGTCGAACCAGCAGGAAGTGAAGGTCTACGGCGCGCAGCCGACCGAGCTGACCCGCTACGGCGCCATCGCCGACGACTACCTGCGCCTCAGCCTCAAGGTCGAATCCACCCGCAGCATCGCCTCGGCCATGGTCCAGCTGATGGGCTCGATCGGTCTGGCCTTGCTGCTGCTGGTCGCCAGCCACGAGGCCTTTGCCGGGCGTCTGAGCGCCGGCGGTTTCGTCGCCCTGATGATGTCGATGATGGCGATGATCCCGGCGCTGCGTCAGCTCACCAACGTGCAGAACATGCTGCAGCGCGGCCTGGCCTCGGCCGAGCGATTGTTCGACGTGCTCGACGCTGCCGACGAGCTCGACGAAGGCACGCGCGAACTCGCGCGCAGCCAGGGCCTGGTCGAGTTCCGCGAGGTCACCGCGCGTTATCCGGGCCAGGACCGTCCGGCATTGTCGGACATCAGTTTCGTTGCGCGTCCCGGCACCGTCACCGCCATCGTCGGCCGCTCCGGCAGCGGCAAGTCGACCCTGATCAAGCTGATCCCGCGCTTCTACGACCCCGAGGCCGGGCAGATCTTGCTAGACGGCCACCCCGTGCAGGACTACCGCCTGGCCGACCTGCGTCGCCAGATCGCCCTGGTCGGCCAGCAGGTGATGCTGTTCGACGGCACGGTCGCGGCCAACGTCGCCTACGGCGAGCTGCAGGACAGCGACGCCGAGGCCCTGCAGCGCGCGGTCGGCGGCGCCAACGCCAGCGAATTCATCGAGCGCCTGCCGGAAGGCGTGAACACGCCGATCGGCGCCAAGGGCGGCAAGCTCTCCGGCGGCCAGCGCCAACGCCTGGCGATCGCCCGCGCGATGCTCAAGGACGCACCGATCCTGATCCTCGACGAAGCCACCGCCGCGCTCGACACCGAATCCGAACGCCTGGTCCAGGACGCGCTCGAACGCCTGATGCCGGATCGCACCACCTTGGTCATCGCCCATCGTCTGTCGACGATCGAGCACGCCGACCAGGTGCTGGTGCTCGACCAGGGCCGCATCGTCGAGCGCGGCAGTCACAGCGAATTGCTCGCCCAGGGCGGTCTGTACGCGCATCTGCACCGCATGCAGTTCAGGGAAGCCGAATGAGCGGCGCCTCGGATCGGCAACCGCATGTGCCGGCGTACTGGTACGGCGACGTCCCGGTGCCCGCGCATGCGCGCCTGCTTTCCGCCCTGTACGGCGCAGTCACCGACCTGCGCCGCGCCCTGTATCGCAAAGGCCTCAAGCGCCGTCGCCACCCCGGCGTACCGGTGATCGTGGTCGGCAACATCACCGCCGGCGGCGCCGGCAAGACGCCGCTGACGATCGCGCTGGTGCAGCGCCTGAAACAGGAAGGCTGGACCCCGGGCGTGGCCAGCCGCGGCTATGGCCGCGACGACATCGCCACGCCGCTGTGGGTCGAACGCGACACCGATCCGCGCGCAGGCGGCGACGAGCCGGTGCTGATCGCGCGCCGCACCGGCGTCAAGCTGCGCGTCGACCGCGACCGCGCCGCCGCGGCGAAAGCGCTGGCCGACGCCGGCTGCGATATCGTCGTCTGCGACGACGGCCTGCAGCATTACCGGCTCGCCCGCGACATCGAGATCGAAGTCGTCGACGGCCGCCGTCGCTACGGCAACGGCCAATTGCTGCCGGCCGGGCCGTTGCGCGAGCCGCCCGAACGCGGCGCCGAATGCGACTTCCGCGTCGTCAACATGCCCAACCTCAGCGGCGACGGCGCCGCCGCGACCACCGGCTTCGGCGAATGGCCGATGCGCCTGATCGCCGACCAGGCGTTGCCGCTGCTGGGCGGCCGGCCGCTCAAGCTCGACGCCTTCGTGGGCCAGCGCGTACACGCGGTCGCCGGCATCGGCGACCCCGAGCGCTACTTCACCATGCTGCGCAGCCTCGGCATCGCCATCGTGCCGCACGCCTTCGCCGATCATCATCGCTACAGCGCCGCCGATTTCGAATTCGGCAGCCGCCTGCCGGTGCTGATGACCGAGAAGGACGCGGTCAAGATTCCGTTGACGGGCGAGGGCGCGTTCGCTTCGGACCTGCACTACAGCGTGCCCGTGCGCGCCGAATTGCCGGAAGCGTTCTGGGTGTCGCTGCTCGACAAACTGCCGGCGCGCGCCGCGCGCTGAAGTTGCGCGGCGGCGTCCATCGATCCATCCCGGGCGCCATCGCCCGCCCCCCGCTCGCCGGAGTTCCAAGGGTAGGAGCGGCGCAAGCCGCGACCCTTCCGTCTATCGCTCGTCTGCGCCCGACCTGACCTGAGCCGGCCTGACGTAAGCTTGTCCAGCGCCGCACGCGCGCATCGAATTTCTCGCGGCCAGCCGCGACCGTTGGAGCGAACATGAGCCAGGATTTCGTCGTCGCCATTCCCGCCCGCTACGCGGCCTCGCGTCTGCCGGGCAAACCGCTGCGCGAATTGGCCGGCGAGCCCTTGGTGCTGCACGTCGCCCGCCGCGCCCTGGCGGCCGGCGCGCGCGAGGTCTGGGTCGCGGCCGACGACGAACGCATCGCCCAGGCGTTGAAGGACAGCGGCGTGCAGGTGGCGATGACCTCGTCCGAACACGCCTCGGGCACCGACCGTCTCGCCGAGTGCGCCGACATCGCCGGCTGGCGCGACGACACCGTGATCGTCAACCTGCAGGGCGACGAACCCTTCGCGCCGGCCTCGGGCATCGTCGCCACCGCAGCCGCCTTGCGCGACAGCGGCGCCGAGATGTCGACCCTGGCCGCGCCGATCAGCGAAGTCGAGGTCTTGTTCGATCCGAACGCGGTCAAGCTGGTGCGTGCCGGCAACGGCGATGCGCTGTACTTCAGCCGCGCGCCGATTCCGTGGCCGCGCGACGCTTTCGCCAACGACCGCCAGCGCATGCCCGGCGGCGGCGAATGGCTGCGCCATATCGGCATTTACGGTTATCGCGCCGGGTTCCTGCGCAAGTTCGCCAAGCTGCGGCCGGGCCGGCTGGAACAGATCGAATCGCTGGAGCAATTGCGCGCGCTCGAAGCCGGCTACCGCATCGCGGTGGGCATCACCCCCGAGCCGTTCCCGCCCGGCGTCGATACCCCCGAAGACCTCGTCCGCGCCGAAGCGCATCTGGCCGATCACCGGGCGGGCGCGGCGGGCGAGGGCGCCTGAGCCATGCGCTTGCTGATCGTCTGCCTCGGCAACATCTGCCGCTCGCCGGTCGCCGAGGGCGTGCTGCGCGCCCGCATCGCCGCGTCCTCGGTGGCCGGGCAGGTCGAGCTCGATTCGGCCGGCACCGGCGACTGGCACGTCGGCCAGCCGCCGGACCGGCGTTCCATCGCCAACGCCGCCCAGCACGGCGTCGACATCTCCGGCTTGCGCGCGCGCCAACTCGCTGCGTCGGACTACACCGAGTTCGACTGGTTGCTGTGCGCCGACCGCGCCAACCTGCGCGATGTGCGTGCCCGCGCGCCGCGCGGCGCCAGGGCCCGCAGCGCGCTGCTGTTGGACTGGTGCGGCCTGGAAACCGAAGGCGAAGTGCCCGATCCCTACACCGGCGGGCCGGCCCAGTTCGAGCATGTGTTCCAGTTGCTCGACCGCGCCGCCGACGGCGCGATCGCGCGCCTGCGCGAAGAACTGCATCTGGGTTGATCGCACGATGCGTCGGCAGGCCTCGGCACTGCGCCGGCGCCGGTCGATGCGGATTGGAGCGGGGCGGCGGCGCCGAACCTCGCGCCGGACACCTGCCGGGCCCGGCCATCGCCATGGCGCACAGGGATTTGCCGATCGCGGTACGGCCGCCTTGCCGTCCGGGCCGTTCCCCGATGCATTCAGTGCCAAGGCCCGGTTCGGGCCCTTGCGCTCACGCATAATCAACCCAATCCAGAACCCGGCCCTTCGCCCCGCTTCCCCGATCTGCCGATGCCCGCCACCGCGCCCGCCCGTTCGAACGCTTACATCCGCGCCAGCGCCGGCGCTCGGGTGATGCCCGCCTGTGTCGCGCCCGACCGCGTCGCCAGCGTTCGCGCGTATCCGCAAGCGAGGGCCTCGTGACGACCGCTTCCCAGCCCGCAGCGTTCGACGGCAAGGCCTTCGTCAAGCATCTGAGCACCGCGCCGGGCGTCTATCGCATGATCGGCGCCGACGACAACGTGCTCTACGTCGGCAAGGCCGGGGCGCTGCGCAACCGCGTATCGAGTTATTTCAACGCCACGCCGAAGTCCACGCGCATCATGTCGATGCTGTCGCAGACGGTGCGCATGGAGGTCACGGTCACCCGCACCGAGGCCGAGGCGCTGATCCTCGAGAACCAGCTGATCAAGTCGCTGAAGCCGCGCTACAACGTGCTGCTGCGCGACGACAAGAGTTACCCCTACGTATTGATGACCCAGGAAGCCTGGCCGCGCATCGCCATGCACCGCGGTCCGCGCGCGATCCCGGGACGCTACTTCGGCCCCTATGCCAGCGTCGGCGCGGTGCGCGACACGCTCAACCTGATGCACAAGCTGTTCCGCCTGCGCAGTTGCGAGGACAGCGTGTTCCGCAATCGTTCGCGGCCGTGCCTGCAGCACCAGATCGGCCGTTGCAGCGCGCCCTGCGTCGGCCTGGTGCCGGCGCGCGACTATGCCGAAAGCGTGCGCCGCGCCGGGCTGCTGCTCGACGGACGCAGCGACGAGCTCACCGACGAGCTCGGCCGGAGCATGGAAGAGGCGAGCATGCGCCTGGATTTCGAGGACGCCGCACGTCTGCGCGACCTCATCACCGGCATCCGCACGCTGCAGGCGCGCCAATATGTAGACGGCCGCGCCGCCGACCTCGACGTGCTCGCGGTGGCGATGCAGGGCGTGTCGGCCTGCGTGCTGTTGCTGGCGTTTCGCGACGGCCGCAACCTCGGCACGCGCGCGTTCTTTCCCAAGACCAACGGCAGCGACAACCCCGAGGAAGTGCTGGCCGCATTCGTCTCGCAGTACTACGCCGAGCAACCGCCGCCGCGCGAGATCGTGCTCGATCGGGACCTGCCCGATCGCGAGTTGCTCGAGCACGCGTTGTCGAGTTCGGGCGAGCGCCGGGTGCAGATCAAATGCAACGTGCGCGGCGAACGCGCCGGTTATCTCGACATGGCGCGGCGCAACGCCGAGCTCGCGCTCGGCACCGAACTGACCAGCCACGCCGCCCAGCTCGCACGCGCCGAGGCGCTGCGCGACCTGCTCGGCATGCCGTCGCTGCCGGCCCGGATCGAGTGCTTCGACATCAGCCACACCATGGGCGAGGCCACCGTGGCCTCGTGCGTGGTGTTCGATGCCGAGGGGCCGGTGCGCGGCCAATACCGCCGCTACAACATCGCCGGCATCGTCGAGGGCGACGACTACGCCGCCATGAATCAGGCGATTTCGCGCCGGTTCCGGCGTGCGGTCGAGGAAAACGGGGTGGTGCCGGACATTCTGCTGATCGACGGCGGCGCCGGGCAGGTGGCCCAGGCCCGGGCTGCCCTGGAGGAGCTCGGGGTCGAGGGGCTGATCCTGGTGGGCGTGGCCAAGGGCCCGGCCCGCCGCCCCGGCGACGAGGAATTGCTGCTCCCGGACGGCCGGACCGTCCGCCCGGGCGCCGAATCGCCGGCCCTGCAGCTGGTCCAACAGGTTCGCGACGAGGCGCACCGTTTCGCCATCACCGGCCATCGGGGGCGTCGCCAGAAGGCCCGCAACAGCAGTAGGCTGGAAGACATTCCCGGTATCGGGCCGCGTCGGCGCGCTAACCTGTTGCGGCATTTCGGCGGTCTGGGCGGCCTGAAGGCCGCCGGGATCGAGGAAATTTCCCGGGTCGAGGGGGTCAACGAAGCCCTGGCCGAGCGCATCTACGCCGCCTTGCACGGGTTGGACGCGCCCGCCGAGGCCGCGGTTACGGGCACTATCCAAAAGGGCGCCGCTGCGGCGGCGACGGGCGGCAAGAAGCAGGGGGCCGCGGTTGCGGCACCCGATCGCAAGCGGAGTGAAGGATGAAGTTGACCATACCCACCATGCTGACTCTGGCCCGGATCGTGCTGATCCCGGTGCTGGTGGTGGTGTTTTTCCTGGACTATCCGTGGACCAACTTCGCCGCCGCGTTCATTTTCGCCTTCGCCTCGATCACCGACTGGCTCGACGGCTGGATCGCGCGCCGTTACGACCAGTACTCGGCATTCGGCGCCTTCCTCGACCCGGTGGCCGACAAGCTGATGGTCGCGGTGGCGCTGCTGCTGATCGTGCAGAAGCATCCGACGGTGTGGATGACCTTGTGGGCGGCGGTCATCGTCGGCCGCGAAATCGCCGTTTCCGCGCTGCGCGAATGGATGGCCGAGCTCGGTCAGCGCGCCGCGGTGAAAGTCGCCTCGATCGGCAAGATCAAGACCATCGTGCAGATGGTCGCGCTGGTTTGCCTGCTTTATCAGGAGCGCGTGTGGGGTTTGCCGATCTTCGGCATCGGTGAATGGTTGCTTGCTGCGGCGGCCTTGCTAACTTTGTGGTCGGGACTAGCGTATTTACGCGCGGCATGGCCTATAATGCGCGAGGACGCCAACAAGCCCACGAACTGATCGCATCGGTTCGGCGCGAACGAAGCCTTGGCAGGCAACGAACGCATCGGGGACTGAATCGCTTCCAGGCATCGAAAAAAAGTAGTTGACACTTTTCTTTCGATCCCTAAAATATCGCTTCCTTCAGCGGGAATAGCTCAGTTGGTAGAGCACGACCTTGCCAAGGTCGGGGTCGCGAGTTCGAGTCTCGTTTCCCGCTCCAAATTAGAGGACCTCCGGTAACGGAGTCATCCTCAGAAACAAAACCCCGCCCGCGGGGTTTTGTTTTTTCAGGCGAAGGCTTGCAGCGATTGCAAGCCGACGCAGCCGCAGGCAGTATGCTGTGGCAAGTCACCGGCCGGGTGGCAGAGTGGTTATGCAGCGGACTGCAAATCCGCGTACGCCGGTTCAATTCCGACCTCGGCCTCCAATTCGAAAAACGATCAGGGCAACCTGGTCGTTTTTTTTTGCGCCATCGTCTTGCGCGAATCGACCGAAGCGGGGCTGGTGCGCAGCGGCAGCGGTATCGGCGATCCGGTTCGAGCGAGCACTTGCGCGGGCCAGCGCGCCGCGTTTGCCCGTAGGTGCGCCCGGACCGGCGCGCATCGACGATCGCGAATAGTCGCAGTGGGCCGCTTCGCCGCGACGGCTTCGCGGAGTCGAGAGGCGGAGCGCCGGACCGGGTCGGGCAGGGAAGTCGTCGCGACACGATCGGCAAGCGCATCGCCGACAGTCCTCAGGGCAAAGGCGAGTGCGGCGCATCGCCGTTGTCCGGAGCAGGCGAAACCGCTCCCGGATGGTTCAGGCAGCGCTCGCGGTGTCGTGTCGCGCACGGCTGTCGTAAGCTATCGCGGTCACCGCATCCTGCCCGGATGGCGAAATCGGTAGACGCAGCAGACTTAAAATCTGCCGGGGGCAACTCCGTGCCGGTTCGATTCCGGCTCCGGGCACCAGCTGCACCAAGGGTTTCGGCAATTTCGGCCGAGTTAGAGCAAAAACCTCGGTGCAGTATTTGTGCAGTCATCTCAACTTCGCCATCGCGTCGGCCAGATGCTTGGGCGCCAGATGGACGTAGCGCTTCGTCACGGCCATTGAGCTATGCCCCAGGATCTCGGCCACCGTGTGTAGCGGAACGCCCGCCTGCACGAGCCACGACGCACAGGTGTGGCGCAGGTCGTGCCATCGGCAGTCGATCCCCAGTTTCTCCCGGGCCTGATTCCAGTCCTGAGTTACCTGAGAGTCGGACGCGCCCAGTGGCAACCTCCGGACGATTGGGGCAACCGCGGGATGGATTGGGACCATCTGCAGCGTCCTGGTCTTGCTCGTCCGGTCCAGCAGGTTCACGTCCTTTTGGGTCAGCCGGAGCAGGTGACTGCGGCGGATGCCCGTATAGGCTGCCAGGAGCTCGTACCCGCGCGTCGCCGGCACTTCGCCAGGCCCGGACCTGCTCGATAGTCAAGAACGTCTCACGCGGCTGCTCCGGCAGGAGCTTGATCGCCGCAGGCCTGTTCAGCCAACCCCACTCCCTCCAAGCAGCTCGTGTGGTCTGGCGCAGGGGCTATCGATCTAGCACCTCATGGGCGGGCAGCTTGTTCGTACCTAGGCAGATATCTGATTGTCAATCATGGCAATCAAAAAATATGCATCACCTAGGGAGCATTCCTGCTTAAGCTCCTGAGGAGTCGGGTAAAGCTTTTTGTTTGTACATCGCGGAAATTGCTAGTGCTTCTTTCGCCCCACCAGGAAGGATTTTTGCCTTTGTGAGGATGTACTTCGGGAACTTAGTGAGTAGGTAGGTTTGTTTGAACCATTGGCGGAATTCTGGGAGCGCTGAGTCTGGATACGCGTTTGGCTTCTGAGGATTGCTGAGCGCCTGCGGATAGTAGCTCGGGTAATTGTGCTCGTATTGAACGCGGGCACCATACTTTGTTTCGAGGCCGTTATCGCACCAGTACTTGCCCCAGGCAATTCCGACGCTAATGTCCGGTATCGTCTTGTGGTTCACCGTTAGGTCGGCTGTGATCAGATCGACGACCAGACCGGTAATTTCTTGGAAGATGGTGAAGTGCCCCAGGGGAGCGCTGTCTTTGAGCAGCGAGACGCGATCATGATGGAACTTCCACTTGTCTGCTGGCGTATAGCCTAGCGCCTCATAAATAAACCTTCGCAGACCAAACGCTGCGAGCTTCCGGTAATTGTCGAGTGCAGTCGATCCATCCACCTTTGACTCGAAGGCGTAGTACTCCAGGAATGCCATGCAAACGATGTCGGGGTAGTTGAAGTGCACAGTCCCGTTTTGGATTGTTTCAAGATAAAGTCTTGTTTCGTAGTACCCCTGGGAAAAAAGATATTGCTTGAAGAATGAAATGCGATCCTTGCCAATCACAGGGTTCGCATAATGATCCTCCCATTCCTTAGTTATGGTTTGGATGACGTTTCGTGCGACGCCGACCATGCTTGCTAGGCCACGCTGGGTTAGATAAGGGATGCCGTTTTCCAGCACGCCCATCTCTATGCCATTGACGTCCCTTTGGACCTCAACGCTTAGGTCTAGGGGTAGTTGCTTCGGGGCGGCCTGTTGCAGCTGTCCGGTCATGTTTAACATCCTGTTTTATATGGATTTTCAGGCGGCCTGTTGAGGCCTCTGAGACAGCTTTGTGATAGCCACTAGCTTCGGAGTCTATACGCTAAAAGATGCGCGTTTCGGCCATCTCAGCTTCCTCCACTGGGGAGTGCGGGCTCTATGCTGTCGGTCCAACTTTGATCAGGTCGCCATGAGCCCTAAAGAGCCATCGCCAATTCCGCGGTTCCCCACTGCCGGCGGCGCGTACGCGTTCAAGATCGATCCCATGCACGATTACCGCTTCGGCGACGAGGTCGAACCTGAGGCTGAAGGGCGGTTTTTCGGTTCGCGCATCTTCAGCGAAATGACCCTCTCCGAGGCGGACGCACGCGCTCTTCGTGCGTTGCTGGCGTCGGACAAGGCTTACGATCCGCAGGGGACGACTTTCCGCTGCTTCAGCCCAGGGCTTGGTTTGCGTTTCGGGGACGCTGAGAGCGCAGTCCGGGTAGTGGCATGCCTGGAGTGCTATCACTTCGTGTTGATCGGCAATGGCCGAGTTTCTTGGCAAATTCCCGCTCGCAACACAGTGCGGCAGTTGCTTGAGCTTTATCAGCGTTTGCCACCTGAAGCTTAGCCGAGATCGTATTCGTCCCAAGCCAGGTCACTCCGTTGGATGCAATTGTGGATTGTCCAAATTCGCAACTTGGGCGGGTTTAAGAGTGCGGCGGCAGCGATCTTAGGTGCTCCATATTCAACTCGAATGATTGTTGAGTTGGGGGCGCTGGGGCCTATAGTTGATTCTAAAATCAATTAGATAAGTAAAATCGATAGGTTGTGTATTGAATACGGCGCCAGCGCCAGCGCCGGCTCCGGCACCATCGCGCGATTCTGGGAAAACGTTTGGATCTGCGTTATCGGTCCAGTTCTCCCAACGCGGCACGCAGTGTGCCGAAAGCCGCTTTTGTGGCGGGTTTTTCGCGAACCGCATTGAATGCCAGGCTTGCGCGGATCGCGCGATGCGGATGCGCCGATAACGAAGCGGCCGCGCAGGCTCGGTTCAAACCTTCTTCCAGAAAATGATCGTGCCGGTCAGGCCGCCATGCGGTTTCAGGGCGTAATCGGGGATCTCGCCGGCGCGTGTGTAGCCCAGTTTTTCGTAGAAGGCCGATGCGCCTTCGTCGCTCGCGGTGTCGAGCACGAGTAAGGCGCGTCGATGCTCGCGTGCCAGCGTTTCTGCAGTGCGGACCAATGATGAAGCCACGCCGCGGCCGCGATGGTCGCGCCGTGTCATCAGTTTGGCGATCTCGCCGCGATGCGGTTGATTGGGCGGGCAATCGAGCAACAAGGTCACGGTGCCCACCAACCTGTCTTGGTCGAAGGCGCCGAGCACGATGCGCGCGCCGAGCTCGGCCGCGGCCAGCGAGGCGTGCCAGAACGCCTGGGCCTGTTCCGGCGACAGGGGATGCATGAAGCCGACCGAGCCGCCGTCGGCGACGACATCGATCAACAGTTCGCCCAGCATCGAGCGGATTTCGGGCGAGGGGGAGAGCGGCCTGATCTCGAAGGCGGGCTTATCGATGCAGTGCGTATCGATCGAAAGCATGCGGCTCAGCTCCTGGCCAGGACGACGAGGTAGACGCAAGGCCTCGGCGTGTCGTTGGCGAGCGTGACGTCCGACGGCGCGCCGAAGCCGAGGCAATCGCCCGCTTGCAGTCGGTGGCTTTCGCCGCCTTCGACGATGCTGAGCTCGCCCTTGATCACCCGGATCGCCTGACGGATGCGCGCGTAGGACGAGGCGGGCAGGCAGACACGCCGCCCCGCCGGCATCTCGACCTCGACGATCTCGACCGGATGGTCGGGGCGGACGAACACCTGTTTGCGCCGATAGCCGGTTTCCGGGTCGCGCCAAACCGGCTGCGCCTGCGCTCGCGACAGCCGGCCGGCATCGCCTTCGGCGCGCAGCAGCAGCCCGGCCAGGGTCAGGTCGAAGGCGCCGGCCAGGCGGACCAGAAGGGCCGCGGTCGGGCTGGTCTCGCCGCGCTCGATCTTGCTGATCGCGGCCTTCGATACCTCCGAGCGGGCCGCCAGTTCGGCCAGGGACCAGCCGCGGGTTTCGCGCTCCAGGCGTATCCGGCGGGCCAGTTGCAGGCTGGAGTCATCCAGTAAAGTGGTCATTCGTATCTTTTACTGGACGGTCCTGGACGGCGTCAATCGGCCTTCCCGGAGAGAGGGCCTGGCGGGCCCGGGGTGCGTGAAAGTTGTCGAGGAGGCCGTGCAGCAAGGCGCTCAGCCTGTCCGGGGGGCGACTCGCCCTGGTCGCAACGATGGAATTAGGCCTGCTGCGGCCGTCGTCGGCCGGCCCAGGCTCAGGATCGATTCACGTGAGGCTAACGCTTTGGGGCGCAGGCTGGCCCGTCACCACGACGCAATGTCGTATTCAGCCATTCAGGCGCAGAAGATTCCTTCCTTCCGCATCAGCTTCGCACTCCCGCGTCCGGCGAGTGCACGGTCTTGGTCGTTTATCGCGTCGCTGGAGACCGTAATGAACGATCGGCGTGACTAGCGTTTGCGGGTTCCGCATCCGGTGTCGGTGCGGCTTCGGCCGCAGCGCCGGTGCGGCACGACCCGATCGCCGGCGCGCCGAATCGAAGAGTCAATGATCCATCTGGAAAAGCGAGGCGGCGAGGAAGATCTTCGCCGTCGTTTAGGTGCGAGCCAAGGAGTCGACGGTGCGGGACTTGAGGTCCGGCACCGCCGCAGCTGCTCGCGATGGAATCAGGCGGGTGGAGCGAAATCCGTTCGCCGCGTGTTGGAGAGGCCGATGCAAGAGAACGTCGAATGGTTCTATTTCACGCTGGGAAACGGCCAGAGCATCGGGCCGCTGCAACTGCGGCGAATCTGGATGGAGGCCTGCAGCTCCACCAATGTGAGCGTTCACCGCACGCATCGTCTGTTGTTGGGAAAACAGACCGCGATCTATTCCTTGCGCGCTTCGCCCAGGCTCGGCGATCTGCGCATCGTCGAGTCGCGTCTTCGCCGGCTGCTGGACGATTCCAGGCTCAGCAGTGTCTTAACTTTCGTGTCGCATTGAGGTTTTCATGCAGCTTATGTTCGATATCGCCGTTGGCAAATGCGAAGCCATCGACCAATCGTCGGTGACGGTTCGCCTCGACAGCGCCATCGTCAGTCGTCTCATCCCCGGTCGTGCCTGGAGCCGCTCCGGCACCAGCATCCTCAAAATCAGCCTGCGCCTGTGCAGCGAGCGCAGGCCGCCCAAGGTCGGCAGCGAGACCTTCCTGCAGCGCGAGGCCTTGTTGCGCAATCCGCTCGCCAGCCTCGATCTGCTGGGCGACGGCGAGTTCACGCCGGTCAGGCTGCGCGCGCTCGGCACCGATACCGATCCGCAGTTGCCCGAGGCGGCGCCCGTCCGCGGCAAGGCCGACCGCGCTCCCTCGCGCCCGCGCAAGGATTCCTGACCGGGCCCAGCCATCGCGTGGCTCCGTAGGCGCCTCAGGACGCTGGTCTCAAGCGCGGCTGCGCTCGGATTCAGTCAATTCAGCGTTTGCTGCGACGCAGCATGTATGTGACCGATTTCGCACATACATTCGTCGAGCGATCGGTCGGATCGCACCAGCCAATACCTGAAGGGTGTCAGCCAATGAAGTCATCGTTTCGTATCGCCTTGCTGTGTGGTGCGGTGCTTTCCGCGCTCGGTGTTTCCTCCGCAGCGGTCGCCGGCGGCAGGCCGGACCTGGTCCTGGCCGGGCTCAAGGCCGGCCGCGCGCACCAGCCGGGAGAGCTCCTGGTGAAATACCGCGACGGCACCAATGCCGTACAGCAGGCTTCGGCCCGCCAGGCGTTCGGGCTGCAGAAGCTCGAGACCTTGCGCGGCGGCAATTCCTCCCGCGGTGAGCTGGCCCTGATGCGGGTGCCGGCCGGACGCGACTTGGCGGCGACCCTGTACGAACTGGGCAAGAACCCGAGCGTCGAATACGCGGAACCGAACTGGCAGTACGAACATCAGGCCAGCTCGAACGACACCTATTACACCAATGGCTCGCTGTGGGGCATGTACGGCTCCGGATCGAGCCCGGCGAACCAGTACGGCTCGCAGGCCGCGGTCGCCTGGGCCGGCGGCCACACCGATTGCAGCAACGTCGTCGTCGGCATCATCGACGAAGGCTATATGTATTCGCATCCCGACCTCGCCGCCAACGCCTGGACCAATCCCTACGATCCGGTCGACGGCGTCGATAACGACGGCAACGGCTATATCGACGACGTGCGCGGCTGGGACTTCGAAGGCAACGACAATCAGGTCTTCGACGGCGCCGGCGACGATCACGGCACCCACGTGGCCGGCACCATCGCCGGTGCGGGCGGCAACGGCCAGGGCGTGGCCGGCGTGTGCTGGAGCGGCGTCAAGCTGATCAGCGGCAAGTTCCTCGGCCGTCGCAGCGGCACCACCGCCAATGCGATCAAGGCGATCGATTACTTCAACGACCTCAAGTCGCGCCACGGCCTGAACATCGTCGCCACCAACAACTCCTGGGGCGGTGGACCGTTCTCGCAGGCCTTGCAGGACGCGATCGGCCGCGCCAATACCGCCGGCATCCTGTTCGTGGTCGCCGCCGGCAACGCGGGCGTCAACTGCGAAACCTCCGACTGCTATCCGGCCGAGTATCCGAATCCGAACGTGCTGTCGGTGACGGCGCTGCGTTCGGACGGTTCGCAGATCTACAGCTACGGCTCGACCACGATCGACATCGGTGCGCCGGGCTACGGCATCTGGTCGACCGTGCCGGTTTCGTCGAAGGGCAATGTCGTGCCGAGCTATGCGAGCTACAACGGCACCTCGATGGCGACGCCGCACGTGACCGGTGCGGTCGCCTTGTATGCGTCCTCGCATCCGGGCGCGACGGCGGCCGACATCAAGAGCGCGATCATGAGTTCGGCCATCGCCACGCCGTCGCTGAACGGCAAGACGGTAAGCGGCGGGCGGCTCAACGCCAGCGGTTTCTGAGTCGGGTTGCCGATCGAGTACGAAGAAGGCCCCGGGAAACCGGGGCCTTTTCGTTGCTGCGCTAGCCGTCAGTTCTGCGCCGGAGTGTTCTCGGCGAAGTACTCGTGGCTGTCGGCGTTGTCGAGCGCGTTGGTCGGGTTGCTGATGGCGAGGTTCTTCGCCCCGGCCTGGCCGTAGACATGATCGTCGGTGCCGGCGACGGCATCGAAGTGGCTCATCTCATGGATCAAGGTGCCGGCCTTGGAGTCGGTGCCGGTCAGCGATGCCGTCCAGAACGCGCGGCAAACGTAGATCTCGTAAGGCTGGTTCGGATAGACGTAGGCGTAGTACTTCTGGTTGCAGCCGCAGTTGACCGTGATGGCGCCGTTGCTCTGGTCCATGGCGGCGTCGATGGCGACGAAGTGCTGGCTGGCGGTGCCGTAGCGTTGCGAAGTGTAGGCGCCGAACCAGGTGGTGTAGCGGGGGCCCACGGTGCCGGCGCCGAGATAGCTCTTGGCGTTCTCCGAATAACCGCGCGCGGCGGTGATGGCGCTGCCGATGGTGTCGATCTGGGTCGCATCGCAGCTCTTGTAGGACACGCCATCGACGACGCTGCCGCCGCCGGGCTTACCCTTGGCGCTGACCTCGCCCTTGCCGTTGACCCACAGGCTCAAGGGAGCACTCTTGGCCACCAGCGGCAGGCCGTTGTCCTGGCGCAGCAGCTTGCCGTCCGAGAGCGAGGCGAATTGCAGCGGCGAATCCAGGGCGACCACGTACTGGCCGCTTTGCGAGAAGTCGTAGGCCTTGGACAGATCGACGACGCTGCGCAGGGTTTCGCCGGCGCGCAGGATGGTGAAGTCGGCCGCATCGGGCAGGCCGCGCTTGATCATCGGGCCGTTATAGGCCACCGCTGCGCCATCGCGGCTGATGTCGAACAACTTGGACTCGGCGAGATTCGAAGGCAGTTGCCATGTCGGCACGCGAGCGGTGTGACGGCTGGTATTGGTGACGGTGACTTCGACCTGGCCGCCGAAGTGTCCGTTCTGATCGGCGAGCGCCATCAAACCGATGCGCAAAGGATTGTTCTTTTCGTGCGGCGGGGCCGCGGTGACGGAGGCGATCGCGCCGGCGAGAACGACGCTGCCCGCGACCGCGGACATGAGACTGATTTTCATTCAAAAATCCCCGAGAAATGAACGACAAAGTCCGCGAGGGCGGACACGTCAACGTAACCAGAATGTCGCCCTGAATGCATTGTGCGATGCATCACGCTTTAATCGGTCGAGGTTAAGGCGTGCGGCGGATACTGCGCTGGAAGGCCGACAAAAACGTATGCTCGGCGCCTTCATCCGGACTTCACGCACGATCACGACGAGGTGTTTGCCATGCGGTACATGAAGCGAGCGGGTATGGCCCTATTGCTGGGTTTGAGCCTGGCGGGGGCCGCGCAAGCACAGACGGTCGGTTACAACATCCGCACCGGCGACGTCTGGGTCGATACGCGGCTTGGTGAGATCAACGATTACGGTCGCCGATATCGCGAGCCCTTCATCAACGAGATCAGCGGTTACTACGGCGCACCGCGTTCGCTGATCGACGAATTGCTCGATCGCCGCGGCTGGGCGCCCGGCGACGTCTACTACGCATGCGCCATCGCGCGTTCGCTCGGCGTGCCGTGTCTGAACGTCGTACGCGAATACGATCGCAACCCCGGCCAGGGTTGGGGCGCGGTCGCACAACGCATGGGCATCAAGCCCGGTTCGCCGGCCTTCCATGCGCTCAAGCGCGGCGCGGTCGGCACTTACGATCGCTGGGGCTATCCGATCACCGTCAATCAGTCGGTGCACGTGGATTGGGCCCAGCACGGCCCGGGCAAGGGCAAAGGCAAGAGCAACGGACATCCCGGCGGCAAGAAGAGCGGGGCTGGCTCCTCGCATTACGACCACCCGAGTTCGAAAGGAAACGGTCGCGGCCACGGCAACTCCGATAAAGGCGGCGGCCATGGCAAGGGGCAGGGCGGCGGCAAAGGGCAAGGCAAAGGCAAGGGCAAGGACTGAGTCGGGTCTCGTAATGATCGGGCCCGAGGCGTGAGTGTCGGGCTTGATCACCGCAACCGGCAGGGCTCATGCCGGTTGCGGCGCGGATTGAAAGCGCGCCTCTACCGTTGGCGAGGCGCTCGGCACGGCCAACGCCCCGGCCGAGAAGCGTCGTTCGCGCGACGCGATGGCGATGTGGGAGCGCAGTTCTCGATCGCTCGAATGCATACGCCGCTGACCCGGTAGGCGCGTCGCAACACCAGCGAAATTCTCGTCTTCTCAAAGAGACTCGGACGGCTTGATCCGTCGCGATGTCTGCGACGGCGATCGGTCATTCTGTCTTGGTCGCGATGCAGGCAGGCCGGGGGGCGGCATCCTGCGCGGCCAACGCCAGGGTCGCCGCATTCGACAGGGATGTCGGGTATCGAATGCGATGCTTCCGGGCGCGCCGCACGTCCAACGACACCGCCGGGCTCGCCGGCCTGCTTCATCACGACATGCAACCCAACGCAGGACACCGCGGCCGCATCCGGTTGCGCGTTCCTGCGCGGCACGACGGCGCGCTTCGCGATCCGTCGTCTCATCGGCGCTCTTAAAAGGATATTCATGCGCTCCTTTCTGTTTTCCAGCCTGGCCCTGTCCGCCGCGATGTTCAGTGCGAACGCGTTCGCTTGCGACACCGTCGTCACTTCGGCCAATCCGCATATCATGGCCCCCGGCAAGTATTGCTTGACCAGGAATCTCGACGTCCCCATCGTCATCACCGGGGGGGAGATCGAGTTCGACTGCAAGGGACGGACCTTGGCCAATCCCGACCCGAACGGCGGCGGCCCCGCCGCCATTACGGTCGACTCCTGGTCCAAGGTGACGGTGCGCAACTGCCGTATCGAGGGCTACTCGTTCGGCATTCATCTGCGCACGCGATCGGGCGATCAATTGCTCAATAACACCGTGGTTCGTCCGTACGATGCGGGCATCGTGATCATCGGCGACAGCCCGCCGGACGGCGAAGGCGCGCGGGTGGTCGGCAACCGCGTCATCGACTACGGCAACCCGAACATCTCGCCGTGGCGCGAGGCCATCCAGATCACGATGGCGCCGCGCACCGTCGTCACCAACAACGTGATCGCTGGCTACAACGGCGGCGGCCTGCTCGTCGACCGCTCGGCCGACGTGCAGGCGACCGGCAATCAGTTTCTCGATTTCCCGGACAATACCGATCGGATCATCGAGCTGCGTGATTCGCCGCGGGCGCGCCTGGTGCACAACTCGATCATGCTGCGGACGCGTTCGGGCGTGCGGGGGTTGATCGGCGGCGGCAGTGCGACCTGCATCGAGAACGTGGCCATCAATACCGCCCCTTCGGGCTTCTCCGAGTGCGCGGTCACCCGTTACAACGTCGAAGAGCCCTCGCCGTTCCCGCCGCAACCTCTGCGGTAAACCTCGGCGGTAAATCGCTGCTGTAAGCCGATACACAAACGCCGGCGCCGCACTCGCGGCGCCGGCGTTACCGCTTATCGCGGCGATCTCGCTCGATGCCATCGCACAGGCCCGGCACGCTGCGCATGGCGCCGGATTCGCGGCCTTGCTAGGCTTTGCGCATCCATCCAACCCCCGGGCCGCTGTCGCGGCGGCGGGCGCGCGCGTCGCCAGGAGTCCGTTTCGATGTCCATCCTCGTCACCGGCAGTGCCGGCCACCTCGGCGAAGGCCTGATGCGCCGTCTGCGCGCGCAATCGCGCGACGCCGTCGGCATCGACATCAAGGCCTCGGCGTTCACCGGCCAGGTCGGTTCGATCGCCGATCGCGGTTTCGTCCGGCGCGCCATGCAAGGGGTGCGGGCGGTGGTGCATAGCGCCACCCTGCACAAGCCGCACGTCGCGACCCACAGTTACCAGGATTTCATCGACACCAACGTCACCGGTACCTTGGTGCTGCTTGAGGAAGCGGTCGCGGCAGGGGTCGAGTCCTTCGTCTTCACCAGCACCACCAGCGCCTTCGGTGCGGCCTTGAAACCGGTGCCCGGCGGTCCGGCGACCTGGATTACCGAGGCGGTGACGCCGGTGCCCAAGAACATCTACGGCACCACCAAGATCGCCGCCGAAGGCCTGTGCGAGCTGTTTCATCGCAAGCACGAATTACCGGTGCTGGTGTTGCGGACCTCGCGCTTCTTTCCCGAGGACGATGACGACGCCTCGGTGCGCGACGTCTACCAGCCGGCCAACGTCCAGGCCAACGAGCTGCTGTATCGGCGCGCCGATATCGAGGACATCGTCGACGCGCACCTGCGTGCGGTCGAACGCGCGCCGGCCTTGGGCTTCGGCCGTTACATCGTTTCGGCGACCGCGCCGTTCGGCCATGAGGATCTGCTCGCCTTGCGCGAGGACGCCGTCGCGGTGGTGGAGCGGTTGTTCCCGGATTGCCGCGAGCTGTATGCGGCTAAGGGCTGGCGCTTGTTTCCGCAGTTGGATCGGGTCTACGTCAACGAGGCGGCCCGCCGCGATCTCGGTTGGGAGCCGCGCTACGGTTTCGCCTACGTACTCGATTGCCTGCGCGCCGGCATGGATTTCCGCAGCGCGCTGGCCCACGAGGTCGGCGTGAAGGGTTATCACGACCGCGTGTTCGAGGGCATGCCGTACCCGGTGGCCTGAGACGGTATCGGACTGCGGCGATGTGATCGCAAGCCCGGGGGCAGGAGCGGCGCGAGCCGCGACCGCGGCAATGCGGGCGGCCGCGGATGTACCTCGGCCGGAGGATCACGGTCGCGACTCGCGTCGCTCCTACCCGGGAGCGGTGTCGGACTGTGGTGATGTGACCGCAACCGCGGAGTAGGAGCGGCGCGAGCCACGACCGCGGCATTGCGGGCGGCCGCGGAGGTGCCTGGGCCGGAAGATCACGGTCGCGACTTGCGTCGCTACTACCCGGGAGCGGCCTAGGCAGTCTCGTTTTCACGCCGTGGCAAGCCCGGAATAGGGAAAACCGCCGCCAGCTGGCTAGAATGCCGATCATCGCGATCGGAGCTTTGCGGCAGGTACGCCTCGTCGCCGACGCTCCGCCCGCCGTCGATTGGACGCAGCGCCGAGGAGTAGACGAGATGGCGATCGATTCTGGCCGGCCCTTGCCGCACCTGTTCCTTACACGTCGCATCCTTGCGGCCCTGTCGCAGTCCGTCGCATCGATGCCGTGCCCGGCCGCGTCGGCCGTGGCCGTTTGCGCTTTATGAGCTGGACCGCCCTGATCTGCCTGGGGGCCAGCGACGGCCCGCGTATCGAGAATCTGCTGCTGTCGGCGGCGCAGCTGCTGAGCGAGTTCGACGGTACCGCCGACCCGAGCGCCTTATGCGCCTGCTCGGAGCTGTACGGCGACCGCCATCGCGTCCATCGCGGCGGCGCCACGGTCAACCTGATGTTGGCGATGAAGGTCGCGCCGCGTTGGTCGGTCGAAACCATGGAGCGTCGTTTCAAACAGATCGAGGCCGCGTTCGGACGCGAGCGCGATCCGCAACGCGTCCTGCCGGTGCCCCTGGATATCGACCTGGTCGGCAGGATCGACGGCGAGGTGCAGTGGCAGGATCGTTACGACCCGGCCCGGCCCTACCTGTTCCATGGTCTGCATCAACTGACATTGCCGCTGCTGCGTAAGGCGCTCGACGCCGTCGCCTTGCAGCGCGGCTTCCGCCCCGAACACAATGCGATGGGTTTCTATCCCCTGGCCGGAGCGGATTTCGTCGAACGCTTCCTGCACGCTCAGGCCGCTACGCCAGCCGTTGCCGCCAAGGAGGCCAGCTGATGTCCGAACGCGTCACTCTCGTTACCGGCGCTTCGCAACGCATCGGCCGGGCCATCGTCGAAGCCTGCCTGCAACGCGGCGAGCAGGTCGTCGCCCATCGCCGCCGCGCCGCTTCGACGCCGGCGCCGTACTCGGCGCCGGTGCATGAATGGAGCTGGGACATGGTCGAGCCGCTGCAGGCCTTGCCGCCGGTGGAGGTGACCGACCTGGTCCTCAATGCCTCACTGTTCGAGCGCGGCCATGCCTGGGGCGACCTCGGTGCCGGCGATACCGACGAGGAGCGCGAGCGCCTGGAGCGGCATCTGCGGGTCAACCTGATCGCGCCCTGGGAGCTGGTGATCGGCCTGCACCAACGGCAGCCGCTGCGCTCGGTGGTGGTGATGCTCGACACCTATCTCGATCGCTCCTTCGCCGGTCATGCGGCCTATCAGGTCAGCCGCGCGGCCGGTGCCGGCATGGTGCGTGCGCTCGCCGCCGAACTCGCGCCGACCCGTGTCAATGCGGTCGCCCCGGGCACGGTGCTGCCGTCGGCGCGCGACCCGGCCGAACGCGCCGAACAGGAAGACGCGATCGCCGCGCGCACCGTGCTCGGTCGTATCGGCACGGTCGAGGCCGTGGTCGAGGCCGTGCTGTATCTGCGCGACGCCAGCTACAGCACCGGCGAAATCCTGCGCATCGACGGCGGCCGCTTCAAACTCTGAGCGCGGCGAACGCCGAGCGCAGCCTGCGCCGGCCGGCGTTGCAAGGGCGCGACAGGCCGGTCCATCGATGCGCTCGTGGCGGCGCCGGGCGCTGCCCATAATCGGCGCATTGCCATCGCCTACTCGCCAGGGAAGACCGCATGAGCGCCACCCACAGCCACGATTACGACGCGGTCATCGCCACCCTGGCGGATTATTTCGATGGCCTGTACCACAGCGACACCGCCCGATTGCGCCGCGCCATGCATCCGCAGGCGCATTACGTCTGCGCGACCGACGGCAGTCTGCTGAAGCTCGACATGGAGGCGTATTGGGCGGTCGTCGAGCAACGCGCATCGCCGGCCAGCCAAGGCGCTGCACGCGAGGATAAAGTCGTCTCGGTCGAATTCGCCGGCCCGGTGACCGCGTTCGCGCGGGTCGAATGCACGATTCCGCCGAAACGTTTCACCGACCTGCTGACCCTGATCAAGCTCCACGGCCGCTGGCAGATCATCTCGAAGGTGTTTCATTACGAACTCGACGCCGCCTGATCGCCTGTTGCGGCGACGGGCGTCGAATGCGCACGCGAACGCGAGCGCCGGAGCGCGCAGGGCGCTCCGGGGAAAGGTGTCGAGAAGCGTTTCGCTCAGGGATGCGCGGTCAGTTGCGCCACGCGGCGTCCGATTTGCGCCTGCGCGGCCTCGGCGTTCTCTTTCGCGCGCTGCCACGCCGACCGCGCCGCGTCTTCGGCCTGTTCCCAGTTCAATACCGAACCGAGACGGATGCGTTGGTAGCGCGCCCTCAGGTCCAGGCGGGGATCGTCGAAGTCGCGGTCCGGGTGTTCGAGGTGGGCGGCGATGCCGACGTAGAACGCAGGTGCGTAATCGCTGAAACGCAGGCCGTCGCGATAGAAACCGGCGCTGCGGAACTGACTCGCCCAGTAGCTCAAGCCGGGCGTGGTCGGGGCGGGGCGGCCTTGCAGGGTGCTCGTCATCACACAGGCTCCGCTCTGGGAACCCCCTGTGGGGCGAATCTTGCCCGATCCCGGCGTTAGTCTTTCGTGTACGGAACGTTCAATCCGCGCTGTCGGCGCGGCCAGGCGGCCGGAGGCGAGCCGGGGCGTGCCGGCGGCCCCTGGGCCCCGGCTGGCCACGGTCCTGGCGCCGGTCATCGGATTCCGTCCGCGGCGGCCCGCTTGCGCATTCAGGGCCGGGCGAGCAGGGTATGCTGGTAGCCGCCGCAACCCCCGGGCGGTACTCGTCTCGATGATCCAGGCCGCTGGGAGCGTGCGTGACTGGAATTGCCGACACCTCATTCGACCCGGTTCGAGCGACCGAACATCTGCGGTTCGTGCGCCGCATCTACCAGATGCGTACCCTCGGCCTGGGGACGGGGTTCTTCGCCGTTGCGGGGGTCTTGTACGAACACGATGCCAGTGCCTGGGTCTGGGCGCTGCTGTTCGCCAACGGTTATCTGTGGCCGCCTCTGGCCTATCTGCTCGCCTCGCGCAGCGTCGACCCCGAATACGCCGAGTACCGCAACCTGGTGATCGATTCGGCCCTCGGCGGGATCTGGATCGCGGTCATGCATTTCAACGTCGTGCCGAGCGCGCTGCTCGCGGTGATGCTGTCGGCCGACAAGATCAGCGTCGGCGGCTGGCGTTTCTTCGCGCGCACCGCGACCGCGCAGGCCCTGACCTGCGCCACGGTGTGGGCGCTGTTGGGCTTTGCGTTCGCGCCGGACAGCTCGATGCCGGTGATCCTGGCCAGCCTGCCTTTCATGTTCGTCTATCCGATGGCGATCAGCAGCGCCGCCTACGGCCTGGCGCGCAAGGTCGTGCGCCAGAACAAACAGCTCGACCAGCTCAGCCGCACCGACCCGCTGACCGGCCTGCAGAACCGCCTGCATTGGGACGATTCGGCCACCGCGACCATGACCTACTGCGCGCGCTCCTCGAAGGGCGCGGCCTTGATCCTGATCGACATCGACCGCTTCAAGGAGATCAACGATTTCCACGGCCACCTGGTCGGCGACGCGGTGCTGCGCCGGGTCGCCGGCACGCTGCACGAGGTGGTGCGCCTGACCGACACCGCCAGCCGCATCGGCGGCGACGAATTCGCCCTTATCCTCATGGACACCGGCCTCGATGCGGCGGTGGCGATCGCCGAACGGATACGCAACGCGGTCGAGGATGCGCGCTTCGACGAAGCGCCGGCCTTGCGCTGTACGGTCAGCATCGGCGTCGCGACGACCGGGCCGAAGACCATCAGCGCGGCCATGTGGATGCGCCATACCGATACCGCGCTGTATCGCGCCAAGCAGCTCGGGCGCAACGCGGTCGCGGTCGCCGAGGATTGAGATGAGCGGGGAACGCGCGCCGATGATCTGGACACGCTGGACGCCGGGCCCGGGTTGGGCCGGTTTCGACGCGCACCGGGCGCTGTCGGAGGCGATCTGGAGCGGACTGTCCGAGGCCGAGGGCGTTTGGCAGTACATGAACTTCAGCCAGGACCACTCGATCTGGGAACACCGCGCCGACGGCAGCGAGATCGTGATCCAGTACCGCGGCGAGCGCATCGACAGCCTGCATTCCAGCGCGGGCGAGGCGCAGGCCTATCTGCGCGCGGCGCTGGCGCCGTTCGGCCTGATCGCGCAGGAAGGGCCGGCGCCTTAGCCGAAGTCGCCCTGGGCCCATGGGCGGAGCGATCCGGGCGTTTTTCCCCGCGCCCGGGAACGCGACCGAGCGCACCGGTTTGCCAGTCCGGAAAGCGGGTCTCTAGAATCCAGGACCGGACCGCCACCACGGCGGCGAACCTAGGGCAGGGCATGACGCAGTACGAAGGCAGCATCGCGCAAACGCGCATCGGCGTGATCGGTCTGGGCTACGTCGGCCTGCCGTTGGCCCTGGAGTTCGGTAAGCGCTACGACACCATCGGCTACGACACCAATGCCGTGCGTGTGGCCCAGCTCAGCGTCGGCGAAGACCACCACCGCGAGAACGACGCCGACGAGATCGCCGCATCGACCCAACTGCGTTTCACCGCGAGCGCCGAGGATCTGGTCGATCGCGATGTCTACGTGGTCACGGTGCCGACCCCGATCGACGAACACAAGCGCCCGGACTTCACGCCGCTGATCGAGGCCAGCCGCGTCATCGGCGGCATGCTCAAGCCCGGCGACACGGTGATCTACGAGTCGACGGTCTACCCCGGCGCGACCGAGGAGATCTGCGTTCCCGAGCTCGAACGCGCCTCGTCGCTGCGCTTCAACGAGGACTTCTTCGTCGGCTACAGCCCCGAGCGCATCAATCCCGGCGACCGCAAGCGCCGCCTGGTGGATATTCCCAAGGTGACTTCGGGCTCGACGCCGCAGACCGCCGAGCGCGTCGACGCGCTGTACCGCAGCATTATTCCGGCCGGCACCCACCTGGCCTCGAGCCTGCGCGTGGCCGAGGCCGCCAAAGTCATCGAGAACACCCAGCGCGACGCCAACATCGCCTTGATCAACGAGTTCGCGCTGATCTTCCAGAAGCTCGGCATCGACACCACCGAGGTGCTGGAGGCGGCCGGCAGCAAGTGGAATTTCCTGCCGTTCCGGCCCGGCCTGGTCGGCGGCCACTGCATCGGCGTGGACCCGTATTACCTGATCCAGAAGGCGCAGAGCGCGGGTTACTACCCGGATATCCTGCTGGCCTGCCGGCGCATCAACGACGCCATGGGCAGCCACATCGCCTCCGACATCGTCAAGCTGATGATCCAGCGCGGCGTGGCCCTGGCCGGTTCGCGCATCCTGATCCTGGGCATCACCTTCAAGGAAAACTGCGCCGACTTGCGCAATACCCGAGTGGTCGATCTGGCGCGCGAGCTCGGCGAATACCGGGCCCAGGTGCAGATCCACGATCCCTGGGCCAACGCCGAGGAGGCGCGGCGCGAGTACGGCGTGGAGATGATCGACACGCCGCAGGCCGGGGCCTTCGATGCGGTGGTGGTCGCGGTCGCGCACGACGAGTTCCGCGCGCTGGGCGCCGCTGGCGCGCGCGCCTATGGCCGACCGGGCGCCTTGCTTTACGACATCAAGAGCCTGTACCCGCGCAACGAGGTCGACGCGCGGCTTTGATCGGGCACCGGGCGCGCCTGAGCCGCAGGTCTGGGGGCGCCGGTCGCGCGGCGTGTTAGGCCAAGCGCTCATCCGCCCGGCCTCGTACAACGATTGCACACGCGCAGGGGTATGCTCGCCCTCAGCTCGTGAACTGATCCGATCGCCATGCGTTATGCCGCTTATGTCGCCAGCCTGCTCCTGACCCTGATCTCGGCGGTGCTGGTGTTCCTGCACCATGCCGATTGGTTGTGGGGTGTCGGTCTGTTCGGCGCGCTTGCCGCGCTCGGCACCTGGGACTTGTTGCAGACCCGCAGCACCCTGCGCCGCAATTACCCGGTGCTGGCGCATTTCCGCTACGGCCTGGAATCGATCGGCCCGGAGATGCGCCAGTATTTCATCGAGGCCGACACCGCCGAAGTGCCGTTTTCGCGCCAGCAGCGCGCCCTGGTTTACCAGCGCGCCAAGTCGGTCAACGACGTGCGCCCGTTCGGCAGCCAGCAGGACGTCTACGGTCTGGACTACGAGTGGATCAACCATTCGATGGCGCCGACCGCGCACGTTTCGCACGACTTCCGCATCATCATCGGCGAGAACACCGCGCATCCGTACTCGGCCAGCGTGTTCAACATCTCGGCGATGAGCTTCGGCTCGCTGTCGGCGAACGCGATCCGCGCTCTGAACCGCGGCGCCAAGCTCGGCGGCTTCTATCACGACACCGGCGAAGGCTCGATCTCGCCGTATCACCGCGAGAACGGCGGCGACCTGGTCTGGGAGATCGGCTCGGGCTACTTCGGCTGTCGCGACGAACGCGGGCTGTTCAACGAGGAGCGCTTCGCCGCCAACGCCGGCGACCCGCAGGTCAAGATGATCGAGATCAAGCTCTCACAGGGCGCCAAGCCGGGCCACGGCGGGGTGTTGCCGGCGGCCAAGGTCAGCGCCGAGATCTCGGCCACGCGTGGCGTGCCGATGGGCCAGGACTGCGTATCGCCCGCCGCGCACACCGCCTTCGATTCGCCGCAGGGCCTGCTGCATTTCGTCGCCCGCTTGCGCGAACTGTCGGGCGGCAAGCCGACCGGCTTCAAGCTGGCGATCGGCCATCCCTGGGAATGGTTCGGCATCGCCAAGGCCATGCACGAGACCGGGGTATTGCCGGACTTCATCGTCGTCGACGGCGCCGAGGGCGGCACCGGCGCGGCGCCGGCGGAATTCATCGACCACGTCGGCGTGCCGATGCACGAGGCCTTGATGCTGGTCCACAACACCCTGGTCGGCCTGGAACTGCGCGACAAGATCCGCATCGGCGCGGCCGGCCGCATCACCAGCGCCTTCGACATCGCACGCACCCTGGCGATGGGCGCGGACTGGTGCAACGCGGCGCGCGGCTACATGTTCGCCCTGGGCTGCATCCAGGCCCAGAGTTGCCACACCGATCGTTGCCCGACCGGCGTCGCGACCCAGGACCCGAGCCGCTGGCGCAAGCTCGACGTGCCGGACAAGGCCACCCGCGTATTCCATTTCCACGACAACACCCTCAAGGCGCTGCGCGATTTGCTGTGCGCGGCGGGCTTGAGCCATCCGGCCGAGATCGGGCCCGAGCACATCCTGCGCCGCGTCTCGCCGACCGAAGTGCGTTCGCTCGGCGCGCTGTACAACTTCCTCGCGCCTGGCGACTTGTTGGGCAAGATCCCGACGCATGCCGTGTTCCAGTCGTTCTGGGCGAACGCGCGCAGCGATTCGTTCGCGGCGCCGGATCGGTTGTTGGCGATGCGGGGCAGTAAGTCGTATTGAGGGGGGCGGATTTCCCGACTGTAGGAGCGGCGTGAGCCGCGACCGCGGGACGGGCAGAAGCCGCAAGGCCGATGCTGTTCATCGAAGCGGCATGCTGTCGCAAGGATAGGAGCGGCGTCCTACTGGATTTCCTTCGGTCACAAGCCGCGATCGCGCTGGCTCGACCGACGGCATTGCTTACGGATTTCACGCTACCTGGATTTCGATCTTTGCCGCTGCGAATCTATTTCTGTAGGAGGGACGTGAGTCGCGACGCGGGGCGCGTAGAGATGACGAGGCCATCGTTGTAAGTCGAAGCGACGTGCTCTCGCGGGGTAGGAGCGGCGCAAGCCGCGACATCGCTGCGGCGGTCTTGCGGCGCTTCTGTCAGAAAAATTTAGATCAAGATCAAACCCAAAGCTTCCGCCACTAAAGCGGCGGGTTACTTTCTTTTGTCATAAGCAACAAAAGAAAGCTAACCAAAGAAAAATGCTTTGTTTTGAATCACAGGCCCGCACGAGCGGTGCATACGCAGGGATCTACATACGGGACATCCCTGTCCCGATGAAAAACGGCGCGCATCCTGCGCGCCGCCCTCCGGATCTTCGATTGCCTTCGCTAGTGCGAAGCTGCGCACAGCCACAGCCACAGCAAAATCTTTGCGGCAACGGCAACGGCAACGGCAACGGCAACGGCAACTCAACTGCTTGTCGCCGCGTCGTGGCTCAAAGCAATTCCAGCACGCGCTCCGGCGGGCGGCCGATCACGGCGCGGGCGGCGTGGACGAAGATGGGGCGCTCGATCAGGCGCGGGTGGGCGGCCATGGCGGCGAGCAGGTGGTCGTCGTCGAGCGCGGGGTCGGCCAGGCCCAGTTGGCGGTATTCGTCTTCGCCGCTGCGCAGCAGGCCGCGGGCGGGCAGGCCGAGCAGGGCCAGCAGATCGCGCAGTTGTTCGACGCTCGGCGGGGTGTCCAGGTAGGCGACGAGGATCGGTTCGATGCCGCGAGCCTGCAGCAGTTCCAGGGCGCCGCGCGATTTGGAGCAGCGCGGGTTGTGGTAGAGGCGGGTCGGGGCGGCGTGGGTGTCGGTCATGGCGGTGTCCTCACGGTTCGGTGGGCGCGGGCGGGGCGGGCAGACCGCGGATGGACTTGGCGGGCCGCCGGAGCGCCGGTGGCGACCGTGCAATGCGTCATGCCGCGCGGCGGCCGGCTTTGGCAATGCGTTCGTGGGCCGGGTGGCGCGCGCAGGCTATGGCCGCGACGATGCTCCGAAAACGAAAAAAGCCGGCTTGCGCCGGCCTTTTCGTGGAACTGGTGGGCGGTGCAGGGTTCGAACCTGCGACCCTCGCCGTGTGAAGGCGATGCTCTACCGCTGAGCTAACCGCCCGAGTTGAATCGGGCCGCAAAGTTTACAGGGGGACTCGCGGAACAGGCAAGCCTCTGGATGAATCGCCCGTCAGGACCGGCCCCGGGCGCCGCGCAGGGGCTTGTGCGGCTGGGGCCGGGCACCGTTCTAAGCGAATGGCTTACTCCAGTTGCTCCTTGGCATAGGCGGCATCCAGCGCTTCCATCGCGTCCAGCGGCTTGAGCTTGGCGGCTTTCTCGTAGGCCGCGGCGGCGGCGTTTTCCTGCTTGTCGCCGTGCAGGAGCATCAGCACGTTGCCGTACTCGATGTGGGCGATCGGCGAGTCCGGGGTCAGCTTGACCGCGGTCTTGATGTGCTTCTCGGCTTCGGCGGCCTTGGCGCCGTAGGTCAGGCCGCCGATCATGCCGCCGATCTTGTTGATGATCTCGGCGTGGTACAGGGCCATCGCGGTATGCGCTTCGGCATGTTTCGGCGACAGCTCCAGCGCCGTCTCCAACGCACTGCGGACCTTGCCGGCGATGCCGGCCTTGAGCGCCTTGGCGATGCTCAGGCCCTGGCTGTAGCGGCCCAGGGCGAAGGCGTGGCGATAATGGCTGTTGGCGTCCTCGGGCAGGGCCTTGATCGCGGTCTCGGCGAGCTTGGCGGCCTGCTCGAAGCGTTGCAGCTTTTCGGCGTCGTCGTCGACCAGATAGGTGGCGTGGATGCCCATGGCCTTGACCGCGACGCTGGCGCCGACCGGGCCGAGTGCCTGGCCGGCGTCGAAGGCGGCCTTGAAATCGCCGCGATGGAACGCGCGCCAGGCGTCCTGTAGAGCGTCGGCGAGTGCGTCGGCGTCGAGGCCCTTCGGGGCCGCCTTGCCGGCCGCGCCGATCAGCGCGCTGGCGCGCTTGGCGTCGGGGAATGGCTCGGTATCGCCGGCGTGCAGCTTGGGCCAGGCTTTCTTGAGGGCGTCGCCAGCGTAGGCATAGCCCTTGGCATCATGGGGAAAGTTGGCCCAAGCGGATTTGGCAGCCATCTGCAGTCCTTGTCGACAGGTCGGGAAGGCAGCATCCCGCCGTCGCCGCGTCGTGGCAAGAGGCGCGCGCCGCATCGGCCCCAGGCCGTCAGAAAGCTGAAGCGCCTAGTGTGATTGCTCGATGCTGCGCCGCCACAGTGGCCTGGTGAAACCGCTCATCCGGAGCGGTCAGCGGAGCTAACGATGGCAGCAGTGAAACGCAAGAAACCGGCGGCGAGCGAAACCACGCTGCGCCATGTCTGGCTGGCCGGCCTGGGCCTGGTGGTGTTGGCGCGTCGCGAAGCGATCGCCGCGGCGGGCCGCGGTATCGGCCGCGTCGATGCGCTGCAGCGGCGCGTACGCGATTTCGCCGACGACGCGCGCAGCAACGTGCGCGGCGGCATCGAGAACGTGCGCGACCAGGTCGAGCCCAAGGTGGTCAAGTTCAGCGCCGAGGTCGAGACGCGCCTCGCACCGGTGCTGGACAAGCTGGGCCTGAAGAAGCCCAAGCGCGGCCAGCGCAAGGCCCGCAAGGCCGCGGCGAAGAAGCCGCAGTCGCGCCGGGTGGCGGTGCGCAAGCCGGCGTCGCGTCGCGCCCGCAAGGCCTGATCGTTCCGCCGCGTCCAAGGCGGCGGGGCGGTTCGAGTGAATCAAGCGAGTGAATCGAGAAAGGGCGCCGATCGGCGCCCTTTCTGCGTTGCGGTCGCGCCGATCGCCTCAATCGGCGTCGGCGGGCCGGTAGCGGTCGACGACGATGCCGCAGTCGTAGGCCTGCGAACCGAGCAGGCGCAGGGCCAGTCCGCGATCCGGAAAGATCGAGCGTCCGCGGCCGACCGCAGTTGGATTGACGTAGAACTGGAATTCGTCGACCAGCCCGGCCGCGATCAGGGCCGAGGCGAAACCGGCCCCGCCGAAGCACAGGATGTCGCCTCCCGCCTCTCGTTTCAGCGTCTCGACTTCCAGCGCCAGTCCGCGCGAGGCGATGCGGGTATGCGGCCACGGCGCGGCGTCGAGTTTGCCGCTCACCACGACCTTGTCGGCGTCGACGATTTTGCGGGCGAAGGCGTAGTGCGGATCGGCGGGGTAGTTCGCCGCGGCCGCGCGGGTCCAGTGGTCGATATAACCTTGCGCGGCCATCGGCCGGCTCAGCAGGATGCAATCGGCCGCTGCGAAGCTGTCGTTGAAGGCCTGCTTGAGCGCATCGTCCCAAAGCCAGGCGCCGTTCCAGTTCCAGTTCCAGACCTGCCAGGCGATGCCGTCTTCGGCGCTGACGCGGCCGTCGACCGACATCTGCATCTGCAGGATCAGCTTTCTCATCGGCGCTTTCTCATCGGCGTTCTCTGTGGGGCGCCTGCGGCGGGGCGCAAACCTGCGGCGGGCCTGGTCGCCCGCCGGTTCAGTCCAGATAGGCCCGGATCAGGGTGTTCAGATGCATGCGTTCGGCGTCGCGCAGGAACGGCGCGAGCAGCATCATCACCTGGACGATGCCGTCGCGGATCGCCGCGTGCTCGTCCTTGTCGCCGCGCGCGGCGGCGTAGTTGAGCCAGAAGGTGGCGATGACCAGTACGTTGGTGGCCGTGGCGGCGAGCTCGTCGCCGGACGCACGCATGACCCCGGCCTGCGACAGCCCGCGCATCACCATGTGCGCCTGTTCATCGGCGCGCTTGAGGATGCGGGCGAAACGCATGCGCAAGCGACGGTTGCGGCTGAGGATCTCGACCAGGTCGCGGTAAAGGAAGCGGTAGTCCCAGATGCACTCGAACACCAGGTGCAGTTGCAGCCAGATGTCCTCGAGCCCGGGCAGGCGGCCTTGCGGCGCGGCCAACGCGGCGTCCATGCGCTCCTCGAAGCGCGCGAACAGCTGCTCGATGATGTCGTCCTTGTTGCGGAAGTGGTAGTACAGATTGCCCGGGCTGATCTCCAGCTCGTCGGCGATGTGGTTGGTGGTGACGTTCGGCTCGCCCTGCGCGTTGAACATGGTCAATGCGGTGTCGAGGATGCGCTGACGGGTCTGTTTCGCCATCGGGCGTGCCGTGCAGGGGCGGGCGGGCGCGGCGTCAGCCGCGCAGTTTCTTGACCAGGTCGACGTACTTCTTCTGCGCGTCGGCCTGTGCGGTGCCCTTGAGCTTTTCCCAGGCTTCGTACTTGGCGGTGCCTACGAAGTCGAAGAAGCCGGGCTTGGGGCCGCTGACGTCGCCGTCGGCGCCCTGCTTGTACAGCGCGTACAGGCGCAGCAGGGTGTCGTTGTCGGGGCGGTCGGTCAGCGATTGGACGTCTTTGGCGGCTTGTTCGAACGCGGACTGGATATCGGACACGGCGAGCCTCTCCTGGCGCCAGGGTGAAGCGGCATAACAGCATGCACGCCCGGGACGGTCAATACGGAAAGGAATTGTTCCGCGGCACGGGCTCTGGCACCGTAGCGTCATGCCGCCGCATTGGCGGTCGATCGGCCATCCAGGAGAGGGGTATGAGCTATTTCGTCACCGGCGCGACGGGTTTCATCGGTCGCTTCCTCGTCAGCAATCTGCTGAAACGCAAGGGCACGATCCACGTGCTGGTGCGCAAGGACTCGCAGAAAAAGTTCGACGCCACCGCAAAAAAATGGGCTGGGACCTCAAGCGGGTGATCCCGGTCGCCGGCGACATGACCCAGGCCAAGTGCGGCCTGAGCGCCGCGCAGATCCGCGCGCTCAACGGCAAGATCAAGCACTTCTTCCACCTGGCCGCGATCTACGACCTGACCGCCAGCCCGGCCGCGCAGCGCGCGGCCAACATCGACGGCACCCAGCACGCGCTGGACCTGGGCGCGGCGCTCAACGTGGGCTGCTTCCATCACACCAGCTCGATCGCCGCGGCCGGCATGTACCCGGGCGTGTTCCGCGAAGACATGTTCCACGAGGCCGAGGGCCTGGACGATCCCTACCTGCGCACCAAGCACGATTCCGAAGGCCTGGTGCGCGGCGAGAAGCGCATCAAATGGCGCATCTACCGCCCGGGCATGGTCGTCGGCCATTCCCAGACCGGCGAAATGGACAAGATCGACGGGCCGTACTACTTCTTCACCTTCCTCAAGAAGCTGCGCGAAATGCTGCCGCCGTGGATGCCGATGCTCGGCGTCGAAGGCGGGCGCATCAACATCATCCCGGTCGACTACGTGGTCGACGCGATGGACCACATCGCGCACAAGCCCAAGCTCGACGGCCATTGCTTCCACCTGACCGATCCGGAGCCGCAGCGCGTCGGCGAGGTGCTCAACACCTTCGCCCGCGCCGGCCACACCCCGGAGATGACCATGCGCATCGATGCGCGCATGTTCGCCTTCGTGCCCAGCAGCGTGCGCGGCGCGGTCGGCAACCTGCCGCCGGTGCGGCGTTTCATCGGCATGTTGCTGCGCGACTTCAAGATTCCCAAGGAAACCTTGAAGTTCATCACCTATCCGACCCGTTTCGACAACCGCGAGACCGAGCGCGCGTTGCGCGGCAGCGGCATCAGGGTGCCGAACCTGGACACCTACGCCTGGCGTTTGTGGGACTACTGGGAGCGCCATCTCGACCCGGACCTGTTCATCGACCGCACCCTCAAGGGCAAGGTCCGCAACAAGGTCGTGGTGATCACCGGCGGTTCCTCGGGCATCGGCCTGGCGACGGCGGAGAAAGTCGCGGCGGCCGGCGCGGTGACGGTGATCATCGCGCGCGGCGAAGACGAGCTGTTCAAGGCCCGCGACGCGATGAAGGCCGCCGGCGGCAAGGTCTTCGCCTACACCGCCGACCTCGCCGACATGGCCGACTGCGACCGCCTGGTCAAGCAGATCCTGGACGAGCACGGTCACGTCGACATCCTGGTCAACAACGCCGGCCGTTCGATCCGGCGCTCGATCGAGCTCAGCTACGACCGTTTCCACGACTTCGAACGCACCATGCAGCTCAACTACTTCGGCAGCCTGCGCCTGATCATGGGCTTCATGCCGAAGATGACCGAGCGCCGCAAGGGCCACATCATCAACATCAGCTCGATCGGCGTGCTCGCCAGCTCGCCGCGGTTCTCGGCCTACGTCGCCTCGAAGGCGGCGCTGGACGCCTTCAGCCGCTGCGCCCAGGGCGAGTTGTCGGGCAAGGGCATCAGCTTCACCACCATCAACATGCCGTTGGTGAAGACGCCGATGATCGCGCCGACCAAGATGTACGACAGCGTGCCCACCCTGACCCCGGACGAAGCCGCCGACCTGGTGGTCAAGGGCATCATCGAGCGGCCGACCCGCATCGCCACCCGCCTGGGCATCTTCGCCTCGGTGGTCAACGCGCTGGCGCCGAAGGCCTACGAGGTGGTGATGAGCACGGCGTTCGAGTTGTTCCCCGACTCGGCCGCGGCCAAGGGCGACCGCAAGGGGCTCAAGGACGAACACGCCAGCAGCGAACAGATCGCGTTCGCAGCGCTGATGCGCGGCGTGCACTGGTAGGCGGCGCGTCCTTCTGAACGGCGCGCACAGCGTCGCAAGCATCGGGGCGGCTCAGGCCGCCCCGATGCGTTTTGCGTACCGGGTCGGCGGTTTCCTGCAGGAGCGGAGCAAGCCGCGATCGAGGTCCGGCGCGACCTCGGGATCGCGTCGTGGGCGGGTCGCGCGTCGCGGCTCGCGCCGCTCCTGCCCCTGGAGCCGCGGGCGAGCTTCCAGGCTCGGCAATCGCCCAAAACGAAAACAGCGCGCCGTTGCTCACGGCGCGCTGTGGTCGGGTCCGATGGGTTCGCTTCGATGGGCCCGGATCAATAGGCCCGGCACTGGAAGAAGCGCACGCGCGCCTTGCTGCCCGGCGGCGGTTGCAACTGCACGCGCGAAGAACGCAGGTCGGGATAGGCGTCGAGGATCGTGCAGATCCGGTCGATGTCCTGTTGCTGCGCGTCGGTCAGGCGGTAGATCAGCAAGTTCGACGGCGTCGACCACAGGGCGCGTTCGACGCCGTCCAGGGTGGAGATGCTGCGGATGACCTGACCGCGTTCGGCCGCGGGGTTGCCGGTGTGAGCGGTGCCCGTGGGCGGATTCGCCGGTCGCGTGCCGACCGTAGCCGCCGGAGCGGTCGCAGGAGGCGCCTG
>NZ_CP013141.1:1488104-1686540 GCF_001442535.1 Lysobacter antibioticus | reverse complement strand
CGGAAGAGGGGCGTCGTGCCGCGGCGGAGGGACGGCGTGCGGCGGAGGAAGCCCGGCGCGAGGCGGAGAAGAGCCGGCGCGAGGCCGAGCGGGCGCGAGCGCAGGCTCAGCGCGATGCGGTCCAGGCCCGAGTGCAGGCGCATGCGATAGGCGAACACGGCGAGGCCGGGCAGGTGGCTGCGCAGGCCAGGCATACCGCCGAATTGGCGTTACGTCAGACCGCCGAGGCGACGCGTGCCGCCGTCGAGGTTGCGCGCGAGGTGGCCGAGGCCACCCGCGAACTGGGCGAGGAAGGCTGAGCCCGAGCGGCGTTTGGACTGTCGCTGGCCAGCCTGAAACGCATATGGTCGCCATGGCATGCGAACGGGCGGCTGAAACGCAAACGCCCCCTGCGACATGAAAACGGCCGCATGAAACGAAAACGGCCGCATGAAACGAAAACGGCCGCCCCAGGGCGGCCGTTGCGGCCATTGCAGCTGTCGCGTTGAGTCGCGGCAGGGGCTTAGTTGCGGCCCTTGACCAGGGTGCCGATGTTCTCGCCGCGCAGGATTTTCAGCAGCACGCCCGGCTGGCCCATGTCGAAGATGCGCAGCGGCAGTTCGCTGTCGCGGCACAGCGCGAACGCCGCGGTGTCCATGACCTGCAAGTCGCGGGTGATGACGTCGTCGTAGGTGAGCTTGTCGAAGCGCACCGCGTCGGCGTGCTTCTTCGGGTCCTTGTCGTACACGCCGTCGACCTTGGTCGCCTTCAGTAACAGGTCGGCGCCGATCTCGATCGCGCGCAGGGCGGCGCCGGAATCGGTGGTGAAGAACGGGCTGCCGACGCCGGCGGCGAAGATCGCCAGACGGCCTTTTTCCAGGTGGCGGATGGCGCGGCGGCGGATGTAGTCCTCGCACACGTCGTTGATCTTGATCGCGCTCATGACCCGCACCTTGGCGCCGAGCTTCTCGAGCGAATCCTGCATCGCCAGGGCGTTGATGACGGTGGCGAGCATGCCCATCTGGTCGCCGGTGACCCGGTCCATGCCGCCGGCGGCGAGGCCGGCGCCGCGGAAGATGTTGCCGCCGCCGATCACCAGCGCGATTTCCGCGCCGGCCTGCTGGACTTCGATGACTTCGCGGGCGAGGCGCCCGATCACCTTGGGATCGATGCCGTAGTCCTCGTCCCCCATCAACGCCTCGCCGGAAAGTTTCAACAGGACACGGCGATAGGCGAGCTGGGACATGGGGCATTCTCGGGGAGGCGGGCAGCGGCAGAATTGTAGCTCAAGCGCCCACCCCCGGGTCGTGCGCAAACGGGCCTCCGGCGCTCGCGAAGGCCTTGCCGGACGCGTTCGCGGGAGCGGATTGCCGTACGGCGACCCTCGTTCCGACACGGCGATCCCTTATGATCCCGCCGCCGGTCCAGATTGGAACCGCCGTATCGCGCCCGTGCCGTCCCGGCACGCGCCGCGCACCACCCAAGGAGATGGAAGTGTCGATCAAGAACCTCAACGAATTCGTCGAAGCCTCGAAGCAGAAGGACCTCAGCCAGGAAGTGTTCGAGCTGGAAAGCTCGCACCTGCTCGAAGTCAAGCTCGACGGCCGGGTCTGGGCCAAGGCCGGCTCGATGGTGGCGTACCGCGGCGGCGTCAAGTTCGTGCGCCAGGGCGTGTTGGAGCAGGGCCTGAGCAACCTGCTGAAGAAGGCGATCAGCGGCGAAGGCACGCAGTTGATGAAGATGGAAGGCAAGGGCCGGGTCTACATCGCCGACGCCGGCAAGAAGATCACCCTGCTGCGCCTGGGCGGCGAGTCGATCTACGTCAACGGCAACGACGTGCTGGCCTACGAGGACGGCATCGCCGCCGACATCAAGATGATGCGCAAGGTCTCGGGCATGATGTCCGGCGGCCTGTTCAACATCAAACTCAGCGGCAGCGGCGTGGTCGCGATCACCTCGCATTACGAGCCGCTGACCCTGGCGGTGACTCCGGACCAGCCGGTGTTCACCGACCCGAACGCGACCGTCGCCTGGTCCGGCGGCCTCAGCCCGGACATCGTCACCGACATCTCCCTGGGCACCCTGTTCGGGCGCGGCTCGGGCGAGAGCGTGCAGCTCAAGTTCGCCGGCACCGGCTGGGTGGTCGTGCAGCCGTACGAAGAGGTGTATTTCCAGCAGGCCGGCTGAGCCGGCGCGGTAGCGTTCGCGCTGCCGCGGCCGCCGTGATCAGGTCCGAAAGCGCACGGCCGCGAGAGATCGCGGCCGTGTCGCGTCGGGGGCGGGGGAATCTGACAGGTGTCGCAGGGAGGCGGACGCGGCCGGATTATGATCGGCTCGGCGAATCGGTTCGCCTAACCCAGGAGGGGTTGCCATGACGTTTCGGAATACCGTGTGCGCGTTGGGCTTGTCGGGCCTGTTGCTGTTCCTGCCGGTGGCCCAGGCCGATCCGGCCGAGGGCTCGTTCCGCACCGAGACCACCTGCGAATACCAGGGCTGGGCCTACGAGATCGTGCTGACCAAGTACCGCTACACCGGCGGTCAGTGGGTGGTGATCTCGCAGAGTTCGCACTACGCCGAGTCCTGCCCGCCGATCGAGTGAGGCGGGGCGGCGCTGGCCGCGTCCGCGCGGGTTGCGGGCCGGGTCAGTCAAGAGAGGCCGCGGATTCCGCGGCCTTTTTTGGGGCCGGGATGCGGGAATAGGGAATAGGGAATCGAACGACGCAACCGTCTCCGTCGTTCCTGCGAAGGCGGGAACCCAGGGCTTTCGGGCGAGAACGCTTGAAGTTTCTGGGTTCCCGCCTTCGCAGGAACGACGGGATGATGGTTACGCTGTTCCCGATTCCCGATTCCCGATTCCCGATTCCCGATTCCCGATTCCCGCCCAAAGAAAAAGGCCGCGGAATCCGCGGCCTTTTTCGTACTGCTTCGAAGCGACGGTGGCTTACGCCAGGCCGGCCTGCTTCATGACTTCGGCGGCGAAGTCGTCGACCTGCTTCTCGATGCCTTCGCCGACGGCGATGCGCTGCATGCTGACCACGTCGGCGCCGGCGGCCTTGACCACCTGCTCGACGGTCTGATCGGTGTTCAGCACGTAGGGCTGGCCGTACAGGGTGACTTCGTTGACGATCTTGGCGATCTTGCCGCCGATGATCTTCTCCAGGATGTCGGCCGGCTTGGACTTGTCCTTGTCGGACATCTTGGCCAGTTCGATTTCCTTTTCCTTCGCCACGAACTCGGCCGGGACGTCGCTGGCCTTGATGTGCGGCGGGTTCATCGCGGCAACGTGCATGGCCAGGCCGCGGGCCAGGTCGGCATCGCCGCCCTTGAGCTCGATCAGCACGCCGATGCGGCCGCCGTGAACATAGGCAGCGACGTTGTTGGCGCTGTCGATCTGGATCAGGCGACGCACCTGCAGGTTCTCGCCGACCTTGGCGATGACGGCGGCGCGGGTTTCCTCGACGGTTTCGCCGGAAGCCAGCTTGACCGCCTTCAGCGCCTCGGCGTCGACGGCGCCCGAGCTCAGCGCGGCCTGGGCCACGGTCTCGGTGAAGGACAGGAAGTTGGCGTCCTTGGCGACGAAGTCGGTTTCGGAGTTGATCTCGACCAGCACGGCCTTGCCGCCGTCCTGGGCGACCGCGATGCGGCCTTCGGCAGCGACGCGGCCGGCCTTCTTGTCGGCCTTGGCCAGGCCCGACTTGCGCAGCCACTCGGCCGCGGCGTCGATGTCGCCGTTGTTTTCGACGAGCGCCTTCTTGCACTCCATCATGCCGGCGCCGGTGCGCTCGCGGAGTTCCTTGACCAGGGAAGCGGAAATTTCAGCCATGGGGTTACCTCGGGTGTTCGATAAAGTCCGGGCAGGAGCGGCGTAAGCCGCGTTTCATCGCTGACTGCGGCGATGCATCGCGGCTTACGCCGCTGCTACCCGGAGCGGATACGGGTAAGTGCAGCCGCGCAGTTTGGCGCGGCTGCATTACATGACGCTTACTCGGCAGCCGGCGCTTCGCCGTCGGCCTTCTTGGCGGCCGGGGCGGCAGCCGGAGCCGGGCCCTTCTTGGCCGGTGCGCGGCCGCGCGGAGCGGACTTGCGGTCGTCCTTGGCGGCGCCGTCTTCGGCGGCTTCGGCGAAGTCTTCCTCGCGGACGCTGCCGACCTGCGGAGCGGCGGCCTTGCCTTCGAGCACGGCGTCGGCGGCGGCGCGGGCGTACAGCTGCACGGCGCGGATGGCGTCGTCGTTGCCCGGGATCGCGTAGTCGACCAGGGCCGGGTCGTAGTTGGTGTCGACCACCGCGATGACCGGGATGCCGAGCTTCTTGGCTTCCTTGATCGCGATGTCTTCATGGCCGATGTCGATCACGAACAGAGCGTCGGGCAGACGGTTCATGTCCTTGATGCCGCCCAGCGAGGCTTCCAGCTTGTCGCGCTCGCGGCGCAGGCCCAGCACTTCGTGCTTGACCATCTTCTGGAAGGTGCCGTCGGTTTCGCCGGCTTCCAGTTCCTTCAGGCGCGAGACCGACTGCTTGACGGTGCGGAAGTTGGTCAGCGTGCCGCCCAGCCAGCGCTGGGTCATGTACGGCATGTTGCAGCGCTGCGCTTCTTCCTTGATCGAATCGCGCGCCGAACGCTTGGTGCCGATGAACAGGATGGTGCCGCGCTTCTGGGCGATGCCCGAGATGAAGTTCATCGCGTCGTTGAACAGCGGAACGGTCTTCTCGAGGTTGATGATGTGGATCTTGCCGCGGGCGCCGAAGATGTACGGGCCCATCTTGGGATTCCAGTAGCGCGTCTGGTGGCCGAAATGGACGCCGGCTTCCAGCATCTGACGCATGGTGATCTGAGGCATTGCGATAACTCCGAAGGCAAGGGAACCGACCGCCGATTGAGTGATGGCGGCTCGCCGCGGACGCGGGTCCGTGGCGAAGGGTTCCGGGGTTGGGCCTCCCTGTCGCTTCCGTGTCCGAACCTGCGGAGCCGAGCTTGCGATCGGTCCCTCAGGCACCCCGGCACGGGCTGTGGCGGCAGGTGTGTATTCGTCGGTGACGCCCGACGTGGGCGGCGCGATTCGGTCCGGTGAAGCAGGTCGGTCCGGTCGCAGAGCCGCGGAAGTGTAACGGGGACGGGGGGCTTGGGGCAAGTTGAGGGGGCTGGGCCGGGGTGAGGCGAGGGCGGGGCGGCTAAGCAGGCGCCACGGCCGCCTGGTAGCGGCCCTGTAGCGGCCCGGATTGCGTGGCTGCCGCCCTTGAGACTCACCATCTCAGCATTGGCTGAGAAATCCGCCCATCAGGGCCGACCGGCCCGATTGAGCCGGCCCCGGCCGGCTGTGCCGAGCGCTGGTCCGGCTTGCGCGGTCGCCTGGCCTTCGCCCTGAAGGTGGTCGCTGCTCGGGTGTTCGCCGACCGCCCTGTGCCGCACGGTCCACATAGGGGCGTCGCCTAGGGGCGCCGCCGTCGGCGAGCTCGCCGACGATGGCACGCAGCGTCGCGTCGACGACGCCCGCGACGCGTGAAGGGCGGCCCCGATTAAGCGATAATGCCGGCATGGCTATTTCCATCAAGACACCCGAAGACATCGAGAAGATGCGCGTCGCCGGCCGCCTGGCCGCCGAGGTGCTGCAGATCGTCGCTCCCTACGTGAAGCCGGGCGTCAGCACCGGCGAGCTGGACCGCATCTGCAACGAGCACATCGTCAACGTGCAGAAAGCGATTCCGGCCAACGTCGGCTACAAGGGCTTTCCGAAGACCGTGTGCACCTCGGTCAACAACGTGATCTGCCACGGCATCCCGAGCGACAGCAAGATCCTCAAGGACGGCGACATCGTCAACATCGACGTCACCGTGATCAAGGACGGCTGGCACGGCGACACCAGCCGCATGTATTACGTCGGCACGCCCTCGGTCATGGCCAAGCGTCTGGTCGACGTGACCCGCGAAGCGATGTTCCGCGGCATCCGCCTGGTGCGGCCGGGCATCACCCTCGGCGACATCGGCCACGCCATCCAGACCTACGCCGAAGCCGAGCGCTTCAGCGTGGTGCGCGACTACTGCGGCCACGGCATCGGCCGCGTCTATCACGAAGACCCGCAGGTGCTGCATCACGGCCGTCCCGGCGAAGGCGTGAAGCTCGTGCCCGGCATGACCTTCACCATCGAGCCGATGATCAACGAAGGCACCTACCGCCATAAGACCCTGCCGGACGGCTGGACCGTGGTGACCAAGGACCGCAAGTTGTCGGCGCAGTGGGAGCACACCGTCGCGGTGACCGAGGACGGCGTCGAAATCCTGACCCGCGTGCCGGGCGACGATAACGACCTATGACCGGCCCCGTCGCCGGCGATCGGCCTGACGAACGATTGGCCGATCGGTCGGCGGCGCCCGATGCGGCGACGCCCGCCGCCGGCAGCCCGGCGGCGATCCGCGCAGCCCTGAGCGCGGTCGACGCCGCCCTCGCGCAGCGTTTCGACAGCGACCCCGATGCCGACATCGACCGCCTGCTGCGCGCGCGCACCGACGCGGTCGATGCGCAGGTGCGTGCGGCCTGGCAGGCCTGCATCGACGAGGCCGCGCCGCTGGCCTTGTTCGCGGTCGGCGGCTACGGCCGCGGCGAATTGTTTCCGCAGTCGGACATCGACTTGCTGGTGCTCGCCGATTCGCAGGCCCAGACCGCCCAGGCCGAACAACTCGGCTGCTTTTTCGCCTCGCTGTGGGACGCCGGCTTGCCGGTCGGCCACGCCGTGCGCTCGGCCGAGCAGTGCACCGAAGCCGCGGCCGACCTGAGCGTATTGACCGCGATGCTGGAAGCGCGCCCGCTCGCCGCCGGCGCGGTCGCGCAGATGGCGCTGCAGGCGGCGATCTCGCCGTCGCAGGTGTGGCCGGCGCGCGAGTTTTTCATCGCCAAGCGCGAAGAGCTGCGCCTGCGTCACGCCCGTTACGGCGACACCGCCGACAACCTCGAGCCCAATCTCAAGGAAGGCCCGGGCGGCATGCGCGACGTGCAGACCCTGCACTGGATGGCGCTGCGGATCATCGGCACCTCCGACCTGGAATCGCTGGTGTCGATCGGCCAACTCGGGCCGGACGAACTGACCACGCTGGAGCGCGAACGCCGGACCTTGTCGCGTTTGCGCTTCGGGCTGCATCTGGTCGCGCGCAAGCGCGAAGAACGCTTGCGTTTCGACTACCAGAAGCTGCTCGCCGAACGCCTGGGGCATGTCGACAACGCCGACAACCTCGCTGTCGAGCAGATGATGCAGGGTTTCTATCGCAGCGCCGCGCTGGTGCTGCGCATCGGCGAGCGTCTGCTGCAGCGCTTCGAGGAGCAGATCGAAGGCGAGGCCGTGCCGGTGCCGCTGGACGGCGTGTTCGAGGCCTTCGAGTTGCGTCGCGACTACATTGCTGCGCGCGACGCCGAGTGGCCGCGCGACGCTTCCGAGGTGTTCGCCCTGTTCGCGGCCTGGGCCGCGCACGACGAGATCCGCGGCCTGCACTCGCAGACCGCGCGCGCGCTGGCCGAGGCGCTGGCGCGGGTGCCGAGCTTCGTCCAGGCCGAGCCGGCGCTGCGCGAGCGCTTCATCAAGATCCTGCGCGGCCCGCATCCGGTGCACGCGCTCGAACGCATGGCCCGCCTGGGCGTGCTCGGGCGCTGGATTCCGGCGTTCTCGAAAGTCTCCGGGCGCATGCAGTTCGACCTGTTCCATGTCTACACGGTCGACCAGCACACCCTAGCGGTGCTGCGCAATCTCGCCCGCTTCGCCTCCGGCGTGGCCGACGAACGTTTCAGCATCGCCCACGAAGTCTGGCCGCGCCTGCGCAAGCCGGAACTATTGCTGCTTGCCGGCCTGTTCCACGACATCGCCAAGGGCCGCGGCGGCGATCATTCCGAACTCGGCGGCGACGACGCGCGCGTGTTCTGCTCGACCATGGGCCTGAGCGAGTCCGACACCGCCCTGGTCGAATGGCTGGTGCGCCAGCATCTGCTGATGTCGGTGACCGCGCAGAAGCAGGACATCGCCGACCCCGACGTGATCCATCGCTTCGCCACCAAGGTCGCCGATCGCGAGCACCTCGATCATCTCTATCTGCTGACCTGCGCCGACATCGCCGGCACCTCGCCGAAGCTGTGGAACGCGTGGAAGGACCGGCTGCTCGCCGACCTCTACACCGCCACCCGCCTGGCCTTGCGGCGCGGGCTCGAACACCCGGTCGCCGGCGCCGAGCGCGCCGCCGAGACGCGCGAAGCCGCGCAGGCCATGTTGGCCGCGTTCGGCGCGCGCGACGACGAGATCGCCGCCTTGTTCGCGCGCATGCCCGAGATCGCCTTCCAGCGCGGCCGCCCCGACCAGATCGCCTGGCAGGCCGCCTCGTTGCGCGGCATCGCGCTCGGCGACACCCGCGTGCGTGCACGGCCGGTTAGCGCCCACGGCGGCGCCCATGCCGGCGCGCTGGAAGTGTTCGTGCATTCGCCCGACCGCGACGGCCTGTTCGCCGCGATCGTCGCCACCCTCGACCGGCTCGGCCTGGCGATCCAGCAGGCGCGCGTGCTCGACGGCCCGCAAGGCGCGATCTTCGACACCTTCGAGGTGGTGCCGACCGATCCGCGCCAGCCGCCGAGCGCCGAGGACGTCGAACGGCGCCTGGAAGCGACCCTGGCCGGCCCGCTCGAACGGATCAAGCCGGCGCGCCGCGCACAACCGCGGCACCTGCGTCATTTCCGCATCGTCCCGCAGATCGTGTTCGCCTCGTTCAGCAAGGACGAAGCCGCGAGTGCGCGCACCACCTTGAGCCTGGTCTGCACCGACCGTCCCGGCCTGCTGGCCGACGTCGCCCAGACTTTGCGCAAACAGCGCCTGCGCGTGTACGACGCGCGCATCGCCACCTTCGGCGAACGCGCCGAAGACGTATTCCAGATCACCGACGGGCGCGATCGCGCGCTCGACGAAACGCAACAGCAGGCCCTGCGCGATGCGCTGCTGGCCTGCCTCGAAGGAGACAGTCGATGAGCCCCGCCAAGAAGACCGCCAAGAAGACCGCACGCAAGAAGAGCAACGAAGTGCCGGGCATCGACGAGCTGAAGTTCATGATCGACAGCGCTTTCGAGCGCCGCAGCATGCTCACGCCCGACGAAATCGAAGGCTCGACCCGGCCCACCGTCGAGCGCGTCATCGCCGGCCTCGAGCAGGGCGAGTTCCGCGTCGCCGAGCCCGACGGCAAGGGCGGCTGGAGCGTCAACGAGTGGCTGAAGAAGGCGGTGCTGCTGTACTTCCGCGTCAACGACATGCAGGTCGTCGAAGCCGACCCGGCGCCGTTCTGGGACAAGGTGCCGGCGCGCTTCGAGGGCTACGGCGAAGCCGATTTCCGCAAGCTCGGCGCGCGCGTCGTGCCCGGCGCGATCGCCCGCCGCGGCGCCTACATCGGCAAGGACGTGGTGCTGATGCCGAGCTTCGTCAACATCGGCGCGCACGTCGGCGAAGGCACCATGGTCGACACCTGGGCCACGGTCGGTTCCTGCGCCCAGATCGGCAAGCACTGCCACTTGTCCGGCGGCGCCGGCATCGGCGGCGTGCTCGAACCGCTGCAGGCTTCGCCGACCATCATCGAAGACCATTGCTTCATCGGCGCGCGTTCGGAAGTGGTCGAAGGCTTCGTCGTCGGCCACCACAGCGTGATCGGCATGGGCGTGTTCCTCGGCCAGAGCACCCGCGTCTACAACCGCGCCACCGGCGAGATCAGCTACGGCCGCGTACCGCCGTACAGCGTGGTGGTGTCGGGTCAGCTGCCGGCCAAGGACGGATCGCATTCGCTGTACTGCGCGGTCATCGTCAAGCAGGTCGACGCCAAGACGCGTTCGAAGACCAGCATCAACGACCTGCTGCGCGGGTTGGCCGACTGAGGCGAGGAACGAGTTCGCGGGAACGAGTAACGAGCGGCGAAGGCTGCTTGCCGTTCCCAGCGGCTCGTGGGCTCATCGAGGCGGCGAAGGCGCGGTTTCGCCGCGGCGAGCACCCGCCTCGACGGTTTGCCGCGTGGGTTGGCGGATGCAGGGGACGACCAATGGCAGAAGGAAATCAACTCGCATCGCCGACGACAGTGGTCCGCAAGCTGTGGGCGCGCCTGCTGCTGGGCCTGGTCTTGCTTTTTCCCGTGGAATACCTGTTCAGTGGCCGCGGCGGCGCCTCTGCCGAGCACGTCGCGATCTGGTTCGTCTTGGCGGCGTTGCTCGCAGTCTTTTGCGTCGTGATGAATTCCTTTGCGGACTATCTCGCCGATCACGGCGAGTTCTTGTTGGTACGGCGCGGGAAATTGGAGCAGCGACTCAAGATCGCCGACATTGCCTGCGTTGAAGACGGCCACAGCATCAAACCCCATCGCGTAACCTTGCACTTGAAAGCATCGGGCCCGTTCGGAGAGCGAATCGTATTCATGCCCACGCCCGCAGTTCTTGGGCGCAACGAAGTGGCGCTCGATCTTGAGCGTCGTGTCAACCCGTCTCGAACAGCGATCTGAAAACTAATGACGACTCTTTACGGACTCAACAACTGCGACACCTGCAAGAAAGCCCGCAAGTGGCTGGACCGCTTCGGCGTCGCCCACAGCTTCGTCGACTATCGCGATAACCGGCAGGCGCCGGAAACCCTGGTCGAATGGAAGAACCAGGTCGGCGGCTGGGAGTCGCTGATCAACAAGTCCTCCACCACCTGGCGCACCTTGGCGCCGAACCGCAAGGAGCCGGCCTCGGATGCGGAGTGGAAGTTGCTGTTGAAGGAATACCCGCAGCTGATCCGCCGCCCGCTGGTGGTGACCGACGACGGCAAGGTCAGCCAGGGCTTCAGCGACAACGGCTTCAAGCAGCGCTTCGGGGTCGGTTCGTGAGCGCTGCCTCGTCGGGCGGTGCTTCGTCGAGCGGGGCCTCGTCGAGTGCTGTACTCGATCTGACCCTGGCGCTGATCGCACGGCCCTCGGTCACGCCCGACGACCTCGGTTGCCAGGCGCTGATCGCCGAGCGCCTGCGCCGCGCCGGTTTCGTCTGCGAGCACCTGCGCTACGGCGAGGTCGACAATCTCTGGGCGGTGCACGGCGACGGTGAAGGCCCGACTCTGGTCCTGCTCGGCCATACCGACGTGGTGCCCTCGGGCCCGGTCGATGCCTGGTCCAGCGATCCCTATCTGCCGGAGATCCGCGACGGCGTGTTGTACGGCCGCGGCGCCGCCGACATGAAGGGCAGCGTGGCCGCGTTCGTGGTCGCGCTGGAGGACTTCGTCGCCGCGCACCCGCAGCATCGCGGGCGCGTCGCCCTGTTGCTGACGTCCGACGAAGAGGGCGATGCGATCGACGGCGTGCGCCGCGTCGCCGACACTTTCCGCGAGCGCGGCGAGCGCATCGATTGGTGCGTGACCGGCGAGCCCTCGTCGACCGCCAAGCTCGGCGATCTGTTGCGCGTCGGCCGTCGCGGCACCTTGTCGGCGACCTTGAAGGTGATCGGCGTGCAAGGCCATGTCGCCTATCCGGACAAGGCGCGCAACCCGATTCACCAGGCGATGCCGGCGCTGTCCGAGCTTGCCGCGCGGCGTTGGGACGAAGGTTACGAAACCTTCCCGCCGACCTCGTTGCAGATCAGCAATATCCACGCCGGCACCGGCGCCAACAACGTGATCCCGGGCGAACTGCAGGTGCTGTTCAACCTGCGCTACAACCCGAGCTGGAATGCCGAACGCCTGGAGCAGCAATGCGAAGACGTGCTGCGCGCGCATGGCCTGCAGTACGAATTGCGCTGGTTCCGCGGCGGCGAACCGTTCTACACCCCGGAAGGCCCGCTGCGCGCGGCGGCGCGCGAAGTGCTGGCGCAATTCTCCGGCGGCGTGCCCGAGGAAAGCACCGGCGGCGGCACCTCGGATGCGCGTTTCATCGCGCCGCTGGGCGCGCAGTGCATCGAGATCGGCCCGGTCAATGCCAGCATCCACAAGGTCGACGAGAACGTCCTGGTCTCCGATCTGGAAGCGTTGCCGGATTTGTATCGGGCGCTGATCGAGCGCTTGTTGGTCTGATCGGGCACGAAGCCGCAGCGTTTGAACGCGTCGTCGGCCAACGGCTGTTGCCGCGGTGGTCGTGGTTCCGCGGTCGCGGCTTGCGCCGCTCCTACCCAGGAGCGGTGCCGCAAAGGGTAGGAGCGGCGCAAGCCGCGACCGCGGGGTCTCAGATCGCCGCGAACGCAACAATTACCGCAACGGCTCGACCGTCAAGGTATGCCGCGCCGGTCCCGGCAGGAACGGCGTCGGCCGCCCGTGCACCCAATCGTCGTGGCCCGCGCCCCAGAATGGCGACAGCGGATGGCCGCTCTGGCCGCCGGGCATGTGGATGATGCCGTCGGCCTCGTGGCCGGGCGACACCACCATGCGTTCGGAGGCGCCGAAATCCGGGCGCTGCACGCGCGGCATCGCCGAGTCGCCGGGCAGTTCGTCGAAGGGCATGCACAGGGCGCGCTTGGCGAAGCCGGGCAGGGCCGATGCGAGCGGGTGACAGATCGAGGCGGTGTTGTGTTCGCCCCAGCGCTGCTTGGCCAATCGCGCCGCTGCGTCCGGGCCGGGCGTTACCGCGAACTCCTTGAGCACATCCTCGGCCGAATGCTCCAGTAATTGGTCCCAGGAACGTTCGCCGCGCGGCAGCAGATGATCCGGGCGTTGCGTCAGCAGCGGCCAGACCACGCCTTCGAGTTGCTTCAACTCCGGCATTTCGAAGCGCTCGCCGAGCGCGGCGCGCACCGGTGCGGTCAGGCCGTTGGCGACGCGCGTGTGCACTGCGCGGCGCCAGTTGCGGACGATGCGGTAACTCACCGAATCGGGCACGGCGCGACCTTCCCAGCGACGTGCCGCTGCGGCCAGGGTCGCCAGCGCGGGGCTGGCATTGCCGGCCTTGTCGACGCGTGCGGCCTGGTCCTGCAGCAGCTTCCACCAGCGCTGCAGGAACAGCGCGCGGTCGTCGAGCTGGATCGCAAGCAGGTCGCGTTCGTTGAAACGCTGCTTGGCGAACAGGCCGTCGCGGATCTGTCCGGCGCGCGCGCCGAGCACGTAGTTGCCGTCGCCGATGCGCTCGTATTCGAGACCGTCGAGCGTGCGCGTGTTGGCGGTCCACAGACGGCCCGACGGCGGCGCGACCAGTTGCGGCGCATCCTGGGTCTGCAGGCTCCAGGGCGGGCATGCGGGCGTGCTGCGCTGCTTGCCGCCGACGAGGTCGTTCTCGACCGGGGTCGCGGTGGAGCATTCGCCGTCGCGTTCCGGAATCGGCCCGAGCAAACGCCAGGCGATCTTGCCCTGGCGGTCGCCCAGCACCAGGTTCTGCACCGGCATGGCGACGCCGCGGGCGAGCTGCATCGCTTCGTCGACCGATTGCGCGCGGCTGAGGTCGGCCAGCCCCATATTGAGCGAGCCCGGCAGATGCGCGGCCCAGCGCAGGGCGAGGGCGCTGCCGTCGGGGTTGTCGTGCAGCAGCGGCCCCCAGGCGGTCTCGCGCACCGTCAGTTTGCTCGACGGCGCGCCTTTGACCGCGATGATTTCCTCGTGCACGCGCAGGCCTGCGCAGCTCGCGGCCATGGCCTGGCCGGCGCAGCCGGGTTCGCGCGACCAGTCGGCCCAGTCGCCGTAGCTGTTGGTGAAGGCCCAGGCGACGTGGCCGTTGCTGCCGACCACCAGCGCAGGCAGGCCGGGCAGGGTGAAGCCGCTGGCGTCGACGCGGCCGCCGGGCACGCGCGGGTCGGCGTAGCGCAGGCGTGCGCGGAACCACAGGTTGGGCGCACGCAGGCCCAGGTGCATGTCGTCGGCGACGATCGCGCGGCGGTCGGCGGTCAGGCTGCCGGCGACGGCGAAGTTGTTGCTGCCGATCTCGTCGGGAAATGGCAGTTGCAGGACGCTGCCGGACGCGGGCGTCGGCAGCTTGCGCAGATCGACCTGATCGGCGCTCGGCAGTTCGGCATCGCCGAACGGCGCACCGAACAGCGGCGCATCCCAGCGGCTGCCGTTGTGGGTGATCAAGGCGTACAAGGCCGGCGGCAGGTGCGGACGCATGCGCCAGTAAGCGAGGTCGCGCGCATTGCTCGCGTCCTGCAGATCGAAGTACATCGCATAACCGACCAGGGCCGAATCCGACAGTTTCCAGGGCTCGGGCTCGGCGCGGAGCAACAGGTAAGGCCAGGGCTTGCGCGACAAGCCGGTCAGCCCGGCGTTGATACCGTCGGCATAGGCCTGCAGCAATTCACTCTTGTCGCCGGCGAACGAGGCCAGTTGCGCTTCGACCCGGCCGCGCAGGCGGTGCACGCGGTGACGGCGGTCGTAATCGAGGGCGCGGGCGCCGAATAGCGCCGACAGCTCGCCCGCCGCGGTGCGTCGCAGCAGGTCCATCTCGAAATAGCGTTCCTGGCCGTGGACGTAGCCCAGGGCGCGCATCGCATCGGTCTGATTGGCGGCGTCGACGGTGACCACGCCGAGCGCATCGCGCTGGATCGTCACCGGGGCCGACAGGCCCGGCAGGGCGAGTTCGCCGTCCAGGCGGGGCAGGCTGCCGCGCAACAACCACCAGGCCGCGACGGCGCCGAGCAACGACAGGCAAAGCAGCGCGATCAGGCCGCGCTTGATCCATTTGGCCATGATTTCCTCCGCCGCCGAGCTTAGCCGAAGTCCGCGACGGCGCCGTGGCCGTATCGCATCGGTTTGTGCCGGCGCCGGCCCGGTCTCGCCGGCGGCCGGGACGCCCGAACCGCGATCGCGGTCGTGCCGTTCGCCGGTGTTGCCGATCCGGCGCTTGCATCCGGCGCGATCCTCAAGCAGGATCGAGCCATGACCGCCGTCTTCGCCACCGCCGACCGCCGCAACGCCGCCCTCCGCGGCCGTGTGCGCCTGGCCGCGGCCGACGTGCGGGTCAACAACAATAATCGCAATAACGCCAGCCTCCCGCGGGCCGGCGATTAGCGCGCGCAACACACGCTCAATCGCTCAGGAAGCCCGCACTGCGAAGTGCGGGCTTTCTGCGTTTTGGGCCCCCTGATTTTAGACCCCCTTGTTTAGACCCCCTCGCTTTAAACCCCAAGTTTTCCCGCCCTGCCTACCCCGAACCGCTGCAAACCCTCCAGGAGATGCTCAGATGTGCTCGATCCTCGGTCTGTTCGACCTGCGCCCCGGCGCCGACCTGCGCCCGCTGCGGCCGCTGGCGCTGTCCCTGTCCGCACGCCAGCGCCATCGCGGCCCCGACTGGTCCGGCGTCAGCGTCGAGCCGCGCGCGATCCTGGTGCATGAGCGGCTCGCCATCGTCGACCCGACCGGCGGCTCGCAGCCGCTGCGTTCCAGCGACGGCGAGCTCGCGCTCGCGGTCAACGGCGAGATCTACAACCATCGCGAACTCGAACAGCAGCTCGCGCAGCCTTACGAGTTCCAGACCAAGTCCGACTGCGAAGTCATCAACGCCCTGTACCGCGAAGGCGGCGACCTCGGCGAGCTGCTCAACCGCTTCAACGGCATCTTCGCCTTCGCCTTGTGGGATGCGGCGCGCGGACGTTACGTAATCGCGCGCGACCCGATCGGCGTATGCCCGCTGTACTGGGGCCACGATGCCGACGGCCGTTTGTGGGTGGCTTCGGAAATGAAGGCGCTGGCGCGCTTGTGCGACGACGTCAGCCCATTCCCGGCCGGCCACTACTACGACAGCGAGGTCGGCGCACCGGTGAAGTACTACCAACGGCCGTGGCGCGACTACGACGCCACCCGGGGCGTCGAGGTGTCCAAGCAGGAACTGCGCGAAGCCTTCGAGCGCGCCGTGCACCGCCAGATGATGAGCGACGTGCCCTATGGCGTGCTGCTTTCGGGCGGATTGGACTCGTCGCTGGTTGCAGCCTGCGCGGCACGCTTCGCCCGCCGCCGCGTCGAAGAGGACGATCAGGCCGAGGCCTGGTGGCCGCGCCTGCACTCGTTCGCGATCGGCCTGGAAGGCTCGCCCGACCTGGCCGCGGCCGAGATCGCAGCGCAGGCGCTCGGCACCGTGCATCACGGCTTCACCTACACCTTCGAGGAAGGCCTGGACGTGCTGCCCGACGTGATCCAGCACATCGAGACCTACGACGTGACCACGATCCGCGCGTCGACGCCGATGTTCCTGCTGGCGCGCCGGATCAAGGCGATGGGGGTGAAGATGGTGCTGTCGGGCGAAGGTTCGGACGAGATCTTCGGCGGCTATCTGTACTTCCACAAGGCGCCGAACGCGCGCGAATTCCACGAGGAACTGGTGCGCAAGCTCGACGCGCTGCACAGCTTCGATTGCCTGCGCGCGAACAAGTCGATGATGGCCTGGGGCGTGGAGCCGCGCGTGCCGTTCCTGGACGTCGAATTCCTCGACGTGGCGATGCGCATGGACGCGCAGGCGAAGATGGTCGACAAGGCCGCGGGCGGCAAACGCGGCATCGAGAAGGCGGTGCTGCGCGAAGCCTTCGAGGGCTATCTGCCCGACTCGATCCTGTGGCGGCAGAAGGAGCAGTTCAGCGACGGCGTCGGCTATGGCTGGATCGACGGCCTCAAGGCCCACGCCGAAGCGCAGGTGAGCGACCGCGACATGGCCACGGCGGTGGCGCGTTTCCCGATCAACACGCCGCAGACCAAGGAGGCGTATTTCTATCGCAGCCTGTTCGAGCGCCATTTCCCGGGCGCGGCCTGCGCCGAGACCGTACCGGGCGGCAAGTCGATCGCCTGTTCGTCGCCGGCGGCGATCGCCTGGGACGCGTCGTTCGCGAACGCGGCCGATCCCTCCGGTCGCGCGGTGGCCGGCGTGCATCAGGCAGCGTTAGTCTGAGTCGAGCCGGCTGAGCGGCGAGATGGACATGTCTTGCCGGGCCTCGCGCTGCGAGGCCCGGCAAGGTTTCAGCGACTCGGATGGATGCGATCGCTGTCTCTACCGATCGCCATGTCGGTCACATCGTCCGAGCTGGTGTTACTGACCGCAACCCGGCCAGCGGCGTTCGAGGTTCTTGTACTCCCAGGTGCCGTTCGGGCATTGCACGTTGACGGTCGCGGCCGCGACCAGTTCGCAGCCGGCGGCCTTGAACACGGTAGTGCCGGCGGTCACCGGGGCGGTGGAGTACGCGCCGGTGATCTCGGTGTCCTGCACATCGCTGATCCAGTTGGGGTTGGCCGAGTTGCGGCTCATCACCACACTCTGGGCGACGAAGTAGTTCGGATAGGGCACCGAACCCTGGGCGAAGGGATTGCGCACCAGGCTGGCTTCGGCGTGTGCGCTGGCGGCGGTGCCGGTGTGGTCGAACACCAGCTTGAGCTTGGCCGAGTATTTACCGGCGCACGCGGATTGGTTTTCCGAGATGCTCGGCGGGTCGGACGCGAGTGCGGTCAAGGGCAGGACGAGCGAGAGCATGCCGGCGGCGAGCGCCGGAATCCGATAAGTCTTGAACATTGTCGAATCTTCCTTGGATGACGTTGAGTAAGAGCCCGCCAGCCGGTTTCCCCGGGCCTGTGCTGCGCGCAGGCCGCGACCGTGCGGACGGCGCCGTCACCGACGGCGCCGGCGAAAATGTCGCACAGGCGGTTACCCGCGTTAACGCCTAGCGGGCGGATTTGCGACGAAGCCGGTCATGGCCCGACGAAACCCGGCCGGGCGCGCGCGAACCGCTCGCGCTGGGCTCAGGCGCCGCCCGGATAGCGTTTGCAGTCGAGCCACTCCAGGCCCGCGCCGCGGGTCTGCTGCAGCAGCCCGGGCAGGGCGATGCGCGCCTTGTCGTGGATGTCGTGGAACAGGATCGTGCCGTGGCGCCACAGCAGCATCAGGCTGAGCAAGCGGCCTTGCACCTCAGCGGCCGAGACCTTGGCGTTCCAGTCTTGCGAGTCGATGTTCCACAAGGCCACGCGCAGGCCTTGTTGGGCGAAGAACGGCCCGCTGTCGGCGCGGCGTTGGCCGTATGGGGGCCGGAACAGCGGCACGTGCGCCGCGCCGGTCGCGGCACGCACCAGGGCGTCGCTGCGGATCACCGAGTCCTGCCATTGCGGCCAACGCGCATGCGATTGGTGCTCCCAGCCGTGCGAGGCGACGCACATGCCGGCGTACAGATCGCTCGGCCGCGCCGGGGCGGCGCCCAGCCGCCGTTGCAGCGCTTCGCCGACCACGAAGAAGGTTGCGTCGAGCCCGGCCTGGCGCAAGGTTGCCAGCAGGCGGTCGGTATTGCCGCCGGCCGCGGTCGGGCCGTCGTCGAAGCTCAGCAGGAACTGGCGGTCGCGCAACTCGCTGCCGTCGAGTTCGGCCGCCGAATAGGTGTCGATTTCGCTGCTGACCCGCGGAAACAGAGCAGCCAGGCGCAGGGTCTCGTCGAGGTAGATGCGATGGAAGCGTGCGGCATCGGCGCGCCAGGCCGCGTAGCTGCGGTCGGGTGCGGCGTCGAAGGCCACGGCGAGTCGGCGCAGCGCCGCGCTGTCGTCGGCCGCAGCGCAGAAGGCTTCGCGCGGCGTGCACGAGCGCGAGGCCAGCCGATAGTTCGCGCTGAGCCGCTGCCAGAAGCGCGCGCGGATCTTGTCGAGCGAGGCGCGATCGATCTGCTTGAGCTTGAGGCGGGCGAGCAGGGCAGCCTCGTCGAGAGTTTCGCTGGCCGCCAGCTCATGGGCGAAGGCGAGGATCTCGGCGCGCGAGGCGCGGTCGAACGCGGCCTGCGTATTCAAGGCCTGCGGCCAGGTGGCGCGGTCGGCGCTGGCGACCGCGGACGGTCCAGCCGCCTGGGCCAGCGGGGCGGCGAGACACAGCGCGATCGAAGCCAGCAATGATCCAAGCGATGATCTAAACGATGATTTAAGCGGGGATTTCATCGGCTCGCTCGTGGCGACGAGGGCGGCGTCACAGGCCGCGCACCCGTTCGATCGCCTTGTCGTAGGTCGGGTGGGGCTGCTCGCGCTTGGCCGAGAGATAGTTCGACATGGCTTCGTCGTAGCGGCCGGCTTCTTCGAAGAGTTTGCCGATGTTGTAGTAAGCGCCGGCGCGGATCGCGGTGGCGTTGGCGCCGCGGGCCAGGGCGATGGCCTTGCGCGAGGCCCAGATCGCCTCGGCGCTGCGGCCGAGTTTGACGTAGGCCAAGCCCAGGTTGCTGTAGGCCAGGGCGAAATCGGGGTCGAGCTCGATCGACTGCTGGTACAGCGCGACCGCGCCTTCGAGATTGCCGGCGCGGTAGGCCGCTTCGCCGCGCTGGTTGGCATGGGCGGCCGGACCGGCCAGGCCGGCCTCGATCTCGTCGCCGCCGGCATCGTCGCCGGCGCCGTCGAGCCGGTCGAGTTCGGTGTCTATGCGTTCGGCCTGCGCCGTGCTGGCATCGATCCGGTCGATGTCCTGCAAGCGGCCTTCGGCGTCGATGCGGAACACCCGCCACAAGTTGCCGGGACGGTTCTGCGGTACCGGGTAGCTGCGCAGCAATTGCTCGCCGAGATACAGCGAGACCTGGGCGCCGCTGCGCGAGAGCGCGCTGGCCTCGGGGCGGCTTCGGTTGCCGAAATCGTGCACCGCATAGGTGTAGCCGTAACCGGCCCGCTTGCGCAGCAGGGTCATGGTTTCCGGGCTCTTGCGCGCGCCATCGTCCACGTCCAGGCGCGCGTCGTCGCTGATCTTGCGCTCGAAATAGACGTGGTGGTCCGGATAGCTGAGGTGCGAGTCGAGATCGGCCTCGGCCGCGTTCCAGCTGAGCACGATGCGCAGGCCGTCGAGGCTGGTCCTACCCGTCGGGCTCGATGCCTGGGCCGTGCCGCCGCAGAGCATGCCGCAGCAGAGAACTAGGGCGAGCGCAGCCGCACGGCGAAGCATGGTCCGGTCCTTAGAAGGGAGTTGCGAGGCGCGATCATAGCAACGCCGCGGGCACGTGCCCGCAAGCCGTACGCGGCGCTCCTGTTAGGCTGTGTCCTGGCTGGCCGGAAGGGGCGGCCGTGCATCCGAGTACCTCGGTCCGGCCCGTCAGGACGGCCGTGTATCCGAGTACCGCAGTGAATCGAGAAGGGGGAACGCGCGATGGCAGTCGAAGCGCAGGGCAGCGAACTGGTCAAGGTGGTGGTGCTGCTGGCGGCGGGCGTGATCGCGGTGCCGATCTTCAAGCGCATCGGCCTGGGCTCGGTGCTCGGCTATCTGGCCGCGGGCCTGGCGATCGGTCCGTTCGGGCTCGGTTTCTTCGCCGACTCGCAGGCGATCCTGCACGTCGCCGAACTCGGCGTGGTGATGTTCCTGTTCCTGATCGGCCTGGAGATGCGGCCTTCGCACCTGTGGAGCCTGCGCCGCGAGATCTTCGGCCTGGGCACCGCGCAGATCCTGCTGTGTTCGGCGGCGATGACCGGGGTCGGCCTGTTGTTCGGCTTCCCGCCGGTGGTCGCCTTCATCGGCGCGATGGGCTTCGTGCTGACCTCGACCGCGATCGTCATGCAGATCCTCGGCGAACGCGGCGACCTGGCCTTGCCGCGCGGGCAGCGCATCGTCTCGATCCTGTTGTTCGAGGACCTGCTGATCGTGCCGCTGCTGGCCCTGGTAGCCCTGATGGCGCCGGCCGAACTCGCTGGCGACGGCGTCGCGCGTTCGCGCTGGCTCGACATCGGCATCGCCCTGGCCTCGCTGGCGGCGCTGCTGGCGGCCGGCATCTGGTTGTTGAACCCGTTGTTCCGCGTGCTCGCCGCGGCCAAGGCGCGCGAGGTCATGACCGCGGCGGCCTTGCTGGTGGTGCTCGGCGCGGCGCTGTTGATGCAGGTCGGCGGCCTGTCGATGGCGATGGGGGCATTCCTGGCCGGCGTGCTGTTGTCGGAATCCACCTTCCGCCACCAGCTCGAGGCCGATGTCGAACCCTTCCGCGGCATCCTGCTGGGCCTGTTCTTCCTCAGCGTCGGCATGTCGCTGGACCTGACCGTGGTCGCGGCGAACTGGCCGCTGATCGTCGGCGGCGTGGTCGCACTGATGATCGTCAAGGCGGTGTGCATCTACATCGTCGCGCGGCTGCTCAAGGCCTGCCACACCGAAGCCCTGGACCGCGCGGTGCTGATGGCGCAGGGCGGCGAATTCGCCTTCGTGCTGTTCTCCGCCGCGGCCAGTGCCCGCCTGATCGACGCCACCGTCGGCGCCAACCTGACCGCGATCGTGGTGCTGTCGATGGCGTTGACGCCGATCGCGATCATCGCCTTGCGCCGGCTGGCGCCGAAGACCGCGCTGTCGCTGGAAGGCATCGACGAGCCCAACGGCCTCGGCGGCAGCGTGCTGCTGATCGGCTTCGGCCGCTTCGGCCAAGTGGTCTGCCAATCCCTACTCGCGCGCGGCGTCGAAGTCTCGATCATCGACACCGACGTGGAGATGATCCAGAGCGCGCAGACCTTCGGCTTCAAGGTCTATTACGGCGACGGCACCCGTCTCGACGTGCTGCACGCCTCGGGCGCGGACACCGCCCAGTTGATCGCGATCTGCATCGACGACCGCGCCGCGGCGACGGTCACCGCCCAGTTGATCCGCCACGAGTTTCCGCAGGCGCGGCTGCTGGCGCGCAGCTTCGATCGCGAGCACGCACTGGAGCTGGTGCATGCCGGCGTCGATCTGCAGGTACGCGAGACCTTCGAGTCGGCGATGCACTTCGGCGAAGCAGCCCTGGTCGAACTCGGCGTGCCCCAGGACGAGGCGGCCGAAGTCGTGGCCGAAATCCGCCACCGCGACGCCGAGCGTTTCGAGTTGGAGCTGGTCGGCGGCGTCGGCGCAGGAGTATCGCTGCTGTACGGCAACATGCAGCAGACTCCGTTGATCACGCCGAAGCCGCGCGCCGGTGCGAAAGCGATCGAGCCGGCGGTCGAAGACGCGGCGGGCAGCGCCTAGGTTCGAGCTTCTGTCCATCCCGCGGTGTAGGCGAGGGCGGTATCCCGCCCTGATTCGTTGCGCCGTCTGTCGAGGTTCAACGAGTCGCCTGGGCCGGCGGACACCGCGGCGGCCAACTCAGGTCGGGCCTGGCGACCAGATCGATCAGGAACAACTCGCCCGAGCGTTCGCCGTCGGCCTGGGCGAACAGCAGGCGGTCGCCGCGCGGCGACAGCAGCGGGCCGACCTGGAACACATCGCCGCGCGCGGCGATGCGTCCGCTTTCGCGCCAACCGTCTTCGCCTCGCTCGAATCGGTACAGATGCGAGCGGCCGCCGCGATCGATCACCGCGACCAGGCTGCGGCCGTCGCGGGCGATGTCGGCTTCGTATTCGTCGGCGGCCGTGCTCAGCGGTGCGCCGAGGTTGTGCGCGCGCCAGCCGCCGTCGGCCTGCGGCGTGGCGAGGTAGAGGTCGTTCTTGCCGTGCCCGCCGGCGCGGCTGGAGCCGAAATAAAGCCGGCCGTCGGCGGTGGCGCGCGGCAGCAGTTCCGAGGCCTTGGAATTGACCGGCTCCGGCAGGCGCTGCGCAGTGCCCCAGGCGCCGTCGGCGCCGCGCTCGACGTAGTAGATATCGAGATCTTCGCCGGCGGGATCGTGGCGGGTCGAGACGAAGTACAGGCGCCGACCGTCGGCGCTCAGGAAAGGATCGGCATCGGCGCCGGATGCGGCGGCGAACGAGGGCGTTTGCGGCGTCGACCAACCGTCGCGGCCGCAACGCGAATGCAGGATCCGCCAATTGCCGAACTGGCGATCGCTGCGCATGAAGTACAGCTCGCGGCCGTCGGGCGAGAAAGTCGGCGAGGATTCGTATTGGTCGCTGGCGATGGCCGGCGGCGTCCAGCGCATTGCTGTGCCGGTTGGGTTCGGCGCGCCCGCATCGGCGCAGCCGGCGATCAACAGCAGCCCGGGCACGAGCGAACCCAATAGCGGCGAAACGGACGACGGTCGGTGCATGGCCATGGCGGCGCTCGCGCGGTGGGCGGTCGGGTTCGGTTCGGGCTCAATCGCCGTCGCGTACGCGCTGCTGAAAGCGCCGCGCCTTGGCGACGTTGCCGCAGGTCGCCATGTCGCACCAGCGGCGCCGGCCGTTCTTGGAGGTGTCGACGAACACCCAGCCGCAATCGTGGCCGTCGCAGACGCGCAGGCGGTCGAGGCGGGCGTCTTTGAGCAGCTCGATGGCATAGGCGGTGATCACGTGGGCGATCAGGTCGAGCCCGGAGCGTTGCGGCGACCACTCCGTCTGCAGGCGCGAGCGCCGCGACACCAGGCGCGCGGCTTTCGATGCGGCCAGGCGGGCCTGGTCGATGACGTCGAGATCGGCGCTGCCGGGCGCCTTGCCGTTGGCGAGGGCATACAGCGCGTTGCACAAGGCTTCGCGCAGGGACTTGCAACGCGCCAACGCGGCAGCGGCCTTGGCCGGTGCCTCGCCTTGCAGCGCTTCGAGTGCATTGAGGTCGGTGCGCGAGAAACACGAGACCTGCCGCGCCCAACGCAGCAAGGCGGCGTAGTCGTCGAGCCAGTCGCGCGGCTCGCTGTCGCGCGCGGTGACGGTATTGACCAGATCCAGGGCCGGATCGCCGCCGACCAGATCGGCGGGCTGGAAAGCGTGATGTTCGAGGCGCATGCGGGACCCTTGCAGTTCGCCACGAGGGTAGGTCGATTCCGTCTAACCTTCAATATCGTTTTCAAAGGTTCGGATGAACGGCTCAGGCGTGGTCCCAGTAGGGCTCGTCGCCGAAACGTTCGACCAGGAAGTCCAGGAAGCTGCGGACCAGCGCCGGCATCTGCCGACGCGATGCGTAGACGCCGTGGATGCCCATAGGCGGCAGTTCGTAGTCCGGCAGGACGATTTCGAGCTCGCCGGCGCGCACCCGGTCCAGGGCTTGGTAGGTCGGCAGCGGGGCGATGCCGGCGCCGGCGCGGGCCGCGGCGAGCAGCACGCTGGCTTCGTTGGCGCTGAGGTTGCCGCCGACCGCGACGCTGCACGGTTCGCCGCGATGGCGGAACTCCCACAGGCTGCGGCCGACGTAGTGATGGGTCAGGCAGTTGTGCGCGGCGAGGTCCTCGATGCGCTGCGGCCGCCCGCGTTGGGCCAGATACGCCGGTGAGGCGCACAGCACCGAGCGGCAGACGCTGAGCCGGCGTGCGATCAGGTTGGGGTCGAGTTCGCGCGCGATGCGGATCGCCAGGTCGATGCGCTCCTCGACCAGATTGACCGCGCGCTCGCCCAGCACCATGTCGATGCGCGTGTGCGGATGGCGTGCGAGGTAGTCGGCGACCGCGGCGGCAAGATGACTCGCGCCGAACGACATCGAGGCGGTGATGCGGATCTGCCCGTGCGGTTCGGCATCGTCGGCGGCCAGGGCGAGGCGCAGGTCGTCGCCGATCTCGAGCATCTGGCGGAAGCGGGCCAGGGCGGTCTCGCCGGCGCCGGTCAGGCCGATCCGCCGCGTGGTCCGGTGCAGCACGCGCACACCCAGCCAACGTTCCAGCTCGGCCAGATAGCGCGTGACCATGGCCCGCGACATGTCCAGGGCCTCGGCCGCGGCGGTCAGGCTGCCGCGTTCGGCGATCTCGACGAAGACGGCAATGGCGGTCATCCGGTCCATTCGATTCGCTCGGAATATGCAAAAGACAGTCGACTTATACGCGGTTTTTCGCGCCGTTCCAGGCAACTATCCTGGCCGCTATCGGGCTGGAGCTGGCCTGGGGCCGCCCAGCCCCCGTCACGCGGCCTGCGCCCGGGGCCCCGCACCCTGGCCGCCGCGAGCTCGCATCCGCCACCGCCGTCGTCCAGATCGCCCCTTCGAGGAAACCTCCATGTCCAAGAACCCCGTCTACAACCACCGCCTGTTCCTGGCCATCTCGGCGGCTTGCCTGAGCCTGGCGCTGGCCGCCTGCGGCCGCCACGAATCCGCGCCGGCCGAGTCGTCGTCGGCGCCCACGGCGGCGGTCCCGCCGACGCCGGCCGAGGCGGCAGCGGCTCCGCTCAAGACCGAGGTCTATAACCCGGGCAAGCAGGGCATCTTCGAGGTCAGCTCGGTGTTGCTGACCGGCGCGCGCGACGCGGTGCTGATCGACGCTCAGTTCGCCGCCGCCGATGCGCGCAAGCTGGTCGACCTGGTCAAGGCCTCGGGCAAGCGCCTGACCACGATCTACATCAGCCACGGCGATCCGGATTTCTATTTCGGCTTGGACACGCTGCAGGACGCCTTCCCCGAGGCGAAGATCGTCGCCACGCCGCAGACGGTCGAACACATCCGCAGCACCCAGGAGGGCAAATTCGCCTATTGGGGGCCGAAGCTCGGCGCGAATGCGCCCAAGCGCATCGTCGTGCCGCAGGCGCTCGCAGGCGATCGCATCGACTTGGAGGGGCAGTCGCTGCAGATCGTCGGCCTCGACGGCGCTACGCCGGATCGCAGTTATGTCTGGATTCCGTCGATCCGCACCGTCGCCGGCGGCGTGCCGGTGGTCGCGGGCGAACATCTGTTCATGGCCGACACCCAGACCCCGCAGTCGCACCAAGCCTGGCTGGCCACGCTCAAGCGCATCGAGGAGCTCAAGCCCGATGTGGTGATCCCGGGGCATTTCGCCGAAGGTGCGGCGCAGAACGTGGAAGCGGTGCGTTTCAGCGCCGGCTACATCCGCGCCTTCGACGAAGAAGCCGCGAAGGCGGCCGACTCGAAGGCCCTGATCGCGGCGATGAAGAAGCGCTATCCCGACCTGGGCGGCGACCTGTCGCTGGAGATCAGCGCGAAGGTCGCCAAGGGCGAGATGCCTTGGCATTGACGACGTCGCCTCGCTAAGCGATGCGGCGGCTTCGGCTTTAAGGGTAGGAGCGGCGCGAGCCGCGACCGCGTCTTCGGCCGAAGCTGCGTGGTCGCGGCTTGCGCCGCTCCTACCCAAGAGCCAGAGCGCCTCGCGAACACGAAAACGGCCGCTGCCCACGCAGCGGCCGTTTGTTTGCGATGCGATCGAGAGTTCCGGATCGCAATCGCTACCGCACTCAGGGATTGAAATAGCTCGACACGCTCGAATAGATGTCCGAGAAACGCGAGTAGTAATCCGGGTCGCGCGGCGCGCTGCAGTAGGAATAACCGCCGTACAGGCCGCCACGCAGCTGGTAGCCGCCGGTGCCGGTCACGGTGAACAGACCCGAGCCCGATGAGCCGCCCTCGGTGACGCCGGTGTTCCAGACCACGCGGTACAGCGGCGACTTGCCGTCGATCGAGGTCGACAGCCCGGTCACCGAACCCAGCGAGTACTTCTTGACGTCGCCGGCCGGGTGATGGATGCCTTCGATCGCGGTGCCGGTGGCGCCGATCGCCGCACTCGACCAGCCGGCATAGACCGCGCCCGACGGCGGTGCGGTCTTGAGTTCGAGCAGGGCGGTGTCGCGGGTGGTGTTGGCGTGGCGCAGGTAAGCGCCGCCGCTGAGCGTGGTATAGGCCGGGTTGACGGTCGAGCCGTTGCAGGTGGTGACGTTATAGAACCAGTAGGTCTGCAGCGAGTTGGCGACGGTCTGGTTGCCGATGCAATGCGCCGCGGTCCAGAACAGGCGCTTCTTAGGCGAGTGGTTGTTGTTGAGCAGGGTGCCGGTGCACAGGTAAGTGCCGCCGCCGCTGGTGAAGGTCATGCGCGCGACCGACTTGGTGGCGGAGAGGTAGCCCGACGGCGGACTGGTGCGGCAGACGATGTCCTTTTCGCAGTAGTCGCTTTCGCCGATCTTGGCCTGGAACTCGCGCTCGCTCGCGACCGGGCTGATGTCCAAGTGCGAGAGCTGCGGGATCTTCAGGCTCAGGGCATTGGTGCGCACGCCCTTGGGCAGGATCAGTTCGACCACGACGGTATCGCCCGCGACCACCGGCGACCAACCCAGCGCGTTGCCGGCGAAGTCGGCGCCGCGTTGCTCGAAGATACGGCCGTCGTTGCCGGCGAAATGCAGGGTCGCCGAGGTCGCACCGGCGCCGCGCAGCGACAGGCCGGCACGCAGCGCGACCGCGCCGCTGGAGGAGACCTCGAAGCGCGCGGCGCGCGAGCCGTCGGCGAGCGGCTGCCAGGCGAGGGTGTTCAGATCGACCGTGCTGCGGGCGATGTCGCGGGCAAAACCTATTTCGAGCGGTTCGCCGTTCTTGTCCTGACGGACGCGACGGTCTTTGAGCGCCGAAACGTCCAGGCTGGTCGGCCGGCCCAGGCTGAACAAGCGCGGCGTCGAGGCCTTGGCGGCAACGGCGAAGTCGGCGCCGCCCATCGCGCCGGCCGAGGGCGCTTCGGTGACCGGCGCCGAATCCATTTCGGCGGCGTTGGTGCGGGTGGCGGCATGCATCGAGAAACTGGACAGCCCGGCGACGAGCGCCAGGCAAAGCGCGTTCTTGCGGATCATCGTGCGATTCCTTGAGTGCCATAGGGAGGGGGCGGCGGTGCCGCCGGTCCGCCGCCGCAGCGGGGACGCACGGACCCTACGACCGCGCAGGACGCGGTTTTGTGCGGTCTTTCCGGCTTCGCCGAAGCGCTCGAAGTACAAGGCGCGGGCTTTGCGAACGCGCGGATTATTTGTGCGCTGCGTTGCAACTCGACGATGCCCGGAACGTGACGCCGACCCGAATGGCTGTGCGAAGCAGCATGAAAACAGCGGTTTTCTCGTTCAGCTGCGGCGCACGCGGTGGGCGACGCCACCGAGCTTCGTCGCGCCGATGCTCGTGCATGCGGCGCGCAGCGCAGGCCTGCATGCCATCCGCGCGGCGGCCTGCGAGCGGGCAGGGCGCGAGCGACCGCACGTCGGGAGCAGGCTGCCGGAAAGCCGCGACAGACACCCTGTTCATGGCGATGTGAGACCATACCGGCATGACAAAAAAGACGAAAAGCAACAAGACCGGTCCGACCGGTGGCAAAACCCCCTCCCGCAAGACCCCTGGCGGCGCCGCTCAGAGCGCCGGCCCCCGCAGCCGCAAGACCGCCGCGCCTCGCCCGGCCTGGCTGCCCGAGAATCTCCAGCACGGCCCGCCCAAAGGCCCGCACGCCAAGAGCGCCTCCGGTCCGGCCCGTACTCCGGCCTACCACGATCCCTACGCCGACCGCGAAGCCTCGCGCTATGCGCAGCCGATCGCCAGTCGCGAACTGATCCTGCAGACCCTGGTCGCTGCCGACGGGCCGATGCGCGCCGAAGCGCTGGCCGAACGCCTGCAACTGACCGAGCCCGATCGCGTCGATGCGCTCGGCAAGCGCCTGGGCGCGATGCTGCGCGACGGCCAGTTGATCCAGAACCGCAAGGGCGAGTTCGCCCCGGCGGCGCAGATGGACCTGATTCCCGGCGTGGTGATCGCCAATCCCGACGGCTTCGGCTTCCTGCGTCCGGAGGCCGGCGGCGACGACCTGTTCCTGCCGCCGTTCGAGATGCGCAAGGCCATGCACGGCGACCGCGTGCTGGTCAGCGTCACCGGCGTCGACCGTCGCGGCCGCCGCGAAGGCGCGATCGTCGAAGTGCTCGAACGCCGCATCAATCGCCTGATCGGCCGCTTCACGGTCGAGTCGGGCATCAGCTACGTCGTGCCCGACGACCGCCGCATCCAGCGCAACGTGCAGATTCCGCCGGACGCGCGCATGGATGCGCAGAACGGCCAGCTCGTCGTGTGCGAACTGCTGCAGGCGCCGGACCCGAAGCGCCCGCCGATCGGCCGCGTGCTGGCGGTGCTCGGCGACAAGCTCACCGCCTCGCTGGCGGTGCAGGCGGCGATCCACGGCCACGAGATTCCCGACGTGTTCCCGCAGGAAACCCTCGACGAAGCCGCGGCGGTGCCGCTGACCGTCGAGGCCTCCGTCGCCGCGCAGCGCGTCGACCTGCGCGCAATGCCGCTGGTCACCATCGACGGCGAGGACGCCAAGGACTTCGACGACGCGGTGTATTGCGAGAGCAATCGCGACGGCTTCCGTCTCGTGGTGGCCATCGCCGACGTCTCGCATTACGTGCGTCCCGGCACCCCGCTCGACGACGAAGCGCAGAAGCGCGCGACCTCGGTGTATTTCCCCGGTTTCGTCGTGCCGATGCTGCCCGAGACCCTGTCGAACGGCATCTGCTCGCTCAATCCCAAGGTCGATCGTCTGTGCTTCGTCTGCGACATGCAGATCGGCCGCGACGGCGAAGTGACCCAGTCGAAGTTCTACGAAGCGGTGATGAACTCGCATGCGCGCCTGACCTATACCCAGGTCTGGAATGCGGTCGGCGACGTCCCCGAGGAAGCACAGAGCGAAGCGCGCGAGCAGATCGGCTCGCTGCTGCCGCATATCGAGCGTCTGCACCAGTTGTTCCAGGTGCTGCTGAAAGCGCGGCAGAAGCGCGGCGCTATCGAGTTCGAATCCAGCGAAGTGCGTTTCGTCCTCGGCAAGAGCGGCGAAGTGGTGCAGGCCGGCATGCTTCAGCGCAACGACGCGCACAAGCTGATCGAGGAATGCATGATCGCGGCCAATGTCGAGGCGGCGAAATTCCTGATCGCGCAGCAGGTGCCGGCGCCGTTCCGCATCCACGACCGTCCGCCGGAACAGAAATACGCCGACCTGCAGGAGTTCCTCAAGGAATTCGCCCTGCGCATGCCGGCCTGGAAGCAGGTCGAGCCGCGCGATTTCACCCAGTTGCTGAAGAAGATCCGCGAACGCCCCGATGCGGCCTTGATCGAATCGGTGTTGTTGCGCAGCCAGAGCCTGGCGGTGTATGCGCCGGAGAATGTCGGCCACTTCGGCCTGGCGTTGACGGCCTATGCCCACTTCACCTCGCCGATCCGCCGTTATCCGGACCTGCTGGTGCATCGCGCGATCAAGCACGCGCTCGGCGGTGCGCAGCCGGCGACCTTCGTGTATTCGCCGCGGCAGATGACCGCGCTGGCGCTGCAATGCTCCGAACGCGAGCGCCGTGCCGACGAGGCCGAGCGCGAGGTCGACGAGCGTTACCGCGCCGCATGGATGGAGCAGCACGTCGGCGGCGAGTTCGAAGGTACGATCAGCGGCGTGACCAGCTTCGGCTTGTTCATCGAACTCGACGAATCCAAGGTCAACGGCCTGGTTCACGTGACCCAGCTGCCGCACGACTACTACCACTTCGATCCGATCCGCAAAACCCTGAAAGGCGAACGTACCGCGCGCGAGTTCCGCCTCGGCGACCGGGTCAGCATCGTCGTGCTCAAGGCCAGCGTCGAAGACCGCAAGATCGACTTCCGCCTGGTCGAGGAGCGTGGCGCCAAACCGCTGCCGCCGCGCGGACAGCCGGCGAAGCGGACCAAGCAGAAGTACTGAGGCTCCGACCGCCGGCCCTGAACCATCGCCCCCTTTGGCAAAGGGGGCGAGCGCCTTGTTGGGAGCGGTTTTCGCCGTGCCCTGGCGGCGGGGGGGATTTGCTATTGCGACTGGGGCGGCGCAAAGCCAAGCGAAAACAAATCCCCCTAACCCCCCCCTTTTTCAAAGGGGGGAACTGCTAGGGCGGCGCGGGGCCCTTGCGGTTAAGGGCGGCGCGGTAGGCGTGTCCTGAAGCCGCCACCGGCCCGGTAGCTTAGAATTGCCGTCCGCCCCCGACCGCGCCGCCGCCAAGGCCGCCGCGCGGCGACCCAGCCCCACGGAATCCCCATGAGCCAGAAACAATGGATCGCCGGCATCAACGCCGTCTCCGCCTCGATCGAACACGACGCGCAGAACGTGCGTGAGGTCCTCATCGAGGCCGGCGCCAAGAACCCGCGCCTGACCGAGATCGAGACCGCCGCGCGCCGCGCCGACATCGACGTGCGCCGGGTCGCGACCCAGGCGCTCGACGGCGTGGTCGGCAATCTGCGCCATCAGGGCGTGGTCGCGCGTTACGCCGCGGCCAAGACCTGGAACGAGAACGAACTCGAAGGCCTGATCCAGGCCGCCGAAGGCCGCGCGCTGGTGCTCGTGCTCGACGGCGTGCAGGACCCGCACAACCTCGGCGCTTGCCTGCGCAGCGCCGCTGCGGCCGGCGTGACCGCGGTGATCATCCCGAAGGACAAGTCGGTGCAGGTCAACGCGACCGTGCGCAAGACCTCGGCCGGCGCCGCCGACAGCGTGGCGGTGATCCCGGTGACCAACCTGGCGCGTGCGTTGCGCGACCTGCAGCAACTCGGCGTGTGGATCTACGGTCTGGCTGGCGAAGCCGATGCTTCGTTGTACTCGATCGATCTGCGCGGCAACGTCGCCCTGGTGCTCGGCGGCGAAGCCGATGGCTTGCGCCGTCTGACCCGCGATACCTGCGACCAGTTGGTCAAGATCCCGATGCCGGGCGGCGATGCCGCGGGCGGTGTGGAAAGCCTCAATGTCTCGGTGGCCGCCGGCGTGACCTTGTTCGAGGCGGTGCGCCAGCGCGGTTGATGCGCGCCAGGACGCGCTCGCCCCTTCGGGGCAGGGCCGTCCACTGTCCTGCGACGCGGCGTCGCGTCGCAGTGGTCGGATGCGGCGACGAAGCATCGTCGTCGTCGGCTGTCCCTGCAGGCAGGGCGGGAAACCCGCAAGCGCAGCGCTGCGCTTGCTTTGTAACCCCCCGCTGACCCCGCGAACACCGCGGCCGGCCCCGCCGAATCGGGCTCGTTATAATCGTTCGCGAACGGGGACGACCCCGTTCGCATCACTTCATCCGGGGACGGCCCCATCATCATGGGAGCATCGTCATGCCTTGGATTCTGCTTTTCTTCGCCGGCCTGTTCGAAGTGGGTTGGGCGATCGGCCTGAAATACACCGAAGGCTTCACCCGTTTGTGGCCATCGGTCGGCACGATCGCCGCGATGGCGATCAGTCTCGGCCTGCTGGGCGTGGCGATGAAGTCGCTGCCGGTCGGCACCGCCTATGCGGTCTGGGTCGGCGTCGGCGCGGTCGGCACGGTCATTCTCGGCATCGTGCTGTTCAACGAACCGCTCAATACGCTGCGCGTAGCCAGCGTGCTGTTGATCGTCGCCGGCCTGGTCGGCTTGAAGCTGGCCTGAGCTTCCGCCTGCCCGCAATCGCCAGCTCGTAATCGATCGTCGGCGATTCGCACCGTCGCCTGCACACCGGCGCGACCTCCTGTAGCGCCGGTGTGCGCCACTGTCCGCGCCTGCGTCGCGAGGCGATCAGTGCAGCGAATTGACCAGCAACTCGTCGAAGCGGCGTGCGATGTCGGCGATCGTCTGCGCCTTGTCCTGGCCGTTGATGATCCGTCGCGCGTCCTCGTAGTTCGGAAGTTGTCCGGGCTTGAAATAGCTGTCGAGTTTCTTGCCGGTGAACCAGCCCTTCTTCATGCCTTCCATGGCGATCGCATAGGCGACCTCGGGCTTCTTGGCTTCGTCGGGATGGTTGATCAGATCGATGCCGAGGATCTTGCCGGCGCGCTCGTAGTTGGCGCGGCCGGTGAGTTGCACATAACCGCGGCCGTGAAAACGCGCGCCGTCGCCGGCGCGGGTATTGCCGAGCATCTTGCCGACACGCGTATTCGGCCCGTAAAGGCGTTCGAAACGCGCGTCGTCGCCGAACTCGTCGATGGGGCGCAAGGTATGCGCGGTCTCCCACTTGAACGTCGCCAGGCAATAGGCGATCTGGTGGCGATGCACCGGGTTTTGGTTGAAGCTGGCGTCCTGTTCGATGCGTCCGATCAGGAAACGCACGGCCTGCGCGAGTTCGTCGCGCAGCGGCCCGAAGCGCCGGCGATAACCGTCTAGAAACTGCTCGTCGTCGAAAGCGAACATCCTGTCCTCCCTGCATGCGCAACGGCATGTGCGCGCGAAAGCGGCCGCGCGTCCTGCCGGTCGTGGCGGCGCCGTGCCGCTCGCAGTCCATTCAACGCGGCGTTCGGCGCCGGGCGGCCAATTCCGAGGTGTTGCGTGCTTGCAACATCGTCGGCAAGAGCGAGTTCAGTCCAGTCGATACCGGTTGAGGACGCATTGGGCTGCGCTGCGGTATTTGAGGAAAATGTATTCGAAGTCGGGGCGTTGCGCGCCGGCTTCGGTCAAGCGGGCGCCCCATCGTTGCAGCTGTTCGTGGCTGAGTTGCTTGCGTAATGCCGCTGTCAGGGCATGACGGGATTCGGCGCTGAGGAATGAAGCAGGCGCAGAGCCGGCCACGACCAATGCAGACGGTGCTTGCACGAGATGGCTGTTTGACCAGGCAGTCGGATGTTCGCGGTCGAGCGGCAGCGCATCCGGATAGGCGCCGTCGAGCAGCATCGGCGCCGCGCCAGCAAGCCAGGCCACCCAGCCCGCGCGCCAATACGGATCGTCGATGGCCAGGGCAGACGCCAGCCAGCCCTCGATGAACTCGGGTTCCAGGTACTTCGCAATCAGCGTGCACGAGGCCGAGAACGCACCGGCGGGATAAAGCGAATCGCTGGGGTGGAGGCCGGGCAAGCGTTGCACCGGCGAGAAGAACGCGTTCGTCGCCAATCCGCAGGCGCTCCAGTGCGAAGGCGCGAACATCGCGCGGCCCAGCGTGTCGAGCAGGTCGCGGCGCACGCCGGCCGGCAGCTGCTCCGGGTCGGGACAGTGCACGAACGTCGCGGTAACGAGCGCCGCGTAGAGTTGCCGGTCGATAAAGGCATCGGCCCGGAATCGCCCGACCAATTCGAGTGCGCGCGGCAACAGGAACGCGAACCACAAGATCCATTCGCGCATCGGTCCGAATGAAACGGGGCCCGAGCTCAGTTCGTACAGCGCCGAATCCAGTTCCGTGCGCGGCCACTGTTGCGGATCTTCGTGCATCAGCGCGGTGTACATGTGCCGCTCGTCGCCCATGAACCAGGCTTCGCCCATCGCTTGCTCAGGCAAGGGCGCGCGTTCACGCAGACGCTGTAACGCGCCTGCACTGGGGCCTTGGCCAGGCAGCCAGACATAGGCCGATGAATTACTTGGCGATGCGCGCACGAGCCGACTCCTTGTCGATGCGCAGCGGTCCGGATCCGGACCGCTCAGGGAGCGCTGATGCCGCGCTGCGGCCAGGCGTTGACGATCTTGCAGAACAGCTGCGCGGTGCGCTCGGTGTCGTAGACGGCCGAATGCGCGTCCTGTGCGTTCCATTCCAGCTCGGCGGCTTGCAGCGCGCGCGCGAGCACGGTCTGGCCGTAGGCGACGCCGGCGAGGGTGACGGTGTCGAACACACTGAAGGGATGGAAGGGGTTGCGTTTGTGGCCGCTGCGGGCGACGGCGGCGTTGAGGAAGTTCAGGTCGAAGTGGGCGTTGTGGCCGACCAGGATTGCGCGCTGGCAGCCTTGGCGCTTGAGCGCTTCGCGCACCGGTGCAAACACGCTCTCCAGGGCTTGGCGCTCGGGCTTGGCGTCGCGAAACGGATGGTCGATGTCGATGCCGGTCACTTCGAGCGACTTCGGGTCGATCAAGGTACCGGGTGCGGGCACCACATGGGCGCTGCTCATCGGGCCCGGGACCAGGCGGCCGTCGGCGTCGAGTTCGAGCGGCTGCACCGCGATTTCGAGCAGGGCGTGCTTGTTCCAATCGAAGCCGCCGGTTTCGACGTCGACGACGACCGGCAGGTAGCCGCGGAAACGGTTGGCGAGAGTGGGGGCCGCGGGGGCGATGGACGGGGTGGGGCCGGTTTCGATCATCGCGAAAGCCTAGCAGGTTGTCGCGAATCGGTCGTTCCGGCGCGGTCAACGCGGGGCTTCGCGGGGCCGGCAGCGGCGGCCGAGCCGAGAGGAACTGCGCGGTCACGAGTCGCGACCGCGCAATCCCGGAGCGTCGTCATCGCGATTGCGCGGTCGAGGCCGGTGAGCGTAGGAAATCCCCTTGGGACGCCGCTCCTGCCCCTCGGGTTCGGCGCGAGCGGGCCGTCGCGGCCAGCAACAACGCGGCACCGAGCCCGGCCAGGGCCAGGCCCGGCGCCGGCAGCAGCATCGCCACGACCACACCGACCGGCAGCAGGACCAGGCCCCAGCCGGTCAGGTCGTCGCGCGGCGCCGGCGCACACAGGGCCGCCGCACGCGCGAGCAGGGCATCGAGGCTGAGGCGGCCGGCGCCGCCGAGGATCAGCGGCCACAGCATCGCCAGGAACAGCAGCGGCAATTTGTAGTTGCCGGCGCCCTGGTCGGTGATGGCGTAGCCCTGGACGAGCTGGGACAGGCCCATCCAGTCCTGCGGCCAGTGCACCGCGGCGATGGCGACCACGGTCAGCACGAACAGCGAAGCAGCGACCAAGCGTGTGCCCAGGCCGATCAGCAGTGCCACGCCGCCGAGCAGTTCGAACCAGGTCGCCATGCCCCAGCTCAGGTCGGCGGGCACGCGGTCGAACGGAAACGGAAAGTTCGCCATGACGTTGCCGAACCAGTTTTCGCCGTGCAGTTTTTCGCGCCCGGATTCGTAGAACTCCCAGGCCAGCAGCAGGCGCAGGCCGAGCGGCGAGAGCCAGGCGCCGACACCGGCGAGACGATCGCGCAGGGCGAGGCAGGTTGCGATACGGGGACGGGCCATGAGCTGCTCCAGTGGGGACCTGCGCCGATTGGCCGGCGCTTTCCACTACAAGAGGCGGCAGTCAGGCGAAAGGATTCGCCGGCGCAGCAAAAAAGATCACGCCGCTGGCGCGCATCTGCCGTAGCAGGCCGTGGCCCAATTCGAGAAAGGCGGCGACGTCGTCGCTGCCGGCTTCCTGCGCCAGCGCCCGCAGTTGTTCGCGCGCGCTCAGCCCCGGCGTTTCGCCGATGCGTTCGATCAGGCGGAAGGCGAGCGGGCTCAACTCGGAGAAACGCACCTCGCCGTCGGCCTCGCGGCGCAGCAGCAACAGAGTCGGGGTCGGCGACGGCTGCTCGGGCTGATGCTCCGGGCCGAGGCGGTGCACCGGCCAGGCATAGGCCAGCGGCCAGGCCAGCGGCGACAGCTCAGGAGCATGTTCGAGCAGGTCGGCGTCGCCGATGCCGGCGTCGTCCTGCGGAGCCTGCGCTTCGCTGAGTTGCAGCGCCAGTTCGACCCATTCGTAATGCGCCAGCTCGGACAGGAACGGCGGATCGTCGGCGTCGCGTTCGGGCAGGTAACGCAGGAATTCGCGGGCGATCTCGGCGAACAGCGGGGTGTGGCAGCGGTGGTCGCGGTAGAAATCGCGCACCAGCGCGGTCCAGCGTTGTTCGCCGAGCAATTTGCGGATGACCGGGAAATTGCTGGCCAACAGGCCTTCGATATTGTTGAACAGCAGGTCGCGATAGATCCCGAGACGGCGGTCTTCGATGCCGGCGGGCGCCGGGCTGGCCTGCGGGTCGCGCAGGTGGCGGGTCAGCTCGAACTGCTGCGCGCGCAGTCGCGAAGGGGCGTCGCTCATGCTTGCGTTGTCGCTCATCGTGCGGCTTGGGCGCGCGACGCGGCGCCGGCCTGCGGTGCGGCCTCGCCCAGCACCCGGCGGACGATGTCGAGCTCGCCGACGAGTTCTTCGTACGGCGGGAAATTGAAGTCGCGTTCGAGCAGGGTCGGGCGCGCGCCGAACAAACGGTAAGCGTCGCCGAGCAGCGACCAGACCTCGTGCTTGACCGGGGCGCCGTGGGTGTCGACCTTGAGGTCTTCGGCCTCGTCGTAATGGCCGGCCACGTGCAGGTAGGCGATGCGTTCGCCCGGCATAGCGGCGAGAAATTCGCGCGGGTCGTAGCGGTGGTTGATCGAATTGACGTAGATGTTGTTGACGTCGAGCAGCAGCTCGCAATCGGCTTCGGCGAGTACCGCGCGGGTGAACTCGATCTCGCTCATTTCCTGGTGCGGCGCGGCGTAGTAGGAGGCGTTCTCGACCGCGATGCGGCGGCCGACGATGTCCTGGGTACGACGGATGCGCGCGGCGACGTGGTGCACGGCTTCCTCGGTGAAAGGAATCGGCAGCAGGTCGTAGAGATGGCCGTCGTCGCTGCAATAGCTGAGGTGTTCGCTGTAGCAGGCGACGCGGTGTTCGTCGAGAAAACGGCGTACCCGGATCAGGAAGGTCTCGTCGAGCGGCGCGGTGCCGCCCAGCGACAGCGACAGGCCGTGGCAGACCAGCGGATGGCGCGAAGCCAGATCGCGCAGGGCTTCGCGGTAACGGCCGCCGATGCCGATCCAGTTCTCCGGCGCGCATTCGAGGAAGTCGAAATCTCCGGCCGCAGCGGACTGCAGCGGGCCCAGCAGGGCCCGCCGCAGGCCGAGGCCGACGGCATCCGGTTTCAGGGGACGCGAGCGGTCCATCATCATGTGCCGGTTGCGATCAGACCGAACCGCCGCACTTGCCTTCGCCGCACTTGCCTTCCGCGGCCTTCTTGGCCTTGGTGGCGGTGGGAGCGGTCGCGGCCGGGGCGGCGGCAGCGGCCTTCGCGTCGCCACCGCACTTGCCCTCGCCGCACTTGCCTTCGCCGGCCTTCTTCTTGTCGGCGCCGCACTTGCCTTCACCACACTTGCCTTCGCCGGCCTTCTTCTTGTCGGCGCCGCACTTGCCTTCGCCACACTTGCCTTCGGCGTGCTTCTTGTCGCCGCCGCAGCTGCCTTCCTTCGCCTTCTTGTCGGCGCCGCAGGTGCCTTCGGCGTGCTTGGCGGTATCGGCGGCGGCCTTGGCGTCGGCGGCCTTCTCGGCGGCCGGCGGAGCCTGCTGGGCGCCGAGCAGGTAGCCCTGCGAGAGATCGCTCATGGCGAACGCGGAAGCCGACAGGCTCAAGCCGCCGAGCAGGGTGGCGCCGATAGCGAGGGCGATGGGCTTCTTGATTTGCTTGGACATGGATGACTCCTACGTGGCGATGACGGCGGGAGGCCCGCCGTCGGGATGAACGGCCCAGTGTGCCGGGTTCCGTCTGGATGCGGTGTGCAAAGCTATCGAAGTGAGCGGTTACGGATCCGGGGGCTGCGTAGCGATACGGGTGTAAGCGAGGCAAGGGGGCATCACGGAGCGAGATACTCGCGGGCCAGGATGCGGGCCCGGTGCAGGCGCGATTTCACCGCTTCGCGGCTGAGTCCGAGTTGATCGCCGATCTCGGCGATGGTCAGGCCCTCCAGGTCGCGCAACAGGACGATTTCGCGGTAGTGCGCAGGCAGGGATTCGAGTGCGGCGGCGACATCGTGGCGCCATTCGCAGGGCTCGGGGGTGACCACCGGCAGGATTTCATCGGTGATGACATCGCCGCTGAGCATACGCCGACCGCGCTTGAGGCGGTTGCACTCGCGCTTGACGATGCGGAAGGTCCAAGAGACGAAGCATTCGAGCACGCGCAGGTCGCGCAGCTTGCGCGAGACGGTGATCAGGCTTTCCTGGACCGCGTCCTCGATGTCGTTGATGACGCAGTGGTACTCGGCGTAGCGGCGCAGATCCTGGCGCGAGTGCGTCAGCACGCGCTCCAGCGCGGCGCGGTCGCCCGAGCGGGCGGCCGCCAAATCCCCGTTCGCCATCAGCAAGGTCATGCCCGGGTCTCCTCCGAGGTAGGCAAAATACACCGCAGCAGGGCGCTACGGGCATGTACCAAGAGTTTGGAGAGGGGCCGATCGGTTCGCGATTGCGACGGCGTTGGCGGATTCGTTTAGAGCGGATTCAGTCTGGAACGGCTGTAACCGTTTGCAGGGCGAGCAGGCCAGCCGGTGGCGGCAATACGGGCGCAAGATTCGACCCGCTCATCGGTCGGTCGCGTCGCCCTGGTTGGGGGCTTTGCTGCAACGCAGCGCGACGCGTCTGCGCGAATCCCGCCCCGGACCGTGCCGGAGCGGGCGGGGCGAGGTCAGACCGCGCCGGTGGTGTTGGTGTCGTCGCGCTTCTCGCGCGGCGGCAACTGCTCTTCGCCCTTGACCAGGAACCAGACGTTCTCGGCGATGTTGGTGGCGTGATCGCCGATGCGCTCGATGTTCTTGGCCATGAACAACAGATGGGTGCAGGCGGTGATGCTGCGTGCGTCTTCCATCATGTAGGTCAGCAGTTCGCGGAACAGGCCGGTGTAGGCGGTGTCGACCTCGGCGTCGCGGGCGCGCACGCTCTGCGCCAGTTCGATGTCGTTGTCGCGATAGGCCGTCAGCACGTCGCGCAGTTGCTTGACCGCGAGGGTGCCCAGCGCGTGCAGGCCGGCCACGTGCGGCAGCGGCGGCGACAGGTTCAGCGCGGTCGAACGCTTGGCGACGTTGGCGGCGTAGTCGCCGACGCGCTCGATGTCCGAGGCGATGCGGATCGCCGCCAGGATCTCGCGCAGGTCGCGCGCCATCGGCCCGCGCAGGGCCAGCTTCATGACGTCGTGGCTGATTTCCTGTTCGAGCGCGTCGATCGCCTCGTCGTTGGCGATGATGCGTTCGGCGGCCTTGTCGTCGCGGCGCTGGACCACGTCCAGCGCGGCTTCGAGCTGGGACGCGGCCATCTCGCCCATGCGCAGGGTTTCGTCGAGCAAGCGGCGCTGCTCGTCGTCGTAGCTCTTGACGATGTGGTCGTGCATTTGGGTGCTCATGGGCGTTGGGCCGGGAATCGGGAATGGGAAATCGGGAACCGGTAAAGACAACGGCAACATCGGTACAGCTCGGACGGGCGCGGGTAACGTCGGAACCGGCTCTCGCTTTCGGCGATGCCCGATTCCCCATTCCCGATTCCCGACTGCTTCAACCGAAGCGGCCCGTAATGTAGTCCTCGGTCTGCTGCTTGGTCGGCTTGGAGAAGATCTGTTCGGTCGGGCCGTGCTCGATCAGGTCGCCCAGGTACATGAAGGCGGTGAAATCGGACACGCGCGCGGCCTGCTGCATGTTGTGGGTCACGATCGCGATCGTGTAGTCCTTCTTGAGCTCTTCGACGAGCTGCTCGATGCGGCTGGTCGAGATCGGGTCCAGCGCCGAGGTCGGTTCGTCGAGCAGCAGCACCGACGGCTTCAACGCCACCGCGCGGGCGATGCACAGACGCTGCTGCTGGCCGCCGGACAGGCCCAGGGCGCTTTGGGCCAGCTTGTCCTTGACTTCGTCCCACAGCGCGCCCTGGCGCAGGGCCTGCTCGACGCGATCGGTCATTTCCGACTTCGACAGCTTCTCGTGGTGGCGGATGCCGTAGGCCACGTTCTCGAAGATCGTCATCGGGAACGGCACCGGCTTCTGGAACACCATGCCGACCTTGCTGCGCAGGCGGTTCATCGGGTACTTCGGGTCGAGGATGTTCTCGCCGTCGAGCAGCACTTCGCCGCGCGCTTCCAACTTCGGATACAGCGCGTAGATGCGGTTGAAGATGCGCAGCAGGGTCGACTTGCCGCAACCCGAGGGGCCGATCAGCGCGGTGACCTGCTTCTCGGGGATCTCCAGGTTGATCGACTTGAGGGCATGGAACTTGTCGTAGTAGAAGTCCAGGCCGCGCGCGGCGAGCTTGACCGGCGAAGCGCCGACTACGGCCGCGGCGCGGTCCGGGGTGGCGACGGAAAGGCGTGCATCGTTCATGGCCGGGGTCCGGGCAACGGGTTGGTTCGAGAGATCAGTCATTGGAGATCCGATTGCGCAACACGAGGGCGCGGGCGAGCAGGCTGACGACCAGGACGAAGAAGGTGAGCACCAGGGCGCCGGCCCAGGCGAGGGTCTGCCAGGTTTCGTAAGGGCTGCCGGCGAACTGGTTCATCACCACCGGCACGCTGGCCATCGGCTGGAGCACGTTGTGGCTCCAGTACTGGTTGCCGAAGGCGGTGAACAGCAGAGGCGCGGTTTCGCCGGAGATGCGCGCCAGGGCGAGCAGGACGCCGGTGACGATGCCGGCCGAGGCGCTGCGGTACAGCACCTGCACGATCACCTTCCATTGCGGCACGCCGAGCGAGAGTGCGGCCTCGCGCATCTGCGAAGGCACCAGGCGCAGCATTTCGTCGGTGGTGCGCACCACCACCGGCAGCACGATGAAGGCCAGCGAGATCGCACCGGCCAAGGCCGAGAAATTGCCGCCGCTCTGCATCACCACCAGGGTGTAGACGAACAGGCCCAGCACGATCGACGGCGCCGACAACAGGATGTCGTTGACGAAGCGCACCACGGTGCCGATCTTGCGGCCTGCGCCGTACTCGGCCAGCCAGGTGCCGGCGGCGATGCCGAGCGGGGTGCCCAGCACGATCGCGATCAGGCACATCACCGCGCTGCCGAAGAAGGCGTTGAGCAAGCCGCCTTCCTGCATCGGCGGCGGCGTGTTCTGGGTGAACAGCGCGAGGTTGATGCCGCCCAGGCCCTTGGCGAGCAGGGTGTAGAGAATCCAGCCGAGGAAGAACAGGCCGAACGCGGCGGCGGCGCAGGCCATGATTACGGCGATCGCATTGAACACGCGGCGGCGGCCGTACAGAGAATCGGCGACGCGGTGGCGGCGCTGCAGTTCGGCGTCGATGGGAGCGGGAGTCGCGTTCATCAGTTGCCCTCCTTGCGCGAGAGTTGCATCAGCATCAGCCGCGCGGCGGCGAGGACGAAGAAGGTCACGATGAACAGCACGAAGCCGAGCAGCAGCAGCGCCGAACGATAGGTCTCGGTGGCTTCGCCGAAGTCGTTGGCGATCAGCGCGGCGATGGTCGTGCCCGGCTCGAGCAGCGAGGCCGAGAAGTTGACCGAGTTGCCGATCACGAAGGCCACCGCCATGGTTTCGCCGAGGGCGCGGCCGAGACCGAGGAACACGCCGCCGATCACCGCCGAGCGCGTATAGGGCAGGACGATGTCCCAGCTGACTTCCCACTTGGTCGAGCCCAGCGCGTAGGCCGATTCCTTGAGCCGGGTCGGCACGGTCAGGAACACTTCGCGCATCACCGAGGAAATGAACGGGATCACCATGATCGCCAGGACGATGCCGGCGGTGAGCATGCCGATGCCGAGCGGCGGGCCCTGGAACAGCTTGCCGATCACCGGCCAGGTGCCGACGTGGTCGTTGAGCCAGGGCGTGACGTGTTCGGTCATCACCGGCACCAGCACGAACAGGCCCCACATGCCGTAGATGATCGAGGGAATGCCGGCGAGCAGTTCGATGGCGGTGCCGATCGGGCCGCGCGCCCAGCGCGGTGCGACTTCGGTCAGGAAGAAGGCGATGCCGAAGCTCACCGGTACCGCGATCACCATCGCGATCAGTGCGGTGACGATGGTGCCGTAGATCGGGACGAGCGCGCCGTATTGGTCCTCGACCGGGTTCCATTCGGCGGTGATGAAGAAATCGAGACCTTCCTTGGCCAGCACGTGGCGGCCGCCCCAGAGCATCGACAAGGCGGCGCTGGCGAGAGCGAACAGGACGAAGATGACGGTGGCGGTGAGCACATAACGAAACAGACGGTCGTTGCGCGCATCTTTGCCATCGCGGCTGGGAATACCGGATCGAGCGGGTAGGGCGGTCGCGTTCATTGCGAAGGGAAGTCCGTCGTGGCAGTGCGTTGCATCGGGAGCGTGCGGGGCTGTGGCGGATGCGGGGTGCGAGTCAGGCGCGGTGCGGGTGTTGCGGTAGCCGTTGCGATAGCGATGTAGATATATGCAGTAGTGCAGGTGCGACGCGATCGCAGCTTCGGCCGCTGCGACCTTTCCTACTCGTCATCCCCGCGTAGGCGGGGATCCACGGGACTTTCGTGCGAGAACGTTTGAGGTCTCTAGATCTCCGCCTACGCGGAGATGACGAATCGGCAAAGCCGCGCGCTTGCGCGCACGGGCCGATTCGTCACTTGAACTCGGCGGCCCAGTAGGCTTCGATCTGCTTGACCAGTTCCGGCGGCAGCGGCACGTAGTCCAGGCCCTGGGCCTGCGACTGGCCGTTCTCGAAGGCCCACTTGAAGAACGCGCGGGTGTCGGCGCTGCGCTTGGCGTCCTTGGGCTGCTTGTACATCAGGATGAAATTGGTCGCGGTGATCGGCCAGGACTGCGCGCCGCCGGCGTTGGTGATGACCAGGTTGAAGTCTTTCGCGCTGGCCCAATCGGCGGTCGAGGCCGCGGCCTGGAAGGCCTCGGCGCTCGGCTGGACGAAGTTGCCGGCGGCGTTCTGCAACTGCGTGTGCGCCATCTTGTTCTGTAGCGCATAGGCCAGCTCGACGTAGCCGATCGAACCCTTGATCTGCTTCACGTACGAAGCCACGCCTTCGTTGCCCTTGCCGCCGACGCCGCCGGGCCACTGCACCGAAGTGCCTTCGCCGACCTTGCTCTGCCAGGCCGGGCTGACCTTGGACAGGTAGTTGGAGAAGTTGAAGGTGGTGCCCGAGCCGTCGGAGCGGTGGACGATGTTGATCTTCAGGTCGGGCAGGGCGACGCCCGGGTTGACCGCGGCGATCTTGGCGTCGTTCCACTTGGGCACGGTGCCCAGGAAGATGTCGGCGAGCAACGGGCCGGTCAGGCGCAGCTTGCCGGCTTCGATGCCTTCGACGTTGACCACCGGCACCACGCCGCCGATGGCCGAGGGGAACTGGCCGAGGCCGGCGGCGGCGAGCTCTTCGCTCGGCAGCGGTTTGTCGGACGAACCGAAATCGACCGTGCCGGCCTTGATCTGGGCGATGCCGCCGCCGGAGCCGATCGACTGGTAGTTGACCTTGGCGCCGGTGGCCTTGTTGTAGTCGTCCGACCACTTCGACAGCAGCGGGAATATGAAGGTCGCGCCGGCGCCGGTGATCTGCGCGGCGACCTGGTCGCCCGCGGGCGCGGCGGCCTCGGTCTTGCCGTCGGCGGCCGGGGCCGGCGTCTGGCTGCCCGAGCACGCAGCGACGGCCAGGGTCATGGCGAGAGAGAAGACGGCGATGCGGGCCGGCGACGATTTCATGCGCTACTCCGTGAAAGAAGGCCGGCGTGGGCGCCGGCTCGGATGGCGCCATTTGATGATCTTTTTGTTACACGGCTATGACATCGATTCGTCATGAATCTGTAGCGAAGCACGGTTCAGGGTGCTGGGGATCGCGGTTTGGAGGCCTGCGGCTGGCGTCTGGCGGTCATAAACGGCCGAAATTCCGGTTCCCGGGTGACTGCGGCACGGGCGATTCGGGACGGCGGAGCAAGTGCGGGCGTGTGTCCCTACGGTGGTTTTCGCGCAGCCGGGCTCCGCTTACTTCGGCGGAGCCGAGTACCCAGGGCTTGATCCGGACCGGATGCCGAAGTCTCCCGCCTCCCGACACCCGATTCCCGCAAAAACAAAACGGGCCCGAAGGCCCGTTGTGTCCGATCTGCCGATCTCCCCGATCTGAAGGATCCCCCCGGATCCGACGATCGGTCGGATCAGTAGTTCATGTTCGCCGTCCAATAGGTCTCGATCTGCTTGACCAGCGCGTCCGGCAGCGGCACGTAGTCGAGCGTCTTGGCCTGCTGGTCGCCGTTGGCGTAGACCCAGCGGAAGAATTCCTTGGCGTTCTTGGCGCCGGCGGCGTTCTTGGGCTGCTTGTACATCAGGATGAAGTTGGTCGCGGTGATCGGCCAGGAGTTCTCGCCCGGCGCGTTGGTCATGACCAGGTAGAAGTCCTTGGCGTCGGCCCAGTTGGCGCTCGCGGCGGCGGCCGAGAAGGTTTCGTCGGTCGGCAGCACGAAGTTGCCGTCGGCGTTCTTCAGGCGCGAATACGCCATCTTGTTCTGCAGCGCGTACGACAGCTCGACATAGCCGATGCCGCCCTGGATCTGCTTGACGTAGGCGGCCACGCCTTCGTTGCCCTTGCCGCCGATACCGGTCGGCCACTTGACCGCGGTGCCTTCGCCGACCGAGCTCTTCCAATCGCCGCTGACCTTGGACAGGTAGTTGACGAAGTTGAAGGTCGTGCCCGAACCGTCGGAACGGTGGACGACGGTGATCTTCTTGGCCGGCAGTTTCAGGCCGCCGTTGAGGGCGACGATCGCCGGGTCGTTCCACATGGTGATCTTGCCGAGGAAGATGCCGGCCAGGGTCGCGCCGTCGAGCTTCATCGCGCCCGAGGCCACGCCCGGCACGTTGATCACCGGCACCACGCCGCCGATCACCGACGGGAATTGGGCCAGGCCGAACTTGGCGAGCTCTTCGGGCTTGAGCGGGGCGTCGGAGGAACCGAAGTCGACCGTCGCGGCCTTGATCTGGGCGATGCCGCCGCCGGAGCCGATCGACTGGTAGTTCACTTTCTTGCTGGTCGACTTGGCGTAGTCGGCCGACCACTTCGACATCACGGGATACACGAACGACGCGCCCGCGCCGGTGACGTCGGCGGCCTGGGCGTTGACGGCGAACGCGGTCGCGAGGGCGAGTGCGGTCAGGCGGAAGGACAGAGACTTGAACACGGTGAGCTCCTGAAGAGAGACGGCTGGCACGGATCCGTTGCGGCGAATTTCATAACGGTTCAATGACAGTCACGAGGCGAAAACATGACAAGGACGTGACATCCCTTTCTTTCCGACGCGCGGTGCGCGCAAAAGAAGGGCGCGGCCTAGGCCGCGCCCGTAACGATCGTTGCCGATCGAGGGGGAGAGATGTCCGATCGGAGCGGTAAGCCGCGGCTTACCAGTAGAACTGCACGCGCGCCGAGATCACGTTCGGGCTGTCGTCGACCACGCGGTTGAAGGTGCGGTTGTTGTAGGCCGCGGTCTGCGAGTAGGTGGCGCTGGTCTTGCCGATGTAGCGCGAGCTGTCGACGATCGAGTAGTCGAGCATGAACTTGAAGTTCGAGCGCCAGTACCAATTCACGCCGACCGTCCAGGCGTCCATTTCACCGCCGAGCACGCCGTCGACGATCGGTGCGGCGGTCGGGGTCGCGCCCGGGCGCAGCGAGCCGTCGTTGAGGTCGACCTTGTCGTAGCGCAGGCCGACCTGCCACATGCCGCTGGCGGGCTCGTCGGGCAGCGGGGTGGTCGGCACGCCCGCCTTGTAGCCCCAGGTCTCGCCGGTGATGTTCCACACGCCGCTGACGTAGAAGCTGTCGCCGCTGAACTTCTTGCCCGGCTGGGCGATGGAGCGGGTGGCGTAGCGGTCGAACTCCGAACGCATGTACTCGGCCTGGACCTTGACCGGGCCGTGCACCCACATCGCTTCGGCGCCGATGGTGTTCTGGCGATCGACGTTGAGCAGGTTACCGGTGTCGACCAAGCGGCCGGCGGCGAGGTCGACCTGCGGACGGGTGCGGATGCGCACGGTGTCGGCGTCGGTATCGAGGTCGACGTAGGACAGGCCGAGGTGGAGGATGTTGCCCTTCTCGTTGATCGGGGCGAAGGTGCCGCGCAGGCCGTAGCCCGAGCCGTGGGCGAGGTTACGGGTCAGCTCGCGGCCGAAGTAGCTCGCGGTCAGGCTCCAGTCGTTGGTGCCGTAGCTGTAGGCGGCGCCGAGGCGGCGCGCCACGCCGAAGGTGTTGGTCACCATCGCCTTGGAGATGAAATCGTTGTTCTTGGTCGAGGACAGCTCTTCCAGGCTGTTGGGCTGCTTGTACTGGCCGACCTGGATGTAATGGTTGGCGTTGCCGCCGAGCTTGTACTTCAGGTTGACGTCGAGGAACTTGTCGGCCTTGGCGTCGTAACCGGCGACCCACTCGATGTTGCCCGGGCCCTTGCCCTTCAGCACCAGCTCGGCGCGGCGCAGTTCGTTGTCGTTGTCCTTGCCGTCCGGCACGTCGGCGTTGAGGTTGAGGACGTCGCTGTTGAAATCGTTGTAATCCGCCTGCAGCAGACCTTCGAAGGTGACTTCCGAGTCGCCGATGACGTCGAGTGCGATTTCGGCGTGCGCGGCGGGCGCTGCGAGAGCGGCGAACAACGCGACGGCAAGGGTGTTGCGGGAGAGTTTCATGGTCTAGCCCTGAGGCGTGGAGTGATGGCGCGCAGGCTAGAGTGTGAAAGTTGCGTAAATGTGACAGATCTGACTTATTTCGCAGGCATGACGCTGCGATGACGCTCGCGCAAGCGCGCGGCGCCGATTCGAATTGCTTTTGAAATCAAGCCGCTATGGGCTCGGGTTCGCCTGGCGTTTTGTCCGCGAAGCGGCACAGATCACGGATCGCGCAATGCGGGCAATCGGGCTTGCGTGCCTTGCAAACGTAACGTCCGTGCAGGATCAGCCAGTGATGCGCGTCGTGCAGATAGGGCGCGGGCACCGCCTTGAGCAGGCCGTCCTCGACCGCGCGCACGTCCTTGCCGGGCGCCAGGCCGGTGCGGTTGGAGACCCGGAAAATGTGAGTATCCACGGCCATGGTCGGTTCGCCGAAGGCGGTGTTGAGCACGACGTTGGCGGTCTTACGGCCGACCCCGGGCAGGGCTTCGAGCGCGGCGCGGTCGTGCGGCACTTCGCCGCCGTGCCGTTCGAGGAGCTGTTGCGACAAGGCGATCACGTTCGCGGCCTTGGTGTTGAACAGGCCGATCGTGGCGATGTAGGGCTTGAGCCCGTCGACGCCGAGTGCGGCGATCGCCTGCGGCGTGTTGGCGACCGGGAACAGCTTGCGCATGGCCTTGTTGACGCCGACGTCGGTGGCCTGCGCCGACAACACCACCGCGACCAGCAACTCGAACGGCGTGCTGTATTCGAGCTCGGTGGTCGGCTTCGGGTTCAAGGCCTGCAGACGCGAGAACATCTCCTCGATCTCGGCCGGAGCGAGACTGGGGACGCGTTTGCCGGCCGGTTTCGCGGTCTTTTTTGCGGCCGGCTTGGTCGTAGCGGGCTTGCTCGCGGCGCGCTTGGCCGGGAATTTCGCAGCAGGTTTTGCGACCGCCTTCTTGGCGACTTTCTTGATCGCCTGCTTGAGCGTCTTGCTGGCGGCGTTCCTGGCGGGCTTGACGGCGGGCGGGGAGGTCTTGGCCATGCGGAGGGTGGGTCTCAGGTCGGTCCGCGCTGCGCGGCCTTGGCCTTGGCGCGGGCCAAGGCGGCCGCGGCGGCCGAAGGCAGGGCCGGGCGCTGCGTGGCGGGGGGAGAGGTGTCGGCGATCACGTGGTCGGCGGTGTTGCCGAGCGCGTGCTCGGGGGCGGGCGCCGCGGCGCGTTGTGCGGCGCGTTCGTCGGCGCGTCGCTGCAGGCGAAGGTTACGTGCGCGGTAACGTTCGCGCGCCGCCAGCGCGCGCAGGCGCGCCTCGCGCGTGCTACGCAGCGCCTGCGTGCAGGCGTCCGTGCACTGGCGACAGACGATGCCGTCGTCGAAGTTCGCGCTCAACAAACCGAGCGCGATCGCGGCATCCAGGTCGTCCTGCGCCAGGACGGCGACGATCGCATGCGCCGTCGCGCCGCGCGCATCGGCGCAAGCGCAGCGGCACGGCGCGGACGTGCGCTCGTTCACGTTCCGGCGAAAGCGGGCTTGCGCCGTTCGAGGAAGGCGGTGGTGCCTTCGCGCATGTCGTCGGTCGCGAACATCAGGCCGAACTGCGCGGTTTCGTATTCCAAACCTTCTTCGATCCCGCATTCGCCGCCGACCGCGATGCAGTCGAGCACGCCGCGCAGCGCCAGCGGCGCGGCCGCGGCGAGCTGTTCGGCGAGCTTGAAGGTCTCGGCTTCGAGCTCGGCCGCCGGCACCACCCGATTGACGATGCCCAGCTCGCGCGCACGCGCGGCGTCGATCGGGGTGCCGACCAGGCACAGCTCCAGGGTGGCGGCGCGGCCGGCCAGGCGCAGCAGGCGCTGAGTGCCGCCGAAGCCCGGGATCAGGCCGAGGTTGATCTCGGGCTGGCCGATCTTGGCGTTGTCGGAGGCGATGCGCAGATGGCAGCCCATCGCCAGTTCCAGGCCGCCGCCGAGGGCGAAGCCGTTGATCATGCCGATGACGGGTTTGGGCATCTTCTCGATCCGGCGCATCAGTTTCTGCCCGCGCTGGGAGAAATCGCGGCCCTGGACCGGGGTCAGGGTGTTCATTTCCGAGATGTCGGCGCCGGCGACGAAGGCCTTGGGGCCGGCGCCGGTCAGCACCACGGCGCGCACCGCCGGGTCGGCCGCGGCGGCCTCGAAGGCGGCCAGCAGGGCGTCCAGGGTCGCGGCATTGAGCGCGTTCAGCTTGTCGGGACGGTTGACGGTGATCTGGCGCACGGCGCCGCGATCGGCGATCAGCAGGGGCGATTCGGTCATGTGATGGCCGTAGGATTCCGGGGGAATGGGGGGCGGCAGGCAGGGAACTCCGGCCCTGCGTCGCGGTCTGATCCCCGGTCGTCAGTGGCGGTTAAGCGCTGCCGCCGGTATCCTAACTCGTCCTGTCGGGCACTTACGACCGACCCAGGGCTTCTACATCGGGGCATGATTGGACTATGCCCCTAGCCGATCGGGGCGACGCAGTCGCCCCGTGCCATTACCGGAGATTCCACCGAATGAAGTTGCGTTTGATTGCTGCCGCCGTTGCGGCCCTGGCACTGACCGCCGGCAACGCCGTCGCGCAGGACACTTCTTCCGAGAAGGGCAAGCTGAGCTATGCGCTCGGCTACGACCTCGGCCGCAACGCCGTCGAAAGCGGTGAGCAGGTCGATGTCAACACGATCGTCAAGGGTCTGCAGGACGGTTACGGCAAGAAGCCGCCGTCGGTGCCGGTCGACCAGCTGCGCACTGCCGTGCAGAACATGCAGAAGCGCCAGCAGGACAAGGCCAAGGCCGAGTGGGACAAGGCCGCTGCCGAAAACAAAGGCAAGAGCGACACCTTCATCAACGGCAATAAGGCCAAGGCCGGCGTGAAGGCGCTGCCGAGCGGCGTGCAGTACCGCATCATCGACACCGGTACCGGCGCCAAGCCGACCCAGGCCAGCACCGTCGCCCTGGAAGTCGCCGGTCCGTTCCCGTGGGGCCAGCGTCCGGAGCAGGCGCGTCCGGCCAACTCGATTCCGTCGATCAAGGTCAGCGAAATCGAAATGGCGGCGATGCGCGAAGTGCTGCTGCAGATGCCGAGCGGTTCGAAGTGGGAAGTGACCCTGCCGGCCGACAAGGCCTACGGCGCCGACCCGCGTACCCCGTACCCGCCGAACGTCGCCGTGCAGTTCGAAATCAAGCTGGTCAGCGTCAAGTAAGATCAGACAAGCGTCACAGACTTGCGCCGGCTAGCCCGGCGCAAGTCGTTTCTGGAGCGGGGCGGCGCGTCGGGCGATCCAAAGATCGATGCGCGGTACCCGATGTTTCGCACGGCCTGCCGATCGCATCGGTCGGGCTTTACGAGGTCGCCCCGCCAGGCACAATGGCGGCATGGCCTCGGTGGACGATATGACGACATTCCGCGCGGTGTTGAGTCCGTGCATCGGTGTCTGCCAACTCGGCGACGACGGCCTGTGCTCGGGCTGCCACCGGACCACGGCCGAAATCGCCCGTTGGTCGCAGATGAACGACGATGAGCGCCTGCGCCTGATGGAAGTAGTGTTGCCGCAGCGCGAGTCGAAGCTGCGGTGACTGCGCCTGCGCCAACGCCGGCCTTCATGGGCGCCGACTTTCTCGACGGCGATTCGCGCGAACGCACCCGCCTGTTGGCGGCGCTGCACCCGCTCGATGCAGCGCCCGAAAGCGACGGCTGGAACCTCGACGACCTGAGCGGGCTGTTGCCCGACGACGCCTCGCATGCGCAAGCCGCGGTGCTGGTCGGCCTGGTGCCGCGCGCCGACGGCGTGCAGGTGCTGCTTACGCGGCGCACCGACGGCCTGCGCCAACACGGCGGCCAGGTCAGCTTTCCCGGCGGTCGCATCGAACCCAGCGATGCCGACGCGGTCGCGGCTGCCTTGCGCGAGACCGAAGAGGAAATCGGCGTGCCGGCCGCGCTGATCGCGCCGCTCGGTTTCCTCGACCCGCTGGTGACGATCACCGGCTTTCGCGTGTTGCCGCTGGTCGCGGTGATCGACCCGGCCTACCTCGCTCGGCCCGATCCGAACGAAGTCGCCGAGGTGTTCGAAGTGCCGCTGGCCTTCCTGCTGGACCCCGACAACCTCACCACGCGCACTCTCGAGTACAAGGGCCGCGCGCGCCATGTGCTCGAATACCGCTATCCGAGCCAACGCATCTGGGGCGCGACCGCGTCGATGCTGTTGAACCTGCGGCAGCGATTGGAGACGACCCGATGAGCGACTGGACCACCCTGGTATCGGCCGAAGACCTCGCCGCCGCGCTGGGCCGCGACGATCTGATCGTCGTCGACGCGCGTTTCGGCCTCAACGACACCGAAGCCGGCGAAGCCGCCTATCGCCAGGCGCATGTACCCGGCGCGCGTTACGCCCACCTCGACCGCGACCTGTCCGATCACCGCAAATCCGGCGGCGGCCGTCATCCCTGGCCCGAGGCCGACGATTTCACCGCCGCGCTCGGGCGCTGGGGCATCACTGCGCAGCACCAGGTCGTGGTCTACGACAACGGCGACGGCGCCCTGGCCGCGGCGCGCCTGTGGTTCCTGCTGCGCGTGCTCGGCCACCAGCGCGTCGCCGTGCTCGACGGCGGCTGGCAGCGCTGGACCGCGCTCGGCCTGCCGAGCGACGACCTCGTGCCGACCCCGACAGCCACCCGCTACGAAGCCAGTTATGACGCGCGCCGGGTGCTGGATGCGCAGGACGTGCGTTCCTTGCTCGATTCCGGCGGCCTGCTGATCGACGCGCGCGCCGGCGAGCGTTTCCGCGGCGAAGTCGAACCGCTCGACCGCGTCGCCGGCCATGTGCCCGGGGCGCGCAACCGCCCGTATGCGAACAACCTCGCCGATGGCCGCTTCAAGTCGAGCGAAACGCTCGCCGGCGAATTCGCGCCCTTGCTCGCAGGATATGCGCCGGCGCAGACCGCGGTGATGTGCGGCTCCGGCGTGACCGCCTGCCATCATCTGTTGGCGATGGCGCATGCCGGTTTCGACGGTGCGGCGCTGTATACCGGGTCGTGGAGCGGATGGATCGAGGATCCGCAGCGGCCGGTGGCGGTGGGCGAGGGATGAGTTGATGGGGCTGCGGCGGTCCCATTCCCCTGTAGGAGCGACGTCCTACTGGATTTCCTTCGGCCGCAAGTCGCGACCACTGGACGCGCAGAACCAACAACGCCGATGCTACCCATCGAAGCGGCGTGCTTCCGCGAGGGTAGGAGCGGCGCAAGCCGCGACAGCGCCGTAACCGGTTTGCGGCGTTTCTCTCAAGCAAGATCAAGATCAAGATCAAGATCTAGATCAAACGCCAAAAGCTTCCGCCACTAAAGCGGCGGGTTACTTTCTTTTGTCATAAGCAACAAAAGAAAGCTAACCAAAGAAAAATGCTTCTTTTTGAATCACAAGCCCGCACGAGCGTTGCCGACGCAGGGATTTTTCATACGGGACATCCCTGTCCCGATGAAAAACGGCGCGCATCCCTCCGCGCCGCCGTCCGGGTCTTCGATGGCCTTCGCTAGTTCGAGAGTGCGCACAGCAACAGCAACAGCAAATCCTTATGCCAGCGGCCGTTGTCGGTGCGATGCTCCCGGGTAGGAGCGGCGTCCTACTGGATTTCCTTCGGTCACGAGCCGCGACCGCGATGTCGCCCGCTGCGTCGCGAGTCGCAGGCGCCTGCGTACTTCTGCAACTCGCGACCGCTTGTCGCTCGCTTGTTGCAGCTTGACGAAATAAGGGCATTCCACTTCGTCATTACTGTGCTTGCCGTCGCGTAATCGCAGCGTCACAGGCCGCACCCATCCTGCGCGCTGTTCGTACAGGGGGAGTGCGCGCCATGTCGCGTGCCGTTAGGTTGCCGTTCGTGTTGTTCCTGTTCGCATCGTTGTCTGCGATTGCGTTTCCCGCCCGTGCCCAGGACGCCGAACGCGTCCGCATCCACGGTTCTCAAACCCTCGGGCATGCGTTGGTGCCGGGCTTGGCCGAGGCCTGGCTACGCGATATCGGCTACTCCGACATGCGCATCCGTCGTCCGCGCCCGGCTTTGACCGAAATCCACGCCAGCCGCGACGGCCAGCCGCTGATCGTCGAGATCGCCGGCAGCGATTCGGCGCAGGGGTTTACCGATCTGGTCGAAGGCCAGGCGCAGATCGCGATGATGGCGCGGCGGCCGAACGCGGCCGAGCTCGATGCCGGCTGGCAGCTCGGCGATCTAGGCTCGCAGGACCAGGAGTTCGTGGTCGCGCTCGACGGCGTCGCGGTCGTCGTCAATCGCCGCAATCCGGTCGTGCGCCTGGATTTCGCTCAACTGCGCCGGCTGTTTTCCGGGCAGTCGCGGCAATGGCGCGAGTTCGGCGGCAACCAGGGCGAGGTACGGCTGCATCTCGATCCCGGCGCCGGTGCGGTGCGCGACTTGATGAACGACCGGGTCATGCTCGGTACGGCGTTCGGCGAAGCGCAGCGCCATCGCAACGCACGCGAATTGATCGCCGCGGTCGCGGCCGACCCCTTGGCGATCGGCCTGATCCCGATCGGCGAGCATTACGGCGGCGGCACCAAGCCGGTGGCGATCGCCGACGGCGGGCGCGCGATCGCGCCGACTCGCACCGAGGTGCTGAGCGAGGACTATCCCTTGAGCCGGCGCCTGTATCTGTACGGCGGCCAGATGATGGGCGCTCTGAGCCGCAGCTTCGCTTTGTATGCGATGACCCGCGCCGGCCAGCGTGCGGTCGCGCGCAGCGGCCATCTCGCGGTGACCCTGGTGCCGGGACGCGAGCGGCCGGTGTCGGCGGGGCCGGCGGAGTATCGCGAGCTGGTGGGCCGTGCGGTGCGCCTGCCGCTGAGCCTGCGCTTCAACTTCGGTGGTCCCGGCGAAAGCGGCGTGGCTGCGAATGTGTTCGACAGCCGTGCGGTGCGCGATTTGGATCGCCTGCGCAGCTTCATGGCGCTGCCGCCGAATCGCGGCCGGCGCTTGCTGGTGGTCGGATTCGCCGATGCCAGCGCCGGTTCGACGATGGCGGCGATGATGATGAGCAACGACCGCGCCGATCTGGTCGCCCAGGAGTTGATGTCGCGCGGCTTGCGGGTGGAACAGGCGCGCGGCATGGGCACGGCCTTGCCGCTGGCGGCTGCGTTGCCGGGCGGTGCCCGCAACCCGATCGCAGGCGATGCCGGCTCGCGCTATCGCAACGAGCGGGTCGAGGTGTGGCTGCTTTGAGCAGCAGTGATTACTGGGAATGAGTTACCAGGAGTGAGCAGTGAGTAAGAGCAGAGCCGGCCTTGGCTCTTACTCGTTCCTCACTGCTATTTACTCGCTACTCAACCTTTACTCACTACTCAACTCACTTGCCCAGCTTCGCCACCAGCGCCTTCAGCGCGCTCTGCGTATCCGGCGCATACCAGGCGTCGACGAAACGATCCAGCTCGATGTGCTCCGGCCGCAGGGCTTCGACCAGGTCGGCGCGGGCGAGCTGGCGGGTATGCAGCATCGCACTGCGCGGCAGGCTCAGCAGTTGTTCCAGCCAGACCCGGCCACGCTGCGCGACGTTTTCGATCTCGACCAATTCATCGACCAGCCCGATCCGCAGGGCGGTGTCGGCATCGACCATCTCGCCGCCGACCAGCAGACGCTCGGCGCGATAAGCGCCGACCACGCGCCGCATCAGGCGCTGGATGCCTTCGGGCGCGACCAGGCCGACCTGGGTTTCGTTGAGGCCGATCCGGTACGGGCCCGAGGCCATGATGCGGTAGTCGCAGCACAGCGCGAGTACGCAGCCGCCGGCCGGCGCGTGGCCGCCCAAGGCCGCGACCACCGGCAGCGGCGCCGCGGCGAGCGTGCGGGCGAGGCCGAAGAACGCTTGCCAGGCCAGCAGCAGGTGATCGCGCTGGTCGCCGAGCGAGAGCAGATACGGCACGTCGAGGCCGGCCGAAAACACCTTCGGCCCGCCGCTGAGGACGATGCCGTGGGCGCCGTGGTGCACGGCCTGTTCGATGGCTTCGCGCGTTTCGTTGCACAACTGCGGGTTGAGGGCGTTGACCGGCGCGCGCGCCAGGCGGATTTCGACGATGTCGCCGTGGGTCTGGGTTTCTACGAAGCTCATGGTTTGACGTCCTGGGGCCAGCGATAGCGCACGGTGTAGGTCAGCTTGGTTTCGCCGCCGGCGGGCACCGCCACCTCGAACTGGGCGTGGCGAGCGTCCTTCTTCTTCGACGGCAGGCTGGACGACACGATCTCCCAATCGGTCCAGCGCGGCAAGGGTTCGATCACCCGAACCGTGGCCTCGTGCTTCTTTGCGTTCTTGATCGTCACCGCAAACGATTCGGTGATCGTGCGTCCGGTACGGTCGAGCTGGAAACCAGTGGCGTCGCGGGTGCTGCTGAGGTCGAAGACCTTGCCGAGCTGCAAGCGGATCTCGGCGCCCTGCGGCGTGTGCGCGAGTTGCGATTCGCCGAGGAAATCCTTGCCGTCGAAGGCGCGCACGCGTCCAGCCGGCAACGGCAGGCCGAGGCCGGAGGCCTTGTCGTTCTTGAACTCGACCTTGGACATCACCGGCACGTCGCCGGTCTGGCCCTGGAAGTTCGGATCGATCAACGGCGTAGGCGGGCGCCAGTCGTTGTCGCCGGCCTCGATCGCGTAGATGCGTTCGCAAGCGACCGCACCGTTGCGCGGGAACAGGGCGATGCGTTCGGTGCTGCCGCTGCCGAGCGTGACCGGCTGCGGCAGATCGTAGGCGTGATACTCGCCGGCGGCGCGTTCGACCGGCATCGCCGCGTCGGCGGCTTGCGCGATCGGCGCAGCGGCGAAGCGCTCGGCATGGCCGCCCATGACGCCGACTTCCTCGCGGCGGGTGCGATTGGGCTCGCCGGCGACCAAGCTCAAACGGGTCTGGTTGAAGCCCGAGCCGGAACGATTGGCCACCAGCGCCGCGCCATCGAGCGCGAGCTTGCAGCCTTGGCCCGGCGTCAGCGTGGCGAGGTATTCGGCGCGCCAGGCCATGCCGCCCATCGGATACGACAGCACGAAATCGGCGTCGCCGGCCTTGTCGGCGCTGACCGTCCATTGCAAGGCCGATTGCCGCGGCAGCAGGTTGTCGTTGTCGACGAGGCTGAAGCTGTCGTAGCTGCGGATCACTTTGATGCGGCCGTCGTCGAGGGCGAGGGTCAGGCCGTCGCCGGCCGATAACAACACACCGGTATCGGTCTGCTTGGCGCCGCCGGCGGTGTGTTCGACCGTGACCTTGCGGCCGATCGCTACGCCGACCACGTTCTGCGCGCCCGAGACCGGGGCGATGTAGCGCTGTCCGACGATGGCGATGCCATTGCCGCGCGGCTGCAGCACCGCGGCCTCGGTGTCCATCGAAGGCGGCAGGGACTTGCTGGACAGCGCATTGCGGCCGCTCTTGAGCGTGTAGCGCAGAGGGCGTTCGACCAGCGCATAGCCGGGCATGCCGACATTGGGCGCCCGCGCAGTGGCCAGCGCCTCGTAATCGCCGCTGTAGACGGTGAGCCGGCTTTCGCCGCCGGGCGCATCGCTGGCGGGGGCTTCGGCAGGAGCCTCGGACCCTGCGGCGGGGCCGGCCGAAGATTTGTCGGCGTCGCCGGTCGGCGCGGCGGAACAGGCGGCCAATGAACAGGCCAGGGCAAGCAGGCTGAGCGGATGCTTCATCGTCGACTCCTTCATGGTCAACTCCTCCACAGGCGGGAGGTATCATAGGCCGATGAACGTATCTGGCATCCGAACGGGGTTGACGCTCGCCGCCATGCTGGCCGCGGCGTCGGTGTTTCAGGCCGGCGCGCAGGGCCGCGCCGTGCAGCAGGCGAAGGCGCCCGCGGGCAAAGCCTGCGCCGCGCAGGTGCGCGACGGCTGGGTGCGGATGCCGCCGATGCAGATGCCGATGATGGCCGGCTTCGGCCGCATCGAGAACCGTTGCTCGGTGCCGGTGACCATCGTCTCCGCGAAGAGCGCCGCGTTCGCCGACGTGTCCTTGCACGAGACGCGCATCGTCGACGGCGTCAGCAAGATGCGTGCGGTGCCCGAGTTGCGCATCGCCCCGGACGGTTCGGCCCAGCTTAAGCCGGGCGGCCTGCATTTGATGCTGATGCAGCCGCACAAGCCGCTCAAGGAAGGCAGCCGCGTCGCGGTCGAGTTCGCGCTCAAGGACGGCGGCTCGCTGTTCGGCGAGTTCGAGGTGCGCAAGGCGGCACCCTGAATCAACGGCCCATACAGGGCTGAAGGCGACGGCGCAGCGGCCGTCGCTTCAAACGACGATCAGATAATCGTCAAGCCGTGCACGCCGCGCGCACCGGCTCCGGCAAAGCGGCCGGTTGGCCGGTTTCGCGGTGGATCCACACCAGCACGACGTTGCCGTCGCAGTACACCGCCGAGGTATCGGTCGCACCGATGATGCGGTGGCCGATGCTGAGGCTGGTGTTGCCGAGGCGTTCGACGAACAGTTCGATGTCGAGCTCGTTCGGCCATTCGATCGGGCGGCGATAGTTGAGATGCGCGGCCGCGACCACCGGGGCGACGTGTTCGTCCATGCCGTGGCCGGGCAGGGTGACCATCCAGCGCAGGCGCGCTTCCTCGAGGTAGCTGAGGAACTTCGAGTTGTTGACATGGTTGAAGGCGTCGAGGTCGCGCCAGCGTACCGACAGCGGCACCCGGATCAGGGCCGGCGGCGTCGCCGCCACCGTAACCGCGACCTGCGCTGCGGCAGCCTCGGCGGTCTGGCTCGAAACGGTCGCAAGGTCCGTGGCCGGAGCTGCGGCGGCCTTGCGACTGCGCGGCGCACGCTTGCGCGGCGCCGCTTTCTTGCCGCCCGCGGGCGGCTGCTGGGTATCGGTCATGCAGCGGATTTCTTCTTGGCGCGCGACGCGGTCGCAGCGGGGGCGGATTTTTTCGCCGCCGGCTTCTTCTTCGCCGCGTCCGCCTTCGGCGTGCCGAGCAGCGGGGCGAGGAAGTGGCCGGTATGCGAATGCGGCAGCGCGGCGATCTGCTCCGGCGTGCCGGTGGCGAGGATGGTGCCGCCGCGATGGCCGCCTTCCGGTCCCAGGTCGATGACCCAGTCCGCGGTCTTGATCACGTCGAGGTTGTGTTCGATCACCACCACGGTATTGCCGTCGTCGCGCAGGCGGTGCAGGACCACCAGCAGATGCTCGATGTCGTGGAAGTGCAGGCCGGTGGTCGGCTCGTCGAGGATGTACAGGGTGCGGCCGGTGTCGCGCCGCGACAGCTCCTTCGACAGCTTGACGCGCTGTGCTTCGCCGCCCGACAAGGTGGTCGCGCTCTGGCCGAGCTTGATGTAGCTCAGGCCGACGTCCATCAGCGTTTCAAGTTTGCGCGCGATGGTCGGCACCGCCTCGAACAGGTTCAACGCCGCCTCGACCGTCATCGACAGCACGTCGTTGATGTTGTAGCCCTTGTACAGGACTTCCAGGGTCTCGCGGTTGTAGCGCTTGCCGTGGCAGACGTCGCAGGGCACGTAGACGTCGGGCAGGAAGTGCATCTCGACCTTGATCAGGCCGTCGCCCTGGCAGGCCTCGCAGCGTCCGCCGCGCACGTTGAAGCTGAAGCGGCCCGGCGAATAGCCGCGTGCGCGCGCTTCCGGCACCTGCGCGAACAGCTCGCGCAGCGGCGTGAACAGGCCGGTGTAGGTGGCCGGGTTCGAACGCGGCGTGCGGCCGATCGGCGACTGGTCGATGTCGACGACTTTGTCGAACAACTCCATGTTCTCGATCGAGCGGTACGGCGCCGGCGTCTGCGAGGCGCCGTTGAGTTCGTTGGCGGCGAGCACGTACAAGGTGTCGTTGATCAGGGTCGACTTGCCCGAACCGGACACGCCGGTGACGCAGGTCAACAGGCCCGAGGGGATGTCGAGGTCGACGTCCTTGAGGTTGTTGCCGGTGGCGCCGCGCAGATGCAGCATCGCCTTCGGATTCGGCTTGTGCCGGTTCTTGGGGATCTCGATCCGGCGCTTGCCGCTGAGGTATTGGCCGGTCAGCGAACGCGGCGCCTTCAGCACGTCGGCGAACTGGCCCTGGGCCACGACTTCGCCGCCGTGCACGCCGGCGCCAGGGCCGATGTCGACGATGTAGTCGGCCAGGCGGATCGCGTCTTCGTCGTGTTCGACCACGATCACGGTGTTGCCGAGATCGCGCAGCCGGGTCAGGGTGCCGAGCAGGCGCTCGTTGTCGCGCTGGTGCAGGCCGATCGAGGGTTCGTCGAGCACGTACATCACGCCGACCAGGCCGGCGCCGATCTGGCTGGCCAGGCGGATGCGCTGGGCCTCGCCGCCGGAGAGCGAATCGGCCTTGCGTTCCAGGGTCAGGTAATCCAGGCCGACGTCGACCAGGAAGCGCAGGCGGTCGACGATCTCCTTGACGATCTTGACCGCGATCTCGCCGCGCCAGCCCGGCAGTTCCAGGGCCTTGAAGAATTGCAGCGCCTCGTCGACCGGCAACACCACCAGTTCCGGCAGCGGGCGTTCGGCGACGAACACGTTGCGCGCGGCGCGGTTGAGGCGCGCACCGGCGCAGTCGGGGCAGGGACGTTGGCTGATGTACTTGGCCAGTTCCTCGCGCACTGCCGCCGACTCGGTTTCGCGGTAGCGGCGCTCCAGGTTCGGCACGATGCCTTCGAAGCGATGCTTGCGCTGGCTGCGGCCGCCGTTCTCGGTGAGGTAGGTGAAGCTGATCAGCTCATCGCCGCTGCCGTACAGCACCGCCTTCTGCACCGTCGCCGACAGCGACTGCCAGGGCGCATCGACGTTGAATTTGTAGTGCTTGGCCAGCGACTGGATCAACTGGAAGTAATAGGCGTTGCGGCGGTCCCAGCCGCGCACCGCGCCGGCCGAGAGCGACAGCTCCGGATGCACGACCACGCGGCCCGGATCGAAGAACTCGGCGACGCCGAGGCCGTCGCAGGTCGGGCAGGCGCCGACCGGCGAGTTGAACGAGAACAGCCGCGGTTCCAGCTCGGGCAGCGAGTAATCGCAGACCGGGCAGCTGTACTTCGAGGAGAACAGCAGCGGCGCGGCGTCGGCCTTGTCCAGCGAATACACCTGGGCCATGCCGTCGCCGAGCTTGAGCGCGGTCTCGAACGACTCGGCCAGGCGCTGCTTGATGTCGTCGCGCGGGCGGAAGCGGTCGACCACCGCTTCGATGGTGTGCTTGACCCGCAGCGCCAGCGGCGGCACCGCGTCGATCTCGTACAGCTCGCCGTCGACGCGCACGCGCACGAAGCCCTGCGCGCGCAGTTGCTCGAACACCTGGGCGTGCTCGCCCTTGCGCTCGCGGATCACCGGGGCCAGCAGCATGTAGCGCTGCTCGGGGTCCAGCGCCAGCGCCTGGTCGACCATCTGGCTGACGGTCTGGGCTTCGAGCGGGTAGTGATGATCGGGGCAACGCGGCGCGCCCACGCGTGCGTACAGCAGACGCAGGTAGTCGTAGACCTCGGTGATCGTGCCAACGGTCGAGCGCGGGTTGTGCGAGGTGGATTTCTGCTCGATCGAGATCGCCGGCGACAGGCCTTCGATGTGGTCGACATCGGGCTTTTCCATCACCGACAGGAACTGTCGGGCATAGGCCGACAGTGATTCGACGTAGCGTCGCTGGCCTTCGGCGTAGATCGTGTCGAAGGCCAGGGAGGATTTACCGGAACCGGACAAGCCGGTGATCACGATCAGCTTGTCGCGCGGCAGATCGAGATCGATGTTCTTGAGGTTGTGCGTCCGCGCGCCGCGGATGCGGATGTAGTCCAGCGCCATCGGGTGCCTGCAAGGGGGGAGGGCTGCCGGCGCGAAACGCGACGGCGAACAGAGGAGCGTATCGAGTGGGCTAGGTGGGGGCAAATCCGGAAAACGGAAGCCTTGGGACCATCCGCGCGAGGCCCGTGGGGCCTGGGGTTCACCGATGGCGGCCGCGGCGCCGGCCGGCGCGCATCGGCGTGCGTGCCGGCGGAGTGCGCAAACACGACGGGGGCCGTCGGCCCCCGTCGGACTCATTCAGCTTGCAAGACCGGGGCCGGGCGCCCGCGGCCGGTGGATCATTTGACCGGATTGAAACGCAGCGGCGTCGCCGCCGCGCCGGGTTCGCCGCGGGTGTCGAGCGCGCCCGGGTTGGCGCCGGCGACGATCAGCTGGACCTTGACCGCTTCGGCGCGCTGGCGCGACAGGGCTTCGTTGTCGGCCGGCTGGCCGGCGCCGCCGCCGGGTCCGACGATCTCGTAGCGCGCGTCCTTGGGGCCGGCTTGCAGGGCCTTGGCGGCGCGGCTGAGGATGTCGAGGCTGGCCGGCGCGATGCGCGCGCTGCCCTCGTCGAAGCGCAGGTTCATCAGGTTCAGCGCCTTGGCGATCTCGGCGCTGCTGGCCTTGCCGGGTTCGAGTGCGGCCAGGGCCTGCGCGGCTGCGTCGGAGGAGGCGGCCGCGCCGCCGACGCCCTCGAACAGGCCGGCGTAGTTGTAGCCGGGGAACAAGGCCTTGGCTTTCTCGAGCAGGGTCACGCGGTCGGCGTCGGAGGCTTGGCCGCTGAGCTCGATCGTGGTGCCCTGGAAGCTGACCGCGGCGCCGGGCATGGTCAGCGCGGCGGCGAATTGCGGCAGCTTGTCCTGCCACGGGGCCGGCTTGGCGGCCTTGTCGACGTTGAGGCTGCCGCTGATCTGGCCCATGTAGGCCTGGGTCAGGGCGGTGCTCAGCGCCTTGCGGGTGGCTTCGCTGTCGACGGTGCCGTCGTAGCGGATCGCACCGTTGTTGTTGACCAGGCTGAGCTTGGCGTCGAAACGCACGACCGGGGCGGCGACCGGCGCCGGCGTTGCCGCCGTCGCGCTCTCGTCGGCAGGTGGGGATTGCTTGTCGCAGCCGGCCACGCCGGCGATCAGCACGGCCAACAACAGGCCGCTGCGGGCGAGGGCGGGGCGGAATGGGGCGGATGAAGGATGGCGCATGAAGTCTCCGCTGTTCTGGAACCGGGGTTCGTGAGTATGGAGCGCTTGCGCGATGGCTGAAGCGTGCCGGATGTGGCCGGACGACGAGCGACCGCAGGCCGCCTCGACCGGGACGGGGATGGAGTGCCTTGGGCGATCCGAAGCCGTCTGGCGTGTGCGTTCGCTGCGCCGCAACGATGCGACGGCGGCCACGACCGGGACCTCGCGATCGAGTGGGGCCGATGCATCCCCGGAAAAAACGAAGGGCCCAGCGATCCGGGCCCTTCGCGATTGCCTACGCTGCGATCACTTGCTGGAGTTGTACTGGATCTCCACCGGATCCGCGCATTCCTGCGTCTGGTTGTTGCACAGCTTGTAGCTCATGGTGCCGCTGCCGATGATGCGGAAGGTATCGGTGTTGGCGCCGGTGTTGCGCACGGTCTTGAGGATCGCGCCGTTGCGGTAGATGTCGATGTTCTTCTTGCCCTTCTCCCACGACAGGTTGACCGAGGTGCGATGGTTCGGCAGCGCGCTGGCCTTGGCATCGACCCGACGCGGCCAATTGGCGTCGACGAAGCTCGGGTACAGCGACATGCCCGCCGAGGCGCGATAGCCCTTGACGTTGACGTACCACACGCCGCCCTTCGGAGTCGGGAAGAAACAGGTCTCGTTGTTGCTCGCGGTGAACGGACGGCAGTCGTAGGACGTGTTGGTCGGCTCCGCGCCGTACTTGACGTAGATGTCCGAATCGCCGGTGCCGCCGTACATGGCGAACAACAGGTTCGACGCGCCGTTCGGCACCAGCAGCTGGTACTTGATCACGCCGTTCGCCGCGACTTCGATGTTGGTCACGGTGATGCCGTTCTCCAGCTCGATCGGCGGCTCGGGTTCCGGCGCCTGCGGATCCGGCGGCAGCGGCTCGCTGCCGTTGGCCACGGCGACCGCGTGACGCGCGTCGACGATGCCCGAACCGCAGGGGCTGGCCCAGCTGCAGCCGCCCGGCAGACCGCCGACATGAGCGGTGTTGACCAGGATCTTTTCGATCTCGGCCGGCGTCTTCGGCGTGGTCGCCGCGGACTGCATCAGCGCGACCACGCCGGCGACGTGCGGCGCCGCCATCGAGGTGCCGGCCATCCAGGCGTAGCCCGGACCTTCCTGCGCCTGCAGGCCGAGGTTCAGCGTCGACAGGATGTTGTCGGCCGCCGGCTGCGCGCCGGAACCGCCCGGTGCGGCGACGTCGATCTTCGGGCCGAAGTTGGAGTAGCTGGCCAGGGTGCCGGTCGGGCCGACCGCGGACACGGCGACGACGTTGTCGCAGTTGGCGGGCGAGAAGTTGACCACGTCGCCGCCCGAGTTGCCGGCGGCGATGACGACGGTGGTGCCGCGTGCGCGCGCTGCGTCGAACGCGGTCTGTTCGGCCACGCTGCAGGCGCCGCTGCCGCCGAGGCTGAGGTTGATGACTTCGGCCGGGGTCGCGTTGTCCGGCACGCCGGCGACGCTGCCGCCCGAGGCCCAGGTCACGGCATCGATGATGTCGGAGGTGTAGCCGCCGCATTTGCCGAGCACGCGCACCGGTTGGACCTTGGCGCCATGCGCCACGCCGGCGACGCCGCTGGCGTTGTTGGTCGCCGCGGCGATGGTGCCGGCGACGTGGGTGCCGTGCCAGCTGCTGTCTTCCGGGATGCCGAAGATGTTGCACTCGCCGGCGTGCCAGTCGCCCGGATCGTTCGGATTGGCGTCGCGGCCGTCGCCATCGACGCTGACTTCCTGGTCGATGATGAAGTCGTAGCCCGGCAGGATGTTGGCGTCGAGATCGGTGTGCGGGGTGATGCCGGTGTCGAGCACCGCGACTACGATGCCGTCGCCGTCGGTGATGTCCCAGGCCGGTTCGAGGTTGATGCCGCCCGGGCCGTTCTTGTAGTGCCACTGCTGCGCGTAGCCCGGATCGTTCGGGACCATCGTTTTTTGCTTGAGCAGATCGGGTTCGACCGCGATCACGCTCGGGTCCTTCATCAGCTCGATCGCCAGCTCCTTCATGGCAGCGGTATTGAGCTTGGTGTCGGTGCGGATCAGGCTGGCGCCGGTGGCCAGGGTGCGCATCGGGGCGATGCCGATGCCGAGCTTGCTGGCGGCGTTGGCGTACTGCTTATTGACCGCGGCAGCGCTGAGCTTGGCGTTCGCGCCGGGCGCGCGGGTGACGATGAAGCGGTCGTAGGTCTGGGCGGCGGCCTTCTTCACTGCTTTGGCCGAGGTCGTCGCTTTCGGTCCCTGCAACTTCGAGAACGTCTGCAGCTTGCTGCCCGAATAGGCAGCCGGAGCGACGAGTACGGCGGTCGCGATAGCCAGTGCGGTCCATTTCAATGAACGTTCTTTACGATTCATGACAAACATCCTTGATCCTTTCGTTGCGCATGATCCCCTTCGCATCCCCTGTCGAGCGTCGGGCCTTGGTCCGCGGAGGCGGTGCCGCACCCTCCGAGGTACTTCCTTGGGCAGCCGGCCGGCGTCCATCCAGGAGCGGGGCGGGCTGCGGGATTGCTGACGAAGACGCATTCGTCTGCCTGCACGCGCGCAAGGCGGCGTAAGTGGGTGGGAAAATGCGTCTGTTGCGCAGGAGCGAAGCCCCAGCGCTGGAAACCGGTATGGCGGACGACTGCGAACGGCATGCACGGGATACTGGAATTCAACGCGACGGCATCATCGTGGCGCGTCTGCGTCGCAGAGGCTGCGCTACGAAGTGCTGTTCCTTGTCGCGCGACCCCAACCTGTCGCTCGGGATCGAAGCTAATTGAGGCCGGTGGGTGCGTGCAAGTGTCGTTTACGCCGTGATGACCGCATGAATGCGACTGTGCTCACAGACGGCGCCGTTGCGCGCGCACGGCGCGATCGTGAGGGCGATCCGTTCGCTCGGGAAATCAAGGGTTTTTTTGCGATAAACGGATGCGCACGCGCGCTTGCGCGCATTTTCGCTTCGAGCAAAATTTCTTTCGGAACTGTGAACTACGTCGGTCTCTTTGCGTCGCGATGCCGTGTTTTTTCTTGATCGGATGCGCGGTTCTTCAAGCGGCGTGCGACGCGGCGTGAAGGTGCGTCGCGAAGCTCGCCGGCGAAGGCGCGCCATCGGTGCGCGATGCGCCGAAGCGATGCGCGCCTCGCGCGTCGCGTGTTGCCGCGATCGCTTGCGGCCGCTCCGATCTCGCAAGCACGCAACATCGCACTTCGCACTTCGCACTTCGCACTTCGGCCGATAAACAAAGGGCGCCGAAGCGCCCTTTGTTTTGATGCTCGATCGTTCGAGGCTTACTTGAGTACGGTGAACTCCATGCGACGGTTCTGCGCCTTGCCTTCTTCGCTGGCGTTGTCGGCGATCGGCTTGTCCTGACCATAGCCCTTGCCGACCAGTTGTTCGCCCGGCACGCCGAGTTCGACCAGCTTGGCGGTGACGGCGTTGGCGCGATCGAGCGAGAGCTGCAGGTTCGCGGCGGCGTCGCCGGTGTTGTCGGTGTGGCCGCCGACTTCGATGCGGGTGCCGGCCGGAGCGGCCTTGATCGCCTCGGCCGCCTTGCTGAGCGTCTCGTAGCTGTCGCGGGTGATCGTGGCCGAACCGGTGTCGAAGTTGATGCCCGACAGGTTCAGCGCCTTGATCAGATCGTCAGCGCTGAAGCCGGCCTTGAGCGAGGACAGCGCTGCCATCGCCTTGTCCCACAGGCCGCTGATCTCGAAGCCGCCGAAACCGCTGCGCAGCTTCTGCGACAGCGCAAAACGCTCCGCTTCGGGCAAGGCCGAGGTGTCGATGGCGATCTTGTCGCCGTCGAAGCCGAGCTTGACGCCGCGGGCCTTCAGGTCCGGCAGCAGGGCGATCAGCTTGTCCATCCAGCCGGCCGGAGCGGTCGTAGCGTCGACGCTGATGTCGCCGTTGACGTTGTCCGCGCCGAAGGTGGCCTTGATCGCATCGAGCAGCTTGGTCTTCTCGGCGTCGCTGGCGACCTGGCCGCTGACGGTCGCCTTGCCGTCGACGTTCTCGAAGCTGAAACGCGGGTTGGCCTGAGCGGCCGGCGCGGCGATCGGCGCGGTCGTGGAGACCGAGCTGTCGGTGCCGGACGCGGCGACGGCGGCTTCGTCCTTCTTGCAACCCTTGAACAGCAGGAAGGCGGCGATCAGCAAGGCGCCGAGCAGCAGCCAGGGCAGGATCTTGCCGAGACCGTTGCCGGTTTTCCTGGCGGCGTAGGCCGCGGCGTCGACGGTAGCGTCGGCGGCGTGGCCGACCGCACGCGCGCCGCCGGCCACGGCGCCGCCCACCGCAGCGGCGCCGGCCGCCAGTGCGCCCCAACCGAAGCGGCCGAGGTCGCCGAGCCAGTCGGCGATGCCCGCGACCCAGGACTTCAGGGTTTCGGGGATGCCGGTCGGCTCCTTGCCGCCCTCGGTCAGCTCGTTGATCAGGTTCGGCAGCAGGCCGCCGATGGCGCCGGCGGTGGCCGAGACCGGGGCGCCGAGCTTGCCGGCGATCGCGCCGATCAGCGGCGCGCCGAAGATGTGATCGACCTGGGCGGCGCTGATCGATTCGTTCGGGCCGGTGCCGACCCAGGACTGGATCAAACGCCCCAGGCCCTTCTGCTCGAACAAGCGGACGAAGCCGGCGAAGCCGCCGCGTTTCTCGTCGAAGATCAGGGCGATCAGGACGCCGACCAGCTGGCGGGCCTTGTCGTTAGTCAGGCCGAAGCGGCCGGAGACGTCGCTGATGAGGTTGTCTAGCAGGTCGATGCGCATTGTGCTTTCCATGATTGTGTGATGCGCATCACGAAAAATGGACGCGCACCGCCGATTTATCATGTTCCCGCCAGGATTTGCATGGTCGGATCGCCTTTTTTTGCGCCCAGCCGCGGCCTGGCGGACGGACGGCATCCGTACGGCTACGAACGGGCACGAGTGGTCAAGAAAGCACATTGAAAGCACATTTGAAGGCACATTCAGGTGGGCAGTGGCCCGGGGCCAGGCCGGGTCTTGCGCGGCAAAGCTGGGGCCATTTGACCCTAAGCCCTTGGCCCCGCTACAATTCCGCTTCTGTCCGCCCGCTTGGGCGCGGCAGCGACCAAAATAACTACAGAGGAATCCTGGTCATGTACGCAGTTCTCGTCACCGGCGGTAAGCAATACCGCGTGATGCAAGGCGAAAAGCTCCGCGTCGAATTGCTCGACGTCGAAGCCGGCAGCGAAATCAAGTTCGACACCGTGCTGATGCTCGGCAACGGTGAAGGCGTCACGCTCGGCGACGCGCTCAAGGGCGCCAGCGTCACCGCTAAGGTCGTCGGCCACGGCCGCGCCGACAAGGTGCGCATCGTCAAGTTCCGCCGTCGTAAGCACCATCGCAAGCAGATGGGCCACCGTCAGCACTACACCGAAATCGAGATCACCGGCATTGCCGGTGGCGACAACAAGTAAGGAGAAGCCGCCATGGCACATAAAAAGGGCGTAGGTTCCACCCGCAACGGCCGCGACTCCAACCCGAAGTACTTGGGCGTGAAGATCTACGGCGGTCAGGCCATCGAAGCCGGCAACATCATCGTGCGTCAGCGCGGCACCCAGTTCCATCCGGGCGCCGGCGTCGGCCTCGGCCGCGACCACACGCTGTTCGCGCTGGTCGACGGCAAGGTCGAGTTTTCGACCAAGGGCCTGAAGAAGCGTCGCACCGTCAGTGTCGTCGCCGCCGAGTAATTCTGGCGCGACGTACTGCGAGGAGCCCCGCTTCGGCGGGGTTTTTCGTTTACGGGCCGGGAATCGGGAATAAGGATTCGCAGGAGCGAAAGCCCCGCGCACCCGCTCCCGTTACAATCCCGGACATACCCGCTGTTGTCTTTACGATTCTCGATTCCCCATTCTCAATTCCCGGCTCCCATGAAACTCGTAGACGAAGCAGAAATCAAAGTCATCGCCGGCAACGGCGGCAACGGCTGCATCGGCTTCCGTCGCGAGAAGTTCATTCCGCTCGGCGGGCCGGACGGCGGCGACGGCGGTGCCGGCGGCAGCGTGTGGCTGGTGGCGAACGAGAACGTCAATACGCTGGTCGATTTCCGTCATCAGAAGCAGTTCCGCGCCCAGCGGGGCGAGAACGGCATGGGGCGGCAGGCCTACGGCAAGGGCGGCGACGACCTGGTCATCGTGGTGCCGGTCGGGACCGTGGTCACCAATGTCGAAACCGACGAGATCATCGGCGACCTGGTCGCGCACGGCGATCGTCTGCTGGTAGCGCACGGCGGCAAGGGCGGCCTGGGCAACATGCATTTCAAGAGCTCGATCAACCGCACTCCGCGCAAGGCCCTGCCGGGTCTGCCGGGTGAGGAGCGCGAGCTCAAGTTGGAGCTGAAGCTGCTGGCCGACGTCGGCCTGCTCGGTTTCCCTAACGCCGGCAAGAGCACCCTGATCCGTGCGGTCTCGGCGGCGACGCCGAAGGTCGCCGACTATCCCTTCACTACCTTGTATCCGAACCTGGGCGTGGTCAGTGTCGAGGCGCATCGCAGCTTCGTGATCGCCGACATCCCGGGCCTGATCGAGGGTGCGGCGGACGGCGCCGGCCTGGGTGCGCAGTTCTTGCGCCATCTGCAGCGCACGCGCCTGTTGCTGCATCTGGTCGATGTCGCGCCGATGGAGGGCGGTGTCGAGGGCGTGACCCCGGCCGAGCAGGTGCGCGCGATCGAAAACGAGCTGCGCAAGCACGATCCCGAATTGCTCGAGAAGCCGCGTTGGCTGGTGCTCAACAAGGCCGATCTGCTGCTCGAAGAAGAGCAGCAGGCGGCGGCGCAGGCGGTCATCGACGAGCTGGGCTGGAAGGATCGCTGGTATCTGGTCTCGGCGATCGGCCGCGAAGGCACCTGGCCGATCATGCGCGACGTGATGGCGTTCTTCGACCGTCAGCGTGCCGACGCCCTGGAAGCTGCGAGCGCCGCCGGCGACCATGTTCCCTGAGCCGCAGGCTCGCCGGAACCCGAATCGATCCAGGCTGCGGCGCGCGATGCGTCGAGGCCTTGCCGTGGGCGGCGGTGCTGCGCAGGCGCTGAGTCCGGCGCATTCGGGCGCGGGCGTCGCCGTGCGCATGTGCGACTTCAAATTCGCTTCACCGATGGCGCCGATGATGCGTGCGGTGTACAGCGCGAAGAACTCCGCCGGCATGCCCCTCGCTGGCTCGGCCGCAAAACGAAAAAACCCGGCCGAAGCCGGGTTTTTGCGTCACGTCGCGAGCGACGTATCAGGCGGCTGCCAGTGCCTTGATGCGGGCCGACAGGCGGCTCTTGTGACGGGCAGCTTTGTTCTTGTGAATCAGGCCACGGGCGCTGAAACGGTCGAGGATCGGCTGAGCGACGTCGAACGCGGACTTGGCACTGGCGGCGTCGTTCTCGCCGAGGGCCTTCAGCACCTTCTTGACGGCGGTACGCAGCATCGAACGCTGGCTGGCGTTACGGGCGTTACGCACGACAGTCTGCTTGGCGCGCTTCTTGGCGGACTTGATGTTTGCCACGAGTGGATTCCTGGAATATTTGGTGAAAAGCGTTAATGAAACTGGGCGGTGAAATGCAGTTACGGAAAATCAGACCCAAAAGTATGGGCGATTCAGTGGGTTGCGTCAACTGGAAGAGGGCGCGGCGATGAGCAAGGGTAGCGGCTTGCTGCGTTCTTCGGCCATTTTCAGCGCGATGACCTTCATTTCGCGGGTTTCCGGCCTGATCCGGGACCAGGTCTATGCGGTGGTTTTCGGGGCCAGCCCGGCCATGGACGCGTTCTTCGTGGCCTTCCGGATTCCCAATTTCATGCGCCGGCTGTCGGCCGAGGGCTCGTTTTCGATGGCCTTCGTGCCGGTCCTGGCCGAATACAAGCAAAAACACGACCAGGCCGCGGTCAAGGAGCTGATCGACCGGGTCAGCGGCACCCTCAGCGCCTTCCTGCTGGTCCTGACCGCGGTGGTGATCTTCGCCGCGCCCTGGGTCATGGCGCTGTTCGCCCCGGGTTTCGAGCCCGGCAGCGAGCAGTACCGGATGGCGACCCAGATGCTGCAGATCACCTTCCCGTACGCCTTGTTCATCTCCCTGGCCTCGCTGGTCGGCGGGGTGTTGAACAGCTACGAGAAGTTCGCCATCCCGGCCTTGTCGCCGGTCTTGCTGAACGTGTCGATGATCGCCGCGGCGGTCTGCGCCGAACGGGTGTTCAGCCCGATGGGCTTGAACCCGGTGCTGGCCCTGGCCTGGGGCGTGCTGCTCGCCGGCGTACTGCAGTTGGGCTTCCAGTTGCCGGCGCTGGCCAAGCTGGGGTTGCTGCCGCGGCCGCGCTGGGGCGGGGCGCACGAAGGCGTGCGCAAGATCATGCGGCTGATGGTGCCGACCCTATTCGGCTCGTCGGTGGCCCAGGTCAACCTGTTGCTGAACACCGCGATGGCGTCGTTCCTGATCGCCGGCAGCGTGACCTGGCTGTACCTGACCGACCGCCTGCTCGAGTTCCCGCTCGGAATGTTCGGCGTCGCCATCGGCACGGTGATCCTGCCGCATCTGTCCAAGCGCCATGCCGCGACCGACCCGCAAGGCTTCTCGAAAGGCCTGGACTGGGGCTTCCGCCTGTGTCTGCTGATCGGTGTGCCGGCCTGCCTCGGGCTGGTCTTGTGCGCCGAGCCCCTGGTTGCCTCGTTGTTCCAGTACGGCCGCCTGACCGCCCACGACACCGCGATGATCCGCCTGAGCCTGATGGCGCAGTCGATCGCGGTGCCCGCCTTCCTGCTGGTGAAAGTGCTGGCACCGGCGTTCTACTCGCGCCAGGACACCAAGACCCCGGTCAAGTCGGCGGTGGTATCGGTGATCGTCAACCTGGTCTCGACCGCGAGCCTGTTGCTGGCGGTGCTGTACCTGACCGAAGCCGGTCGCGCCGCCCTGCACAGCAGTGGCGGCGACCTGCGCCAGGCACTCGGCGAAGTGCCTGGCGCGCATGCCTGCCTGGCCCTGGCGATCGCCATCGCCGGCTGGGTCAATGCCCTGCAACTGGCCTGGTACCTGCGCCGTTCGAAGGTCTATGCACGCCAGCCGGGCTGGGGCCGTTTCCTGCGCCAGATCGCGGTCGCCAGCGTGGCCATGACAGTCGTGGTGCTGGGGCTGTTGTGGTTCTGGACCGGCTGGACCGGATGGCCGTGGTGGGAGCGCGCCTGGAAGCTCGGGATCGTGGTCGGCGCCGGCGGCGCGTTCTACGGCGCCGCGTTGTGGCTGCAGGGCATCCGCATGCGCGATCTGCGCGGGCATTGAGCGCGCTTGGCCAAGGCCGGCATCGTGAATCGCCCGCCGCCGCGGCCGGGGCCGCTTTCAGCGGCCCCGTTGATATTGGCGGCCGTGTTCAGCGGCACCGTTGAGAGCGGCGGGCGGCGGCTATACTTCCTGATTCATCCTTCAAGCAACGTCCCGGTTCGTCCGGGTCCCCACGCCGGACACTAATGAGCAGGCTGTTTCGTGACGTCGAGGGCGGGCCGCGGTGCCCGCACGGCAGTGTGGTCTGCATCGGCGCCTTCGATGGCCTGCACCTTGGGCATCGGGCGTTGGTGCGCCACACGGTTTCGCGTGCGCGCGCCTTGGGCGTAGAGGCGGTCGCGCTGAGTTTCGAGCCGCTGCCGCGCGAGTTCTTCGCGCCGGCCGCGCCGCCGCCGCGGCTGTTGTTGCCGCGGGCCAAGGCCGAAGGCCTGCTCGCGCTGGAGGCCGACCAGGTCGGCTTGCTGCGTTTCAACGGCCGTCTCAGCGCCTTGAGCGCCGAGGAGTTCGTGCGCCGGGTGCTGGTCCAGCGCCTGTCCGCGCGCGAAGTCTGGGTCGGCCCGGAGTTCCGGTTCGGCAAGGCGCGCGGCGGCGACATCGCCCTGTTGCGGCGCATGGGCGAGGAGGGCCAGGCCGAGGGCCAGGGCTTCAGCGCGCATGAGATCGAACCGGTACTGCTCGACGGCGAGCGCGTATCCAGCACGCGCATCCGCGAGGCGCTGTTGGCGGGCGATTTCGCCACCGCCGCGCGCTGGCTCGGGCGCCGCTATGCGATCGGCGGCCACGTCGTGCGCGGCCGGCAACTCGGCCGTACGCTCGGCTTTCCCACCGCCAACCTGCGCTTCGGCGGCAAGACCCCGGCTTTGTCGGGGATCTATGCGACCTGGGTCCACGGCGTCGGCGACCGTCCCTGGCCGTCGGTGTCCAGCCTGGGCACGCGGCCGACCGTGGCCGGGGTCGAGCCCTTGCTCGAAGCGCATCTGTTCGACTTCGACGGCGACCTGTACGGTCGTCGCATCGAGGTCGAATTCGTCGCCCACCTGCGTCCCGAATTGAAATTCCCCGACTTGCCGGCGCTGACCGAGCAAATGCACCGCGATGCCGAACAGGCGCGCGGTCTGCTGCGACTGGACTCGCAACGCGCCGCCGCGCCGTTGCCGGCTCCGCTTGCGGCAGCGACCCAAACACCTGCATGAGAGCTGCTGTGACCGCCAAAGACCCGAGCCAATCCGCTCCCGCCAATCCCTACAAGAGCACCTTGTTGCTGCCGGCGACCGATTTCCCGATGCGCGGCGATCTGCCCAAGCGCGAACCGGAAACCCTGGCGCGCTGGGAAAGCGAAGGCTTGTACGGGCGAATTCGCGAGAAGGTGAAGGACCGCGAGCGCAGCTTCGTGCTGCACGACGGCCCGCCCTATGCGAACGGCGAGATCCACATCGGTCACGCGGTCAACAAGGTGCTCAAGGACGTGGTGGTGAAGTCCAAGCTGCTGTCCGGCTTCGACGCGCCCTACGTGCCGGGCTGGGATTGCCACGGCCTGCCGATCGAGCACAAGGTCGAGAAGGAATTCGGCAAGGTCGGCGACAAGCTCGACGCCGCCGAATTCCGCGCCAAGTGCCGCGAATACGCCGCCACCCAGATCGACCTGCAACGCCGCGGCTTCAAGCGCCTGGGCGTGATCGGCGATTGGGACAACCCCTACCGCACCATGGATTTCCGCTACGAGGCGGACATCATCCGTTCGCTCGCCAAGATCGTCGAGCGCGGTCATCTGGTGCGCGGCTCTAAGCCGGTGCATTGGTGCTTCGACTGCGGCTCGGCCCTGGCCGAGGCCGAAATCGAGTATCAGGACAAAGAATCGACCCAGATCTACGTGCGTTATCCGGTGATCGAGCGCAAGAAGGTGTTCGACACCTTCGGCATCGAGGACGACGGCGCGCCGCTGTCGGTGCCGATCTGGACGACCACGCCGTGGACGCTGCCGGCCAGCCTGGCGGTGTCGATGGGGCCGCAGGTCGAGTATTCGCTGGTGCGGGTCGAGCCTAGCGAAGAATCGCTGTTCAAGGAGCCGGGTCAGCGCCCGGAATACCTGCTGGTCGCCAGCGAACTGATCGGCGGCGTGCTCGCCGCGATCACCGCCGCCGATGCGCTCAAGCAAGGGCACAGCGTGGAAAGCCGCGACTGGTCCTCGCACAAGGGCGAGGCCTTCGAGGGCCTGCGCCTGCAGCACCCGTTCTACAACGACCGCGAAATCCCGGTGCTGCTCGGCGACCACGTCACCGTCGAGGCCGGTACCGGTGCGGTGCACACCGCGCCCGGCCACGGCCAGGAGGACTATGCGGTTTCGCTCAAGTACGGCCTGATCGAGCGTTACAGCGCCGCGCAGATCAATCCGGTCGACGCGCGCGGCCGTTACCTGCCGTCGACGCCGCCGGCGGGCTCGCACGAACTGGCCGGGCAGCACATCTTCAAGATCGATGCGCTATTGCTGGAGGTGCTGCGCGAGCGCGGCGCCTTGCTCGCTACCGGCCGCCTCAAGCACAGCTATCCGCATTGCTGGCGCCACAAGACGCCGGTGGTGTTCCGCGCCACGCCGCAATGGTTCATCTCGATGGAGCAGGCCGGGCTGCGCCGCGACGCGCTCGCCGCGATCGGCGGCGTGTCCTGGGTGCCGGGCTGGGGCGAGGCGCGCATCTACAACATGATCGAGGCGCGTCCGGACTGGACCATCTCGCGCCAGCGCTACTGGGGCGTGCCGATCGCGCTGTTCTTCAGTCGCGAAACCGGTGAGCCGCATCCGCGCACGGTCGAAGTGATGCACCAGGTCGCCGACCGGGTCGAGCGCGAAGGCGTCGACGCCTGGTATTCGATGACCGCCGAAGAGCTGCTCGGCGACGAGGCCGAGGGCTACGAGAAGGTCAACGACATTCTCGACGTCTGGTTCGACTCGGGCACCAGCCACGAATGCGTGCTCGCACAGCGGCCGCAGGACGGGCTGCGCAAGCCGGCCGATCTGTATCTGGAAGGCTCCGACCAGCACCGCGGTTGGTTCCACAGCGCGCTGCTCAGCGGCGTGGCGATGGACGCGGTGGCGCCGTACCGGCAGGTGTTGACGCACGGTTTCACCGTCGACGCCGAAGGCAAGAAGATGTCGAAGTCGATGCAGAACGCGCTCGCGCCGGAGAAGGTCACCGACGCGATGGGCGCCGACGTGCTGCGCCTGTGGGTGGCCTCGACCGATTTCCGCAACGAGATGACGGTGTCCGACGCCATCCTCAAGCAGAACGGCGACGTCTACCGGCGCATCCGCAACACCGCGCGCTTCCTGCTCGGCAACCTGGCCGGCTTCGATCCCGGCCAGCACTTGGTCGCGCTCGCCGACATGGTCGCGCTGGACCGCTGGATCGTGCATCGCGCCGCCGAACTGCAGGACCGCATCGCCTCGGCCTACGAGCGCTACGACTTCGCCGAGATCGTGCAACTGCTGTCGAACTTCTGCAGCGTCGACCTGGGCTCGCTGTACCTCGACGTGACCAAGGACCGCCTGTACACGATGCAGGAGGATTCGCGCGGCCGCCGTTCGGCGCAGAGCGCGATGTACCGCATCTGCGAAGCCTTCGTGCGCTGGATCGCGCCGATCCTGGCGTTCACGGCCGACGAGATGTGGCGCCATCTGCCGGCGCAGACCGAACGCGGCGCACGCGAAGACAACGTCCTGTTCACCACCTGGTACGACGGCCTGGCCCTGTTGCCGGCCGACGCGGCCTTGTCGAACGAAGAGTTCGAGCGCTTGCTCGCGCTGCGCGACAGCGTCGCCAAGACCCTGGAGCCGATGCGTGCTGCGGGCCAGATCGGCGCTGCGCTCGAGGCCGAAATCTCGCTGCGCTGCGGCGTGTCCGACCAGAACTGGCTGGCGCCGTTGGCCGAGGAACTGCGTTTCCTGTTCATCAGCGGCGATGTCGAAGTGGTCGCCGACGACGGCATCAAGGACATCGCCGTGCTCGCCGTACCGACCGCCAAGAGCAAGTGCGTGCGTTGCTGGCATTACCGCGCCGACGTAGGCGCCGTCGCCGAGCATCCCGAGCTCTGCGGCCGCTGCGTCGACAACGTGGCGGGCGAGGGCGAGGACCGGCACTGGTTCTGACTGCAACACGGCCGCGCGGCGAGGCATCGCGCGCGGCCGCTTCAATCCACCGGTTTCGCACCGATCCGTAGAACCGAAGGCTTATGACCGATACCCCCCGCAAGAACGCATTGCCCTGGCTGATCGTCTCGATCGTCGTGATCGTGCTCGACCAGCTCAGCAAGGCCTGGGTGCTGAGTTCCTTGCCCGAGTACACCGCGGTGCCGGTCATCGACGGTTTCTGGAACTGGTACCGCAGCTACAACACCGGCGCGGCCTTCAGCTTCCTCAGCGACGCCGGCGGCTGGCAGAAGTATTTCTTCGCGATCCTCGCCGTCGGTATCAGCGGCTTGCTCGGGTACTGGCTGTCGCGGACCTCGCGCGGCGACTGGAAGACCGCGCTGCCGTACGCCCTGGTGATCGGCGGCGCGATCGGCAACGTCATCGACCGCATGCTGCACGGCCATGTCGTCGACTTCATCCAGTGGTACTGGCGCGACTACCATTGGCCCTCGTTCAACATCGCCGACTCGGCCATCGTCGCCGGGGCGATCGGGATCGCGGTCTATGGTTTGTTCAGCAAACCCGGGAACGAGAAGTGAGCGGGAGCGCTTTTGCTCACTCCTCGCTACTCCTGGCTCACTCCTAGCTCCTTAGCCAGGAGTACAATGCCCCCATGGACGTCATCCTCGCCAACCCCCGTGGCTTCTGTGCCGGCGTCGACCGCGCGATCGAGATCGTCAAGCGCGCCATCGAGACGCTCGGCGCGCCGATCTACGTGCGTCACGAAGTCGTGCACAACCGCTTCGTCGTCGACGACCTCAAACACCGCGGCGCGGTCTTCGTCGAAGAACTCGACGAAGTGCCCGACGGCGCGACGGTGATCTTCAGCGCCCACGGCGTGTCCAAGGCCGTGCGCGAGGAAGCAGATCGTCGCGGCCTCAAGGTCTTCGATGCGACCTGTCCTCTGGTGACCAAGGTCCACCTCGAAGTCTCGCGCCACTGCCGCGCCGGCCGCGACGTGATCCTGATCGGCCACGAAGGCCATCCGGAAGTCGAAGGCACGATGGGTCAGTGGCGGCGCGAAGCCGGTTCCGGCCGGATCTACCTGGTCGAGGACATCGACGACGTCGCCGCGCTCGAAGTCGACCAACCCGAAAACCTGGCCTACACCACCCAGACCACCTTGTCGGTCGACGACACCCGCGCGGTCATCGAGGCCATGCGGGCGAAGTACCCGGCGATCCAGGGCCCGCGCCACGACGACATCTGCTATGCCACCCAGAACCGCCAGGACGCCGTCCGCGCGCTGGCTGCGCGTTGCGACCTGGTGCTGGTGGTCGGTTCGCCGAACAGCTCCAACTCCAATCGCCTGCGCGAGTTGTCCGAGCGCGAGGGCGTCGAGGCCCACCTGATCGACGGCGCGATCGAGATCGACCCGAACTGGGTGCGCGGCCGCAAGCACATCGGCATCACCGCCGGCGCTTCCGCTCCCGAGGTGCTGGTGCGCGGCGTGATCGAACGCCTGCGCGAACTCGGCGCCGAGCGCGTCAACGAACTGGAAGGCGAGCCCGAGAACATGGTCTTCGCCCTGCCCAAAGAACTGCGCCTGCAATTGGTGAGTTGAGGGCTCGGCCTAGCGCTCGGGCGCTCGAGTGGTTGTCTGTGGGGCTCGCTCAGACGTACTTGCGGTCGGCATCCGGGGCGGCGCTGCGACGCCCCACGATCGAACGGAACAGCGGGCCGGTCAGCACGGTCGAAAGCACCGCCAGCATGACCAGCGCGGCGTAGGCGGGTTCCGACAGCAGGCCCTTGTCGCGCAGCACGGTCGCCGCGACGATCTCCATCAGTCCCTTGCATTGCAGCAGCGCGCCGATCGCCAGTGCGTCCCGACGCGAGAACGTCGCCGACGGCGGGCACACCAGCAAGGCCGCCAGCTTCGCCGCCACCGACAGGGCCAGCAGGGCCACGGTGGCCTGCAGCGAACTCCAGCCGAGCGCGTCGCCGTCGATGCGCAAGCCGCTGTGGCCGAAGAACAGCGGCGCCAGCCCGACCAGGGCGAGCTGCCCGATCCGCTCGACCGGTAAGCGCCGGATCCAGCCCGGCGCCATGATCGCGCCGCCGAAATAGGCGCCGAGCAGCGCGTGCAGCCCCAGTTGCGAGCTGGCCGATGAGCAGGCGCCGAGGTACAGCGGCATGGCCAGCCAGATCGCGGTTGTCGGCGGCACCCAGGCCTTGCGTTCGGCCAATGCGGCGGCCGCGGCGAGAACCAGCGGCACCACGACCGCCAGCGCATCCAGCCCCGACCAGCCGGCGAAGCCGGCGCCGCCGTCGGCGATCAACAGCAACGCCGCCAGGCCGACCCACAGCACCGCGTCGTCGACGACCGCGATGCCGACCGCCACCTGGGTCAAGGCGCGGTGCTCGGCCTTGAGTTCGCGGACGATGCCGATCAGCACCGGCAAGGCGCTGACCGCCACGCAGAGCCCGATCGCGACCGCACCGAGCCAGTCCTGGCCCCGTGGAGGCGCCCAGCCGGGCAGGCCGGTGAAATAAGCGTGGGCGGCGACCGTGCCGACCAGGAACGGCAGCGCCAGCGCCAGCGCGGCACTGAGAACGAAACGGGGCAGGGACGAGCCGAGCGCACCCGGCGCAGCAGGCGAGGGCATGGCCGGATCTCCGCCGTGGCGGGTCTCCAGGCCGGCGGTGAAGGCCAGCGCCAGCACCCCGACCCAGCCGAACTGGTCGCCGATGGCCGAGGGCACGCCGACCTGCGCCGGCAGGCCGCCCACCGCCGCCAGCCCCAGGCCGATCGCGATCGGCACCACCGCCAGCGGGATCGAGCGGCCCAACAGGCGCCAGATGCCCCAGGACAACAGGATGAAGATCGACGAATCGACGAGTGCGGCGAGGATGGCTTGCATGGCGCGGATGATAACGGCGCCGCGGAATGCGCCGCATGCGCCGTATCAGCCTCGCCGCAGCACCGGTTCCGGCAGCCTAGGGGAGTTCGTACCCGGCCCATCGAAGGTGTCGTGCCTGGGAGCAGCGGTGAGCGTGCCCAGGCCTGTTCCTGGCCGCTTATCAGGGACGTTCCGGCCTTGGTCGATTGACCGCGCCGACCGTCGCCGCCTAGAATTGCCGTCTTCGCCGGAATAGCTCAGTTGGTAGAGCGGCGCATTCGTAATGCGTAGGTCGTAGGTTCGATTCCTATTTCCGGCACCACGTAACCCCGAAGGCAAGCCAACCGCCCGGCCAACGATCCAGCGGCCGCGCGCCTTCCGGAAGCGCTTCAAAGCCCCGCCTAAAGCGGGGCTTTTTTGTGCGGCGCATACGGGCCTGCAAAGGTTCAAATGCCGGCCGAAGATCCTGACAGCCAGTCTTGCGGAAGCAGGCCACGGTCCAGACGAGATTTTTTTGTGAGGATGCGGCCGCCTGAATTTTGGAGCCCGGCCTCAGTCTTCGCCGACTCCACTCACATGGCGCGCGTAGCGGATTGTGCAGGTCCGACTTAGAGCAATCTTCGTCTGTGTCCTTTCGAGCAGTTCTCAACGGAACGCCCTCTTAAGCGTTTTATACGAAAGAAACTCGTTTGCTCCATCACAACGATCTCAAGTCCTGACACGAGCCCGCCTTAGGCCTATCAGCTCAGGGCTTCGCAGGTAAGCAGATTCATCTGGCAAGCGCTTGATGAACAAGCTGAATGCCCATGCGGGCTGCCGATTATTTCTTGACAGCCGATCCTTCCCGATGTGACGCTGATCGTATTGGGGAAGGCATTCATTGCGGTGCCATAGCATTACTTGAAGGGCGGTTCGAATGTCACAGGGAAGTGCGGCGCTTGCGGTCGTAGACACCGTCGTTGCGCCTGGCAATCGGCCGGACCTCGCTCTGGTCGGGCTGGTCTTACTTGCCCAGTTCCACGGTATCGCCGCCGACGCCGCTCAACTCAGCCACCAACACGGTGCCGGCAGCGAAGCGTTCGACGACACTCGTCTTTTGCTTGCCGCAAAACAGCTCGGACTGAAAGCGCGCATCACCGCGCAGTCTGCCGGACGTATCGGTATGGCGAGCCTGCCGGCCCTGGCGTTGGTCGAGAACGGGGAGTCGTTCATCGTCGCGAAAGTCAGCGGCGACACGGTATTGATCCACGACCTCGTGCAGAAGCGACCGCGCAGCCTGTCGATGGCCGAGTTCGAGTCGCGCTATGCAGGGCGATTGCTGCAGGTCGCGTCGCGGGCTTCCGTACTGGGCGAGCTCGCCAAGTTCGACTTCAGCTGGTTCGTGCCGGCGGTGGTGAAGTACCGCAAGCTGTTGCTGGAAGTGTTCGCGGTATCGTTCTTCATCCAGATGTTCGCCCTGATCACGCCGCTGTTCTATCAGGTGGTGATGGACAAGGTGTTGGTGCACCACGGCCTCACGACGCTGCATGTGATCGCGGTCGGGCTGGTATCGATCGCGGTATTCGACGTGGTCTTGTCGGGTTTGCGTACCTATGTGTTCGCGCACACGACCAGCAAGATCGATGTCGAGCTGGGCGCGCGCCTGTTCCGGCACATCCTGGCCTTGCCGCTGGCGTACTTCGAGTCGCGCCGCGTCGGCGACACCATGGCGCGTGTGCGCGAACTCGAGAACATCCGCACCTTCCTTACCGGACAGGCGCTGACCTCGGTACTCGATCTGTTCTTTACCGTGGTGTTTCTCGCGGTGATGTTCTACTACAGCGGCTGGCTCACCCTGATCGTGGTGATCTCGCTGCCGGTCTACGCCCTGTGGTCCGCGTCGATCACGCCCGTGCTGCGCAAACGGTTGAACGAGAAGTTCGCCCGCAGCGCCGACAATCAGTCGTTCCTGGTCGAGACGGTGACCGGCATCGGCACCATCAAGGCCACCGCGGTCGACCCCCGGGTCACCCGCACCTGGGACAACCAGCTCGCGGGCTACGTCGGTGCCGCGTTCCGCGTTACCCGGTTGGCGACGATCGGCCAGCAAGGCGTGCAGTTGGTGCAGAAGCTGGTCAGCATCGCGATCCTGTTCTGGGGAGCCCAGTTGGTGATCGCAGGGGACCTGTCGATCGGGCAGCTGATCGCGTTCAATATGCTCGCCGGGCAAGTCGCCGCGCCGATCATCCGGCTGGCGCAGCTGTGGCAGGACTTCCAGCAGGTCGGCATTTCCGTCGAGCGCCTGGGCGACATTCTCAATACCCGCACCGAGCTGCCGGGTAGCCGCATGGTCCTGCCGCCGATCCGCGGCCAGGTGACTTTCGAGGGCGTGACCTTCCGCTATCGGCCCGACGCGGCCGAGGTACTCAGCGGCATCGATTTCAACATCGCCGCGGGCGAGGTGATCGGCATCGTGGGCCGGTCGGGTTCCGGCAAGAGTACGCTGACCAAGCTGGTTCAGCGCCTGTACGTGCCCGAGCGCGGCCGGGTTCTGATCGACGGTCACGATCTTGCCCTGGCCGATCCAGCGTGGCTGCGGCGTCAGCTGGGCGTGGTGCTGCAGGAGAATTTCCTGTTCAACCGCAGCGTGCGCGAGAACATCGCCTTGTCGGATCCGGGTATTCCGCTGGAGCGGGTCATCCACGCCGCCAAACTGGCCGGCGCGCACGACTTCATCGTCGAGCTGCCCGAAGGCTACGACACCAAGGTCGGCGAGCAAGGTGCGGGCTTGTCGGGAGGGCAACGTCAACGCATCGCGATCGCGCGAGCCCTGATCACCGATCCGCGCATCCTGATCTTCGATGAGGCCACCAGCGCGCTCGACTACGAATCCGAACACGCGGTGATGGCCAACATGCGGGCGATCTGCAAAGGGCGCACGGTATTGATCATTGCCCACCGTCTCTCAACCGTGCGCCAGGCCAATCGCATCGTCGTCGTCGAGAAGGGGCGGATAGTCGAAAGCGGCTCGCACGCCGAGCTGCTCGAACGTCCGGACGGTCATTACGCGTATCTGCATCGTCTGCAGCAGGGATGAACCGATGAAGCATGTCTTTCAGGCGGTCGGCGATTTCGTCGCGCGCTACGGTCGTGTCTTCAAGGCGGCTTGGTCCGTGCGCGAGACCCTGGATCCGCCGAAACGCAGTCAGGACGAGTTGGCGTTCCTGCCTGCGCATCTGGAGTTGATAGAGACGCCGCTGGCGCCGTTGCCGCGCTGGACGATGCGCATCATCGTCGCGTTCTTCTGCGTGGCGCTGTTGTGGGCCTGCATCGGCAAGCTGGACATCGTCGCGGTGGCGCAAGGCAAGACGGTGGTCGGTTCGCGCACCAAAGTGCTGCAGCCGGCGGAAACCGCGGTGGTGCGGCGGATATTGGTGCGCGACGGCGAGCGGGTGAAGCAAGGGCAGCTGTTGATCGAACTGGACGCCACCGCGACCACCGCCGACTACGAGAAGGCCGGGGAGACCCTGGTCAACGCGCGCCTGGCGGAATTGCGCCTGAGTGCGCTGGCGGCGGCGATCGATGGGCACGGCGCGCCGGTACTGGCTTCGGACCCGGCCTTGCCGGCGGTGCGTTTCCAGTCCGAACAGCAGCTCGCGCACAGCGAATTCCAGGCCTTCAGCGCCAAGCGCGACAACTTGGAAGCGGCGATCGGCCAGCGCAAGGCCGAGTTGCAGACCGTTCAGTCCCTGATTGGCCCCTTGCAGCAAAGCGCCGTGATCGCCAAAGGACGCGCTGACGATTACGCCAAGCTGGTCGAAGGCAAGTATGTAGGACGGCACGAGTACCTGCTGCGCGAGCAGGAACGCATCGCCGCCGAACGCGACCTTGCCGCGCAACGCAGCCGGCTGCACGAGACTCAATCGGCTCTGAGCGGCGCGCAGGAGCAGTTGAAGGTGTTGGTCGCCGAAACCCGTCAGCAAACCTTGGACGGGCTGCGCAAAGCGCGCGAACAAGTCCAGCAGTTCACTCCGGAAGTGGCCAAGACCGGTCAGCGCGATAAGCTCATGCAGCTGCGAGCGCCGGTAGCAGGCACGGTCCAGCAGCTCGCCGTGCATACCGTCGGTGGCGTGGTCACCCCGGCGCAGCCGCTACTGGCGGTGGTGCCGGCCGAAGAGGCGTTGGAGGTCGAGGCGACGGTGTTGAACAAGGACATCGGCTTCGTGCGTGCCGGCCAGCCGGTGACGGTGAAAGTCGAAAGCTTTCCCTACACCCGCTACGGCTACCTGACCGGCACCGTCGAAAGCGTCTCGCACGACGCCGCCCAGGACGAAAAGCTGGGACTGGTATTCCCCGCGCGGGTCAGGTTGGCCCAGACCGCGCTCGATATCGACGGGGTGCGGGTTCGCCTGACACCGGGCATGGCCTTGAGCGTCGAGATCAGTACCGGCAAGCGCAGGGTGATCGATTACCTATTGAGTCCGTTGCAGCAGCATACGGGTGAGGCCTTGCGGGAGCGGTAATTATGTCCCGCGCCAAAATCAAAATATCGATGGAGTGAAGATGGACATTCGTGCGAAGAGCAGGCTTCGGTTTCGCGCGGTCCTGAGCGTAGGCGGCGTGTTGCTGACATCGTTGCTTATGAACGCTTGCGATGGCTCCCTTCAGACGTCGACTCCGGCCCAGAGACCGAAATCGACATCGTCGCCACAATCTCGGTCGCAGCATCCTTTGTCGGAACGCTCGGACGAATCCGTTTCCGGCGCTCGTCGTTGTCCTCGTGGAAAGGAAGTCGATGCTGTTTATGCGTTGGTTGGTGCCACGCTGTTCAAGTACCCGCGCGCCAATATAGTTCAATCGGTGGGTCGCTCACCGGGCAATACGCATCGGTCGGATGAGGGGGGCGCGAACGATGCAGGTTATTGCGCAGAAGTTCCCGCTCGCGTCCAGGTGTTGGACTTAAAAGACGTATTCGAACGAGATCAAGGGCCATATGCGCAGCAGTTCGGTCTGCTCACCTCGATAAGTCTGATCGGAACTTCCGATGGATCGTCCGCGATGCAAGACGTCAGCGAACGGGCCTCGGATCGCTTCGTCAATATGGCTGTGTGCAAGAACCTGAAGAACGGACTTCAAGGCTGCTCGGTCGGTAGCGACTTCGAGCATGCGCAAGTCTCCACGTTCCGCGGTGATTCGCGTGGTTACACGGCGCCACAGGGGCGTCGTTATATCGTTCTTTGCGGCCTCGGGCCGACAATTTCCCCTGATGACTGCCATGTTTATTACCGCCTGTATAGGGGTGTCAGCTTGAGTTACGGATTCGATAAATCGAGGCTTCCCGTCGATAAAATACTGGAAGTGGATGCCGCCTTGAGAAGGAAAGTCAATGCGTTAGCAGTTGTCGAGAGGAACTGATTTGCGCATTTCAATCGTTGTTTGAATAGCAAGAAAGATAAAAGGGACTGTCAATATTGCCTGCTAGCGCGGCTAGGGTGGTCTTAAGTTGTCTGCGCGAGAACAACGAGCACCTCGATGCGACTGCGCGTTTCCTCAGCATCGGCCGGGATAAGGTCAAGAGCTGCATCGCCTAGGAACGGCGCCCGCATGCTGCACTACCGGGTCGTTGATCGATTGCCAAAAGACAAAGCCCCGCCGGAGCGGGGCTGTATCTGTTAAACAGGGCCTCTGTTTCTGGACGCTTCGGTGTCTGCGAGGCCGAGGTTATCGGCGATGGACGGCGACTGCGGGCGACGCCGCCGATCCAACGACGGATCGGCGGTGAGGTTCGACCTATTCCGGAGCCTGCTCGATCACTACTTGCATCTGCGCGCTGGTCGCGTGCCCATTGATGATCGTCATCGGGTAGTCGCCGCTCGTGGGCGCGTAGTTCAGGTTGAAAGTCGCGGTCTCGTTGCTGTTGCCGCTCGACAACACCAGTTCGCCGGATGGCGTCTGCACGCTGTAGCCGACGACGTTGCCAGTGGGAGCAGTCGATTGACCGGCGACTTTCAGCAGCAGCTTCTGTCCCGCCACCACCGGAAGGGCCAGGCGCATGACTTGGCCGTGGCGCGGAATCGTCACGGTCTGCGGCTGGTCGAGGCTCAAGGTTCCGGAGAGTTCGCGGCTGAGGGTCGCGGTCGTGCTGAAGGGGCTGTAGCGGTCGGGGTCCTGCCAGTACGGCTCCAGGGCGACCAGATAACGGCCGGCCGCGAGGTCCTTCAGACGCATGCTGCAGGGGCCTTGCATGACGCAGTAACCCTGGCGCGTGGGGCCGTCGGCCAGCGGAACCACGAAGATCCTGTAGTCGCCCGAAGAGCCGTCGAGCTGGAACTCGCTCAAACCCAGGTCGAGGTATTCGCCCTGTACCGCATCGAAGGTGAAATACAGCGACTGACCGTGAAGCTGGGTGGCGAAGTTGACCGGATCGCCATCGGCGACGATATGGCCGCTTTCTCCGAGCGCGAGTTCGATCTTGCCGCTCAACTGCATCGCCTTGGATGGATCGACGAACAGCATGTATTCGCCGGTCAACGCAAGCGCGTCCAGGTTGAAGCTGTAACCCTTTTGCGACCTGCCGGTGCGCTGGCTGCCATCGGGCAGATACAATGTGTAATCGACATCCCCGAACGCGGGTGCGGTCGCGACATTCGAAATCGTCAGTGCCAGGTTCTGTCCGGCCACCGCATTGAAACGGTAGCGGCCATTGAGGCCCGGGCGGTTCAAGGTAATCGTGGTCGGGGCATTCACGCCGACGCCGCCTTCCAGGTCCGAGCTCAGTGTCGCGAGCAGCGAGCGGGCCGGCGGCGGTGGAGCGCTATCGGAGATCTTGACCGTGTAGATGCCGGCATCGAGGTTCTTGAAGTTCATGCTGCAGCCCGGCGGTGCGCAGGATTGCGAATGCAGTTGAGTGCCATCCGGTCGGTAAGCCTTGAGCCAGGCCGCCGCCGAAGTCGAGCCGCTCAACTCCGAAATGCCGAGGCCGAGATTGGCGCCTTGTTGCGCTTCGAAACTCAGATGGATTTCCTGGCCCGCGGTCTGGGTGGACATCGGCAGGGAATCGCCGTCGACCGCCAACACACCGGTCTTGGGCGTGTGCAGGATCAGTTGCGCGCTGGCGGTTTCGCCTTCGGTGGGGTCGATTCCGATCGTATAGGCGCCTGCGGCGAGCCCCGGCAGAAAGAGCGATTGGTCGGCATCGACCGAGCGGTGCAGGATCAGGCTCCCATCGGGCTTGTAGATGCGGTAGACGACGCCGCGGCCGACCGGCTGAGTCGCGTGCTGGTAGATGCCCAAGGCCACGTCCTGCGTCTGGGGCAGGTTGAAGCTGAGCAGGGCATCCTGGCCGGGGCGGGCAAGGGCCAGAGCGAACGGGGTTTCCCCGGCCAGCGACCCGCTGAGCTGGGTACTGGCGGTGGCGCGCAGGCTCAGTTTCTGCTGGCCCAGAGGTTCGACGACGATGTTGTAGTTGCCGCTTGCGAGATTCGTCAGGTTGAGGTCGCAACCGCTCAAGGAGATGCGGCACTCTTCCGAAAGCACGCTGGCGCCGCCGCTGGACAGGACGCTGATGCGGACGCGGTCGTTTCCGAGGTCCGGAGCCGACAGTTCGCTGAAGCCGAGGCCGATAGTGCCGGTCTGCGGGTTGGACAAACGGAAGTAGAAATTCTGTCCGGCGTTCTGCGCCGCTGCGTCGACGCTATCGCCGTCGAGCATAAGGCTTTCGTCGACACCGTTCGCGAGCCACAGGTTCATCGACGCGGTGGCGCCGAATTCGGTATCGACCAGCACCGAATAACGTCCGCTCGCCGGCAGGTTGGGCAGATTGAGGGTAGTCGCCGACGAGCGCGAGCTGTTGGTTTTCAAGCTCATTCCGTCGGGCCGGTACACGGTGATCGCGACCGCCCGGTTGGCCGGGGCACTGAGCAACTGCGAATACGCGAGTGCCACGGTCTGGCCGGCGCTGGCATCGAACCACAGGCGCGCATTCTGGCCGCGACGATCCAATGCGAACGGCGTGGGGGTCGAAGGCACGGGACCTGTCTTGTCGTTGCTCAAGGTCGCGGTGACCGAAACCCGGGCCGTGGCCGAATATGCGCCGAGCCGGATGTTGTGCACGCCGGCCGCCAGGCCGCTGAGATTGAAGTCGCAACCGCCGTTGGCGACGAAACAGTTGCCCAGCGTGCTTTGGCTGCCATCGGGCTTGGTCAGCACCGCGATCGCCGGTTCTCCCGCTGGCGCACCGCTAAGGGCCAGGTTGCTGAAGCCCAAGCCCAGCCTGGCGCCCGCGGCGACGTAGAAATCGACTGCTGCAGATTTGCCTTCGGTCGGCGAGGACAGATCCATCGAATCGCCGTCGGCGACGAGCGCGCCGCTGAAACCCTGGGTCAGGGTGATCTCGGTATTCGCGGTTTCGCCGTAGAGCGGGTCGACCAGGAGGGTGTATCGCCCGGTGCTCGGCAGCACGAGGTTGATCGAGGCGGTCGCAGCGGAAATCACGCTGGTCTTGATGGCGGCGCCGGCCGGGTTGTAGACGACGTAGCTGATGTCGCGGCCGGCCGGCAGCGTGGCTTGCCCGGCGATGCGCAGGCTGACTTGCTGATTGGCGCTGCCGTTGAACACCGGACGGCCGTTCTGGCCGCGATAGCTCAGGCTCAGCGGATAGGTGGCGCCGGGCTGTAGCAGCGTTGTCGCGTCGCGACTCAGCGTGGCCTTGAACTTGATCGTTGCGGTACTCGAGGTCGGACGCGCGCTCAATACATAGCTGCCCGTGCTGAGTTTGGCCAGGTTGAGCGCACATCCCGCGTATTGAGCCGTACAGCTGGTGCTGACCACGGTGCTGCCGCTGCGGGTGACTTTCACGGTCGCCGAGGTGCCCGCGCTCAAGTTCAGCTCGCTGACGCCCAGGCCGTAGTCGCCGGTTTGCGAGATCGTGAACGGCACGGTGATTTCTTGCCCTGGCGTCTGCGATTCGACATCCACCGGGGTGCCGTCGGGGGCGAGCGTGCCGCTGACCGATGTCGGCATCGAAGTAGCCGCCGTACGCGTTGCGGTCGCGACCGACGCTGTGGGTTGCGGCGATGGACGCGAGCCGGCGGTCCCGGTTTCGAAGTCGATCAGCGTCGTCGGCAAGGACTTGCCGTTGCGCGCGTGCACGCCGTCGACCAACAGCGAATACGCTGCGTTGGGTTGCATCGGTTGCCGCGGCGTCACGAACAGCAGGCGGCCGGCCTCGGCCGGAGTGACCTGGACGGCGGCGAAGCCGCGCGGGCCGAGCAGGGTGACGCTGGCAGCGTTCAATTCCGCCGTGCGCAGCGGCTGGTCGAAGCGCAGCGACAGGCGCGAGTCCGGAGCGACGTTCTGTGCCAGGTCGTGCGGGAAGGCCGCCATCAATCGCGGCGCCTGCCCGTTGTCGGTGGCGGAGGCTGCGCCGGCGGCATCGAAACTCTGCCGGACCGGGTCGTAGCGCTGGTCCTGGACGATGCGGCGGCCTCGGCCGTCGATGCCGCCGGACAGACGCACGCCACCGTCGTTCTCGATCCGGCTGCGATGGCCGATGCGTGGTGGGGTCGGTAGGCCCGTCGGCACCGATGCCGATGCGCTGCGTTCGTCCCACAGCTCGGCCTGGGCGACGCCGGCGCTGCCTGGTGTCCAACCGCCGGTGACCAGCAGACGGCCGTCGCTGAGTACGGTGGCGGCATGGCCAGCGCGCGGCAAGAGCTTGAGCGGGCCGCTCGCGCTCAAGGTGTGCGACGTCGGGTCGAACCAAAGGCCGCCTTGATGTGCCAGCCCTTTGCCGTCGACGCCGCCCCAGATCAGCACGCGTCCGCTCGGCAGCAGACTGAGGCTGGCCCAGCGCCTAGGCGTCGAAAGCGGCCAGCGACGCACGGCGCTGCCGCCTGCGCGGTCTTCTATCAAGGCCAATGCGGCGCCGCTGCGCTCGAGTACCAGCCAGCGGCCGTCCGGTAGTTGCGCGCGCGCTTCGCGGGCATCGGCCGCCAGACTGTGCGCGAGCGTCTGCGGCAGTGGCTCGGAAGCGGCGCCGGCCCTGCTCGATAGCAATGCCGACGATCCCATCGTCAGAGTCAGAGCCATGGCCACTGCGCTCCAACGCCAATTCCTGCGAACTTCCTGTTGCTTGGGCCTCATGGCGGGTTCCTTGTGTGTAGACGTTTCGATGGAAACGGATGGTCACCTTGGCGATGACGCACGCACGAACCGAGACGGGACACGGTCGGTCCGAATGCGTGCGTGTCGTTGGTGCTCTCCCCAGAGCGGCTCCCGCAAAAAACGGGGCCTTGAAGCGGTGATTGATCGTCGGCCGCCGGCGTTCGGATGCCGAGCGCAGCTTCCTCAGCAAGAACGATCGACGTGTCGTCGAGGCTATTTAACCCGAAGCCCTGGCGCGGCGGTAGACGGCGCAATGTGCTTAGCCTCGGCCGTAGTGTTCAGTTTGGAAAATCCCGCGTCGCAACGCCTGAGATCTTGCCCTGTCAAGCTGCAGGGCAGCACGGAGTCCTGCGTTTCTGTCATCAACTTGCATAGAACTTGAATCCAATATCAGCAACCGGCGGCGCTTCAGCAAATCGCTAATTCCTTCTTCACCTTTTTTTATCGGGCCGATCGACACCATGCGCCGGCTTGCAGCAAATACAGCAAAGGCACTGATGAAAATGCGCGTAGACGTATTCGTGGTGGGTGAGGACGAGGGTTATGTGGTCGCACCTGCCGACAGCTGGTTGCCGCTCGACGAAATGAAGGCCCTCGGCGCCTTGCGCTTCGGTTGGACGATCGACACTTCGATGGCGATGCCGAAGCTGGACTGGCATACGATCGCCAAGGACATCGATGCGCGCGGCTACAGCATCGTCGCCTCGCACGATGTCGGCGGCCTGCTGGCGATCCCGCAGCAGAACCTGCGCGCGATCTATCCCGAGCACCACCCGCCCTTCGCGGCCTGAGCCCTCGGCATGGCGGGGCCGCCTGAGGGCGGCCTTCGGGCGCGTCCGGCGCAGCGACCGCTAGTTCGATCGATTCAAGTGGGGGCGGCGAGACTGCCGGCGCCATCCGGAGCGTCGCGCCTTTGGTTCTGTCGGCTCATCGATCCTCGGCGAATCCGCCGACCGTGGCGCTTGCCCCGGCGAATCAATGAGTTGCGCGGCCAATCTCGCAGCATGCGACGGCGAGCGGCTACAGTGCGGTTTCGTACCGCATCGTTGCCAGTCGTCCGCCCATGTCGAATATGTCCAAATCGCCCGGCAAGTCCGCCGCCAAGGCCGCCCGCACCGCCTACGTCTGTTCGGAGTGCGGCGCGGACTACAACAAATGGCAGGGGCAGTGCGGCGAGTGCGGCGGCTGGAACACCCTCAGCGAATTCATCGTCGAACCGGCGGCCAAGGCCGGCGCGGGCGGCGGCGGAGTCGCCGCCAGCCGCCGTTCGAGTTGGGCCGGACGCGTCGATGCGCCCGCGGTGACCGCATTGAAGGACGTGCGCCATAGCGAGGAGTCGCGGGTCAGCACCGGCATCGGCGAGTTCGACCGTGTCCTCGGCGGCGGCCTGGTGCACGGCGCGGTCGTGCTGGTCGGCGGCGACCCCGGCATCGGCAAGTCGACCCTGTTGCTGCAGGCGATCACGCGCATGGCCCAGACCCTGCCGGGTCTGTACGTCACCGGCGAAGAATCGCTGTCGCAAGTCGCCGGCCGGGCCGCTCGCCTCGGTTTGCCGCTCGACGGCGTGCATGCCCTGGCCGAGACCGGTGTCGAGCGCATCCTCGAACACGCCGCCGCGACCAAGCCGGCGCTGATCGTCGCCGACTCGGTGCAGACCCTGTGGACCGAACAACTGGGCGCCGCGCCGGGATCGGTCAGCCAGGTCCGCGAGAGCGCGGCGCGGCTCGTGCGCTACGCCAAGGAAACCGGCACCGCGGTGTTCCTGGTCGGCCACGTGACCAAGGAGGGCGGCATCGCCGGCCCGCGCGTGCTCGAACACATGGTCGATGCGGTGTTGTATTTCGAAGGCGAGAGCGGCAGCCGTTTCCGCGTGTTGCGCGCGTTCAAGAACCGCTTCGGCGCGGTCAACGAGCTCGGCGTGTTCGCGATGAGCGACAAGGGCCTGCGCGAAGTGCCGAACCCCTCGGCGATCTTCCTGTCCGGTAGCCGTAGCCCGCAGCCGGGCAGCTGCGTCATGGTGACGCGCGAAGGCACGCGGCCGTTGCTGGTCGAGGTGCAGGCGCTGGTCGATTCCTCGCCCTTGTCGAACCCGCGCCGGGTCGCGGTCGGCATGGAGCAGAACCGCCTGGCGATGCTGCTCGCCGTGCTGCATCGCCACGGCGGCATCTCGGTCGGCGACCAGGACGTGTTCGTCAACGTGGTCGGCGGCATCCGCGTGCAGGAAACCGCAGCCGATCTGCCGGTGCTGTTGGCGGTGCTGTCGTCGCTGCGCGATCAGCCCCTGGCCGAGCACACCGTCGCCTTCGGCGAAGTCGGCCTGTCCGGGGAGATCCGGCCGGTGCCGAACGGCGAAGACCGCCTCAAGGAAGCCGCGACCCACGGCTTCAAACGCGCCATCGTGGCCAAGGGTAACGCCCCGCGCGGCGGCCGTATCGGCGAGATGGAGGTGATCGCGGTCGAACGCCTGTCCGAGGCCTTGGACGCGGCGTGAGCGACGCTCGTCGCGAACACGGCGGCACGGGCGGGTTCGCCCGTTGGGTATCGATCGTCCTGCATCCGTTCGCGGTCTTCATCGTATTGACGATGGTCAGCGTGCGGATGCTCGCGCCGCAGGCGTTCTGGTCGGCGCTGTGCGCGGTCGCGGCGGCGGTGTTGGTGAGCTGGGCCTTCGTGGCCCAGCGTCGGCGCAGCGGACAGTGGTCGACCGTGGATGCCTCGCATCCCAGCGAGCGGCCGCTGCTGTATGCGGTGTTGCTCGCGGTGCTGGCGATCTGTTGGTGGTGGATGCGCGAACGCGCGGCACCGATGGGGCAGGGGATACTCGCGGTCGCGGCGATGCTGGTCGTGGCGGCCTTGCTCAATCGCTGGATCAAACTGTCCCTGCACATGGCGAGCCTGGCGTTCGCCGGGGTGTCGCTGTTTTCGCTGCGGCCCGCGCTGGCCGCGGTTGCGATCTTGCTATTGCCGTTGCTGGCCTGGTCGCGCCTGAAACTGGCGCGACACACCCTGGCCGAAGTGATCGGCGGAACGCTGCTCGGCGCAGCGTTCGCCTGCGGCCTGCATGTCCTCGCCGGCTAAGCCCATGGAGGCCGGGCCGGCGAGGTAAGTCGAACCGCGCCGGGCTCAGGCCGCCGGCTTGGCCGCCTTGCCGTGCGCATTGATCAGTTCGACCAGCTTGGCTTCGTCGTAGCCCTGCAGGCTCTGGTCGCCGATGTATAAGGTCGGCACGCTCTTGATCTTCAGGCCGTCGGCCTCGAGCTTGGCATCCTTGTCCTGGTCGATGATGCGTTCGACGAACTTGACGTTCTGTTTTTCGAGCACGGCGCGCGCCTGTTTGCAGAACGGGCAGGTCGACAACGAGTACATCACCACGTCGCCGCCGGCCTTGGCGTAGACCGAGGAGTAATCGCCCTGGGTCACCAGCGCACCGCCGCCTCCGCCGTTGCCGAGCAGGCCGCTGTTGCGGACCAGATAACCGGCACCGACGCCGAGACCGAGCGCCAGCGCCACGACCAGAATCGTCGTCATGATCGATTTGAAGTTCATTCCATGTCCTCGTAGAGCCGGGGCGTGCGCGGGCCGGCGGTGGCTGTGATGGGGTGATCGCGCAGGCCTGCGATCGCGGCCGCAGCAGGGCGGATGCGTTCGCCGACAGGCGATGGGGTATGCGGATGGCGGCCAGTGCGGCGATCCGGGCGGGGGCCGGGCTTCGGGAGCGGTGGTAACGGAGGCGATGCGGCCTGCGGAGATAAGCCGGTGGAGGGCGTCAACGTCACTGTTGCTCCTGGTCCGTCACTGGACGCTCGGAGTTATAGCACCGCCGCGATCCGGCGCCACGACCCGGCCGCTGTGCCGATGTGATCGGCGTTGCTAAACACCGCTCCGGTCGCCTGTTCGAGTGTTCGGCGCGCGCGTGGCGTACGCTCCGGCGGCCGCGTCCGGTCCGCCGGCGGCGGTCTTCGCTGCGATGCATCACGATCTTGCGCATCGAACGCGGCCGGCAGGCGTAGTGGCGCCTGCCGGCCGCGAGAGCGGCTCAGGGGATCTGGCAACCGCAGGAAATGCCGCAGCTGCGCCAGGTGACCCGGCAGTTTTCCGCGGGATAGCCGGCGTCGATGCAGTAGTCGAAATCCGCCTGGCAAGCGTCCCAACAGCTCTGGCAACCGCCGGAGCCGATGGCGCTCAACGAAAACGCCATGCCGAAACAGAACGCGCAGGTGGCGAACAACTTGGTGGTCGTGCGCTTCAACATCAGTCCTCTCCTTGAGCCCGTCATGGGCGATGAGGCCGCGGTCGCGGCCGTTCCTGGACGCTCGACGAGAACAGGCGACGTTGCGTCCCCGACGCCGCGCTTGCAACGGATCCGCCGTCGCCCGGCGAGGATGCCGAATCGGCGCGGCGCGTGCCGGGCCACTGTCAAAACAGACGGTCGTCGCCCGTAGCAAAACGTAGCCTGGCAGCCGCGACGGTCAATGAAAACACTTGTTTTCCGCAGTTCTTCCTGGAACGGCGATGGCCGTCGAGAATTCGCGATCCCGCTGCGGCGCAGCAGAAATTTGTGATCGCCGCTCAGGAATATGAACATGCGATGGCACAAATTCGACGCTTCGTCGTGACATGGAGCGTGCGATGGCGCTGCGTATCCTGTTCCTGTGCACCGCGTACAACGGCCTTGCGCAGCGCGCCTGGGTCGAGCTGACCGATCTCGGCCATGAGGTCAGCGTGCAAGTCGCCGCCGATGCCGACACGATGCGTGCCGCGGTCGCGCGCGAGCGGCCGCAATTGATCGTCGCGCCGATGCTCAAGTCGGCGATTCCCGACGACATCTGGACCCACCACACCTGTCTGATCGTCCATCCCGGCATCGTCGGCGACCGTGGGCCGTCCTCGCTGGACTGGGCGATCCTCGACGGCGAACACGACTGGGGGGCGACGGTGTTGCAGGCGGCGGCCGAGATGGACGCCGGCGATATCTGGGCCAGCGCCGGTTTCGCCATGCGCGGCGCGTCCAAGAGTCAGCTGTACCGGCACGAAGTCACCGATGCCGCGATCCGCGCCTTGCTGCAGGCGGTGGAACGCTACGCCGGGGGCGGCTATCGCCCGCAGCCGCTCGACTACGGCCGCGCCGAGGTGCGCGGCCGCCTGCGCGCGGCGATGCGCCCGTCCGAGCGCGCGATCGACTGGCAACTCGACAGCGCCTCGGTGCTGGCGCGGGTCCGCAGCGCCGATAGCTATCCGGGCGCGCGCGCCGAACTGGCCGGGCTGCGTTGCCAAGTGTTCGGCGCTCATCTCGAGCGTTCCCTGCGCGGCCGCCCGGGCGACTTGCTCGGATGGCGCGAAGGCGCGGTCTGCGTGGCCACCGGCGACGGCGCGGTATGGCTCAGCCATCTGCGCGAGAAGGACGGGATCAAGCTGCCGGCGACCCAGGTGCTGGGCGAGCGGCGCATGCAAGGGGTGATCGAGCGCGCGTCGAGGCCGGCGATGTCGGTCGCCGGTCGCCGCGACCACGGCTACCGGCAGATCCGTTACCGCGAAGTCGGCGCGGTCGGCTATCTGCATTTCGACTTCTATAACGGCGCGATGTCGACCGCGCAGTGCGATCGGTTACGCACCGCCTTCCTGCAGGCGCGGCAACGCCCGACCCGGGCGATCGTGCTGATGGGCGGCGCCGACCTGTGGTCGAACGGCATCCACCTCAACACCATCCAGGCCTCGAACGATCCGGCGCTGGAGTCGTGGCGCAACATCCTGGCGATGAATGCCCTGGTGCGCGAGATCGTGCTGACCGACAGCCATCTGGTGATCTCGGCGATGCAGGGCAATGCCGGCGCCGGCGGGGTGATCCTGGCCTTGGCGGCGGATCAGGTGTGGGCGCGGCGCGGCGTGGTGATGAATCCGCACTACAAGAGCATGGGTGGGCTGTACGGTTCGGAGTATTGGACCTATCTGTTGCCGCGTCGGGTCGGCGACACCCTGGCCCAGGAGCTGACCGAGGGCCTGCGTCCCATCGGCGCCGCCGGTGCCGAGCGCATCGGCTTGATCGATGCGGCCTTCGGCGCCAGCGCCGCCGACTTCGTCGCCCATGTCGAACAGCGCGCCGAACGCGCGGCCGATCCGGCGAGTTGTCGCAAGGCGTTGGCGCTCAAGCGTCGGCGCCGCGCCGCCGACGAACGCCGCAAACCGCTGGAAAGTTACGGTGCCGAAGAACTCGCGCACATGTATCGCAATTTCTTCGGCGCCGATCGCAGCTACCACGAGGCGCGGCAACGCTTCGTATTGAAGTGCGCGGCGGAGGTGTGCGAGGCGGCGCCGGTGGCGCAGCCGGCGGTGCGGGTGCCGGCCTGAGTCGGGCATCGATACGGCTGCGGCCGTTAGGGGACAAGACGCGAAACGCGACAGGCCGGGCGAACCCGGCCTGTCGCGTCGATGGCGTCGATGCCATCGCCGTCGCGTTTCGAATGCGGCAGCGATGCTGAAATCTTGATGTTGAAGCGCTGCGTGGCCCCATCCGTCCCGATCAATGCCCGCCGGCCGCGGCCGCGCCGCCGCCGAGCTTGGCGGTGAACGGCGGCTTGGCGAACCAGACGATCACGATCACCGCCAGGAACAGGATGCCGAGCAGGTGGAAGATCTCGTTGAAGCCGATCTGCGCGGCCTGCTGCGAAATCATCTGATTCAAACTCACCGCGCCGCGTTGCAGGTCGCCGTGGCCGAGCGTATCGACCGTCTGCAGCACCGCCGGGTCGTAGGCGCCGATGTGTTCGGTGAGCTGGGCGTGGTGGACGGTGCTGCGCTGGTTCCAGCCCCAGGTGGTCAGCGAGGCCGCGAAGCTGCCGCCGAGGGTGCGCACGAAGGTGGCCAGGCCGGAGCCGGCGGCGATCTCGTGCGGCTCCAGATCCGACAGCAGGATCGTCAGCACCGGCATGAAGAACAGGGCGACGCCGAGGCCCTGCCACAGCTGCACCATCGCGACGTGGTTGAAATCGACGTCGAGGTTGAAGCCGGAGCGGATGAAGCTGGTGAAGGCCATGGCGATGAAGGCGAAGCTGGCGACCATGCGCAGATCGAAACGGGTCGCGTACATGCCGACGAAAGGCGTCAGCAACACCGGCAGGATGCCGATCGGCGCGGTGGCGAAACCGGCCCAGATCGGCGTATAGCCCAGGTTGCGCTGCAGCCATAGCGGCACCAGCAGGCCGACCGCGAAGAAAGCCGAGTAGGCCAGCACCATCGCCGCGGTGCCGGCGGCGAAGTTGCGATGGCGAAACAGGCGCAGGTTGACGATCGGGTCGCGCTCGGTCAGTTCCCAGATCACGAACACGGTCAGCGCGATCACCGAGACGATCGCCAGGATCACGATCTTGGTCGAGTTGAACCAGTCTTCGTCGTTGCCCAGGTCGAGCAGGACCTGCAGCGCGCCGACGCCGACGATCAGGGTCATCAGGCCCATGTAGTCCATCTTCGGCCGTTCGAGTTTCTCCGGGCGCCCGCGCAACTGGCTGCCGACCACCAGGCTGGCGAAGATGCCGATGGGAATGTTGATGAAGAAGATCCATTCCCAGCTGTAGTTGTCGGTGATCCAGCCGCCCAGGATCGGGCCGGCGATCGGCGCCACCACCGTGACCATCGCCAGCAGCGCGATCGCTTGCCCGCGTTTATGCGGTGGGTAGATCGAGATCAACAACGCCTGGGTGACCGGGTACATCGGGCCGGCGACGAAGCCTTGCAGGGCGCGCGCGGTGACCAACAGCCCCATGCTGCTGGCCAGGCCGCACAGCAGGGATGCGACCACGAACGCAAGCGTCGCCCACATGAACAATTTGCGCTCGCCGAAGCGGCGGGTGAAGAAACCGGTCAGCGGCAGGGCGATCGCATTGCTGACTGCGAACGAGGTGATGACCCAGGTCGCCTGGCTGCTGCTGCCGCCGAGGTTGCCGGCGATGGTCGGCAACGAGACGTTGGCGATGGTGATGTCGAGCACCTGCATGAACGACGCCAGGGCCAGGCCCAGCGTGGTCAGCGATGTTCGGCGGGCGGAAGCCCGCTTGCGTGGGCGCGGCGGGGGCGGCGCCGGCATTGGCCGTGGTGGCGGACATGGATCTGCCTGTCTGATCGGGTGGGCCGCGCGGGCGCGGGACCAAGAGCGGGAACCAACGCTTCCGATTCCCGTCATTCCGGCTTGCGCCGGAATGACGGTCTCGGAGCTCGCGGCGCATCGCCGGGGGAGGGGACGAAGCGGCGCCGATGGCGCGGCTGCTTCGATGCGATGCGTCGCGACAGACGAAGAACGACGTGGGGGAGGCGCTTCGTCTTTGCTGCGGGGTAGTGCGTGACCGGATCGCGCTTGGGATGCGGATCCGGTCGCGCGATCGTCAACCGTGATGGGTGCCGGGCAGGTTGTCGCGGACGATGTTCGCGATCACCGCATCGGCTTCGGACAACTGCTTGGCATAGGCCTGGGTGCTCAGCAGCGGCTTGGCCGGCGGCGCGGCGGCGAGCACGGCGCCGCCGCGTTCGCGGATGCCGACATCGACGTGCATGCTCAGGCCAAGGCGCAACGGGTGTTCGACGAGCTGCTTGGGCTCGACCTCGATCCGCACCGGCACGCGCTGGATGATCTTGATCCAGTTGCCGCTGGCGTTCTGCGCCGGCAGCAGCGAGAAAGCGCTGCCGGTGCCCATGCCGAGGCTGACCAGCTTGCCCTGGTAGGTCACGTCGCTGCCGTACAGGTCCGAGTGCAATTCGACCGGTTGGCCGATGCGCATGTCGGCGAGTTGGGTTTCCTTGAAGTTGGCTTCGATCCAGACCTGCTCCAGCGGCACGATCGTCATCAACGCGGTGCCGGGCTGGACGCGTTGGCCGAGCTGCACGCTGCGCTTGGCGACGTAGCCGTCGACCGGAGCGACGATGGCCGCGCGCTGCAGGTTCAGATAGGCCTGACGCAATTGCGCGGCGGCCGCGGCGACCTGCGGCTGCTTGGCGACGGTGGTGGCGTCGACCAGTGCGCGATTGCGCGCCAGCGAGCCGCGCGAGGACGACAGTGCCGCTTCGGCCGCGGCGAGTTCGTCGCGGGCGTGGGCGAGCTCTTCGGCCGAGACCGCGCCGCCGGCGACCAGGCCTTCGCGACGCTTCACGTCGGCACGCGCCTTCTGCACCGCGACTTGGCGCGCCGACAGATCGGCCTGGCCGGCATCGACCGCGCTGAACAAGCCGCGCACCTGGCGCACGGTATTGGCGAGGTTGGCGGTGGCCTGGTCGTAGGCGACCTGGGCGTCGTTCGGATCGAGCTGGACCAGCACCTGGCCGGCGCTGACCTTCATGCCGTCGTCAGCGCCGATGCTGACCACGGTGCCCAGGGTCTGCGGGGTGATGCTGACGACGTTGCCCTGCACGTAGGCGTCGTCGGTGTCTTGATGCCAACGCAGCACCAGCATGTAGTACAGGCCCCAGGCGATCGCGGCGATGGCGACCACGCTGAGCAGGATCAACAGGGCCTTGCGGCGCTTGCCGTTGGAGGGCGGGGCGGCGGCTGCGGCCGCGGCTTGCGGATTGATTTCGGTGGTCATGGCGTGGAGGCCTTGGCGATAACGCTGGAATCGGAAGTGGTGACGGGGTGCTTCGCGGCGACCGGGTCGGGAGCGCGCAGTTCGAGACCGCCGCCGAGCGCGCGGTCGAGTTCGATCGCCGCGGCCAGGCGTTGCGCGCGCAAGCCGGCGAGCTGTTGGTCGAGCTGCAACAGCGGGCGCTGCGCCGACAGCACGTCGAGCTGCGTACCCAGGCCGGCACGGTAGCGAGTGCTGGCGATTTGCCAGGCCTGCTGCGCGGCATCGCGGGCCTGTTGCGCCGAAACCAACTGCGCATCGAGCGAGCGCGAAGCCTGCAGGGCATCGGCGACTTCGCGCAGGGCCGCGACCAGGTTCTGGTTGTAGTTGGCGACGGCGAGGTCGTACTCGGCATCGCTTTCGGCGAGTTGGTTGCGCAGGCGGCCGCCGTCGAAGATCGGCAGGCTGATCGCCGGGCCGCCCTGGATCAGCACCGCATCGCTGCTGAACAGATCCGACAGGCCGCCGGAGGCCAGTCCGAGCATCGCGCTGAGATTCACGCTCGGATAGAACTCGGCCTTGGCCGCCTTGATGCCGTGCGATGCGGCTTCCACGCGCCAACGCGCGGCGACCACGTCGGGACGATGGCCGAGCAATTCGCTCGAGGTCACCGCCGGCACCGCCGGCGACTTCGCTTTCAGCAGGGACGGGCGCGCGATCTCGAGGCCGCGGTCGGGGCCTTTGCCGAGCAAGGCGGCGATCGCGTTGCGCGTCGCATCGATCTGCTGCTGCGCCGACTGCATCTGTTGATCGGCGGCGGCGCTGGCGCTTTCGGCGTTGCGGATCTGCAGTTGATTGTCGAGGCCGGCCTTGACTCGCTGGCGGCCGAGGCCGAGCAGATGTTCGGAACGTTGCTTCTCGGCCTGGGCGACGTCGAGCCCGGCATAGGCTTGGGCAAGCGAGACGTAGGCGCGGGCGATGTTCGACGACAGGGTCAGGCGCGCGGCCTGCGATTCGACTTCGGCGGCGCGGGCCTGGCCGAGTGCGGCATGCCAGCGCGCGCGTTTGCCGCCCCAAAGATCGGGGCTGTACTTGAAGCTCAGCGACAGCACTTCCACGCCGCTGTATTTACCGCCGAGCGGTTCCGGGGCGACCGTCTCGGGCAGTTGCAGGCCGGAATACTGGGCGCTGCCGCCGAGGGTGGCTTTACGCGCGGCATCGGCGAGGCCGGCCTGGGCGACGGCCTGGCGCACGCGCGCGTCGGCGGCGTCCAGGCCCGGCGTGCCCGCCAGGGCTTCGTCGATCAAGCCGTTCAATTGCGTATCACCGAGCGAGGTCCACCAGTCGCGCTTCGGGAACGTGGCTTCCGACAAGGTGGCGTCGGCGAAGCTGAGCTGGGTCGCCAGGTCGTCGGCGTCGAGCGCGCGGCCTTCGGGGACCAGGCCGCGGGTGCTGGCGCAGCCGGCGAGGATCAAGGCCGCGGCGAGCGGCGCGAGCACGAGGAGCAGCCCGCGGCGCGGGCGAGTGTCGATGGGTGACATGGCTCAGGAACCGGTAAGGGAGAGGTTGTCGCGAACCTGTTCGAGCAGACGGTAGAGCTGGTCGCGGTCGTCTTCGCTGAGGCCGGCCATCGCGCGTTCGCGCACGCGTCGGCCGCATTGGTCGATGTCGCTCCAGATCGCCGAACCGGCCTCGGTCAGGTGGATGTTGATGGCGCGGCGATCGTCGGGATCGGCGACGCGCGCGACCAGGCCGCGGCTTTCCAGCTTGTCGAGCAAGCGCGTCATCGCCCCGGGATTGAGCTGGGCGGCGCGCGCCAGCTCGGTCACGCCGGCGGTGCCGATCGCCAGTTCCTTGAGGGTGATGAACTGGCTGAAGGTCAGGTCGTGGCCGGCCTGGGCCAGCTCGCGTTCCATTTGCGCCCACATCGCATCGCGGACCTGGCGGAACAGCAGGCCGAGGTTCGAGGTCGAGCAGGGCTGGTTCGGATTGGGGGTGGTCATGGCGCCGAATAATCTGCGCCCAGGCAATAGTTGTTAAGGCAAATATTGTTCCGGCAATAGCCTGTTCAGCCAAGTCGACGAATCGTGCACAGGCGCTGCCCGCCTCATGCTCGCCGGCAGATAGTTGATTTGTATGGTTATTGCCTGGTCAGGGCAGATTCGACGGCACGAGGCGGGGGCGCCGGCTGCTGTCGGGAACACTCAGCTCGGAAGGCTCAGTGCCCAAAAATCCAGGACGATGTGAGCCACCACCAATGGCCAGAGCCGGCCGGTGCGGGCATACAGCCAGGCGTACAGCAAGCCCATCGGCACGATCGAGATCACCCCGACGCTGCCCTGGTAGAGGTGGTAGGCGGTGCGGATCGCGGTGCTCAGGTGGATCGCGGTCCAGGTGCTGCGGCGGTCGCGCATCGCGGTGATCAGATAACCGCAGACCAGGGCTTCCTCGTAGAAGCCGTTCACCGCCGAGGCCGCGAGCCGCATCGGCCAGCCGATGTCGCTGGCGATCGGTACCGCCTCGTCGACCGACGGCAGGCTCAGGCCGAACGCGAGCGCCAGGGCCTGCAGCAGCCAGAACAGCATCGCGGTCAGCACGGCCAGGGCCAGGCCCAGCGGCAGGTCGGTCTTCGTCGGCGCCGGGCCGAGCCTGGCCAGGTTCCAGCCGCGCAGCGACAGAAACACCGCGAGCACCGCCAACACCGGGATTTCCAGGCTCAGGATCGAAGCCAGCCCGGCGCCGTCGATCGGTGTCGGCGGCTGCGGGTAGGCGACTGCGGTCAGGCTGCCGAGGACCGGCCAGGCGAACGCCAGCGCCAGCACGAAGACGAATTCATTGCGCGCCGAAAGCGACTTGATCCAGCGGTCCATGCCTGTGCCGGGGAGAGTGGTGCGGTCCCGCCGCCGGCGGGTCCTCAGGTCCTGCGCAGGACCAGTTCGAGTACGAACTTACTGCCGAAAAAGGCCAGCACCAACAGGATCATCGCGGCCAGGGTCCAGCGTACCGCGGTGGTCCCGCGCCAGCCGTAGCGCCAGCGCCCCAGCAGCAGGCCGCCGAAGGCCAGCCAGGACAGCACGCTGAGCACGGTCTTGTGCACCAGGTGCTGGGCGAACAGGTTTTCGACGAACAGCACTCCGGTCAGCAGGGTCGCGGTCAGCAGGGCGAAGCCGACCGCGATGGTGCGGAACAACAGGCTTTCCAGCTCCACCAGCGGCGGCAGGGCGCGTAGCCAACCGTGGAATTCGCGCCGGCGCAGGGCGCGTTCCTGCAGCCACAGCATCAGCGCGAACAGGGCCGCGACGGCCAGGGTGGCGTAGGCGAGCAGGGCGAACCAGGCGTGCAATTGCAGTCGCCAGTCCAGCGGCGCGGGGTGCTGGACGTGGCCGGTGAACTGATAGGCGCCGAGCATCAGCGCGGCGAGCGGGAACACCACCACCCCGAGCGCGGCCATGCGCCCGGAGGCGCCGACGATCGCGGTCAGCGCGGCCATGCCCAGGCCGACCAGGGACAGCGCGGCGAAGAAATGCAGGTCGGCGCCGCCGGCGGCGCGCCAGGCGAAGAAGTGGGCGGCGCCATGCAGCAGCACCGCCAGATTGGCCGGCAACAGCCACACCCGCGCCTGGCGGCCGGCGTCGTGGCGCACCGCCGCGATCAGCAGTCCGCTGGCGACGAGATACAGCGCGACGGCGATGAGAACGATTGTCATCGCGGCAGTGTGGCATAGCGGCATGGCGATCTGCAGCGACCGGATGGCGGATTCGCGCGCCGGGCTATACTTCGCGGTCTTATCAGACCCATACGGCAAGGCCGCCCGGCATCGTCCCGGTCGCGCCGGCCCCAACGCAGGTAGCGCGCGCATGTTCGAATCCCTGACCCAACGTCTCTCCGGCACCATCGAGCGCCTGCGTGGCCGCGGCCGTCTGACCGAGGAAAACATCCGCGAATCGCTGCGTGAGGTCCGCATCGCCCTGCTCGAGGCCGACGTCGCCCTGCCGGTCGTGCAGGCCCTGATCGAGCGCATCAAGATCCGCGCGGTCGGCCAGGAAGTGCTCAAGAGCCTGACCCCGGGCCAGGCCCTGATCAAGGTGGTGCGCGACGAGCTGACCACGGTCATGGGCTCGCAGGCCGCCGACCTGAACCTCAACGTGCCGGCGCCGGCGGTGATCCTGATGGCCGGCCTGCAAGGCGCCGGCAAGACCACCACCGTCGGCAAGCTCGCCAAGCATCTGCGCGAGCGCCGCAAGAAGAAGGTCATGGTGGTCTCGGCCGACGTCTACCGTCCGGCCGCGATCGAGCAGCTCAAGCAGCTCGCCGAACAGGTCGAGGTGTTGTTCTTCCCCTCGGACGCGTCGCAGAAGCCCGAGGACATCGTCCGCGCGGCGATCGCCGACGCGCGCAAGTCCTACGTCGACGTGCTGCTGGTCGACACCGCCGGCCGCCTCGCCATCGACGAGGCGATGATGAGCGAGATCAAGGCGCTGCACGCCGCTGCCGCGCCGGTCGAGACCCTGTTCGTGGTCGACTCGATGACCGGCCAGGACGCCGCGATCACCGCCAAGGCTTTCAGCGAAGCCCTGCCGCTGACCGGTGTGGTGCTGACCAAGACCGACGGCGACGCCCGCGGCGGCGCGGCCCTGTCGGTGCGTTACGTGACCGGCCGCCCGATCAAGTTTATCGGCGTCGGCGAGAAGCCCGACGGCCTCGACGTGTTCCACCCCGACCGCGTCGCCAGCCGCATCCTCGACATGGGCGACGTGCTGTCGCTGGTCGAGCAAGTCGAGCAGCAGGTCGACAAGGACAAGGCGCAGAAGCTCGCCGAGAAGGTCGCCAAGGGCAAGAAGTTCGACCTCAACGACATGAAGGACCAGCTCGAGCAGATGCAGAACATGGGCGGCCTGCACGGCCTCATGGACAAGCTGCCGGGCATGGGCCAGATCCCGGAATCGGTCAAGAACCAGGTCACCGGCAAGGAAGTGCCGCGCATGGTCGCGATCATCAATTCGATGACCAAGAAAGAGCGCCGCAACCCGGGCCTGCTCAACGGCTCGCGCCGCGCCCGCATCGCCAAGGGCGCCGGCCTGACCCCGGCCGACGTCAACAAGCTGATGAAGCAGTATCAGCAGATGGAAAAGATGATGAGCAAGCTGTCCGGCGGCGGCATGAAGGGCTTGATGCGCGGCATGAAGGGCATGATGGGCGGCCGCGGCGGCATGCCGTTCCGCTGAGCGCACGCCGCGCACTGCGGCTCCGTCATCGCAGGTGGAAAACGGCGGCCGTTCGGCCGCCGTTTTTGTTTGTGCGAATCGGCCGTGCATAGGCCGCGCGCAATGAGCGGCGACCTGCCGCTGGGTCCGGACGAACGGCGCGCGGGATTCTCGAAAGGAGAGACGGCCTCGGCCCAAGATGATCTTCGTCGCGGCGCGTAGCGCCGGCGGCGAAGAGTCGTATGACTCGGCGGCGACGCATTCGTGTCGCCGCAACAGCGAACGGGCGCGCGCCGAGCCGGCGCGCGTTGGGGAGTCGATCATCATGGAGCGAGGAATGAAGCAGTTACCTGTCCGTTGTGCCGGTATCGCGCTGGCGGCGGCCGCGGCACTGGCCGCACCGGCCGCGTCGGCGGCCACGGTGTTTTCGTTCACCAGCCAGGCAGGGGATTCGGTCGGGCTGGGAGAATCGAAGGTCTATACCGAAGCCGACTCGACGATTTCGTTGAGCGGCGACTCCCGGCACATCATCGTCCGGGTCGAGGACGGCAGCGACAATTGGTATGTCTCCCTGGGCGCGCCGGTGGATCAGAAATTCGAGGTTCGGCGTTTCCTCGATGCGGAAAATCCGACGCGTCGGACGGGGCGCGCGCCCTACGTCTACCTGGCGAACAACGGGCGGCGGTGCGACGACGCCTGGGGCGAGATCCGCATCCAGCAGTTCGAGACCGATGCCGACGACAACATCACCGCTTTGGAAGCTACCGTCCTGCAGCATTGCGATTCGGCCGCCGCGCCGGTGCTCGCCGCGGTGATCCGCCACAACGTCGAGCCGCTGTCGCTGAAGCTGGACGGCGACCCGGGCGATTTCGTCGGCGAGGGCATCGACAAGACCTATTACGGCGATACGACGTTGTTCCAGCTGTGGGGCGATGCGCAGGGGGCGGGGTATACCGCCAGCGGCTCGCGTGATCGCTGGAGCGCGGAGTTGTATCCGCCGGTCGGCCAGGCCTTGCATGTCGGGACCTATGCGATCGCCGAGATGGCCGATGCCAGCCATGCCGGTTTCCGCTTCGAGCGGCCGACCCGGCGTTGCCCGCAGATCTCCGGCGGCACGCTCGAGATCAAGGCGGTCGAATTCGACCCGGCGACGGGCGCGATGACCGGCCTGCATGCCGAGTTCGTCCAGCGTTGCGACGGCTCGAGCGAGGCCTTGCGCGGCACGATCCGTTACCAGGCTTGATGCCGATGGCCGCTCGCAGGGGGCGAGCGGCATGACCGATCCGTAGGGCGGTTGCGGGGGCGGAACCGTTCGGGCCGCGGCGGTGCGGCCCATGATCGGGGCCTCAGGGAAGAGGCCTCGTTCAGGGATGGAGGCAGGGAAGCCCGGCGATCCGGGCCCGATCCGACCCGATCCTGGGTTCGGGCAGGGCCCGGGTTTGCCCAAGCCGCGGAATCGGTTAAACTTTCCGGCTTACCCCGTCATTCCGACGGCTGGGCAACACAGGAAAGCAGACCCCATGGTCAAGATTCGACTGACCCGCGGCGGCGCCAAGAAGCGTCCGTTCTACCACATCATCGTCACCGACAGCCGCAGCGCCCGCGACGGCCGCAACATCGAGCGCGTCGGTTTCTACAACCCGGTGGCCAACGGCGCCGAAAAGCGCGTCGAGCTCAACGTCGAGCGCGTGAAGCACTGGGTTTCACAGGGCGCGCAGCTGACCGAAAAGGTCGCCGACCTGTACAAGCAGGCCGTCAAGGCCGCTCCGGCCGCCTGAGCCGGCGGGCCGCGCGTTTGGCGCGCGGCCCGATTACCGCACCGATGACAGATTCTACGCGCCGCATCCTGCTGGGCAGGGTGCTTGGCGCTTTCGGTCTTCGCGGCGAAGCCAAGCTCGAGTCCTGGACCGAGCCGCGCGTTGCGATCTTCCGCTACCAGCCCTGGATCGTGCGCGACCCGCAGGGCCGCGAGCGCGAGCTTTCGGGCGTGCGCGGTCGCGAAAGCGGCAAGTACCTGATCGCCAATTTCCCCGAGGTCACCGACCGCGACACGGTCGAGGCCATGCACGGCACCGAGATCTACGTGCCGCGTTCGGCGCTGCCGCCGCCCAAGGCCGGCGAATATTACTGGGTCGACCTGGAAGGCCTGCGCGTGGTCACCACCGAGGGCGTTTCGCTCGGCACGGTCTCGCACCTGTTTTCCACCGGCGCCAACGACGTGCTGGTCGCCCGCGACGACACCCGCGAGCGCATGATTCCGTTCGTGCTGCCGCAGTACGTGGTTTCGGTCGATTTCGAGGCCAATCTGGTTACGGTCGACTGGGATCCGGAGTTCTAAGAACGAGCGAAGAGGAACGAGGAACGAGCGCGTTCCCGTCTCTCTCGCGGCGTTCCGGCAGTTCCCGCATCGTCACTCGTTTTTCTTTACTGAGCACTCGTTCCTCGCTCCCATGCGTATCGACGTCATCAGCCTGTTCCCCGAATTCGTCGCCCAGTGCGCCGCGTTCGGCGTGGTCGGCCGCGCCGGCGAGCGCGGGCTGCTGTCGCTGCACGGCTGGAATCCGCGCGACTACGCCGAGGGCAACTACCGCCGCGTCGACGAGCGTCCGTTCGGCGGCGGTCCCGGCATGGTGATGTTGATCGAACCGCTGCGTGCGGCGATCCGCGCCGCGCGCGCGGCCGACCCGGCCCCTGCGCGGGTGGTCTATATGAGCCCGCAGGGCGTGCGCCTGGGCCAGGCCAAGGTCCGCGAACTGGCCGCCCACGAGCGCCTGATCTTGCTGTGCGGCCGCTACGAAGGCGTCGACGAGCGCCTGATCCAGGCCGAGGTCGACGAGGAGGTCTCAATCGGCGACTACGTCCTGTCCGGCGGCGAACTCGCCGCGGCGGTGATCGTCGACGCGGTCGCCCGGCTCCAGGAGGGCGCCCTCAACGATGCCGAGTCGGCGGTCCAGGACAGCTTCGAGGACGGTTTGCTCGACTGCCCGCATTACACCCGCCCGGTCGAACACGAGCTCGGCGGCGTGCCGGCGGTGCTGATGTCGGGCAACCACGCCCATATCGCGCGCTGGCGCCGCCAGCAGTCGCTGGGCCGGACCTGGCAGCGCCGGCCCGACCTGCTCGACGAGGCGGGCCTGTCCAAGGCCGACCGCAAGCTGCTGGAGGCCTATCGGGCCGAGCTGGCGGCCGCCGAGGCCGCCGCAGAGCCGGGCGAGGGCGGGGCTGGAAGCGTTTCCAGCGCCGATCAGGGCCCGGCCGAGGGCCCCGGCCCGGGCCGGCCGTCCTGAGACGGGCAGCCCAAGCTGGCAACCCGGTAAAAAATGCCGCTATAATTAGCCGCTTAGCCGTACCCATTTGCTGTACCGATGCCATGACGCGGGTCCACGTGCACTCGCGCAACAACTAATCCAACAGGCCGCACCCATGAACAAGCCCTCTATCCACACCCTGCTGCAGAACTTCGAAGCCGAACAGATCCAGCGCAAGCTGCCCGACTTCAGCCCCGGCGACACCGTCGTGGTCAACGTCAAGGTCAAGGAAGGCAACCGCGAGCGCGTCCAGGCCTATGAAGGCGTGGTCATCGCCAAGAAGAACGGCGGCCTGAACTCCTCGTTCACCGTCCGCAAGATTTCGCACGGCTTCGGCGTCGAGCGCGTCTTCCAGACCCACAGCGCGATCATCGACTCGGTCGACGTCAAGCGCCGCGGTAAGGTTCGCGCCGGCAAGCTGTACTACCTGCGCGGCCTGGAAGGCAAGAAGGCCCGCATCAAGGAAGACCTCGCTGCCTACGCGCGCGCCAAGAGCGCTGCCGCGGCTGCCGCAGCCGAGTAATCCCGTCGCCGCGCCTCACCGCGCAGCGCATCGAACGGCCGCCGCAAGGCGGCCGTTTTCGTTTCCGGCGATCAGCCCGGAGCGAACCATCGGCGGTTGCAACGAGCCGGTTCGCGTGGGCCTTCGACCTCGCCGCCGCGCTGCTGGCGCAGCGGACGCACATGGCTCCGCCATTGGCCGCAACGGCCCCGCTTTTCGGCCGCCGCGGGAATATACGCCGGGGCCGGTTCGCGCTAGATTCCCGACGCGGCGCCGTCCGCACGGTGCCGCCCCCGCGGCAGGAGAGCGCAACGTGAATCCCGGTTTGTCCGAAGGCGATATCTGCACCTATCTGCGCAGCGACGGGGCCTGGGGATTCTTCTGGGTGCAGCGGATCGATGCCTTGCCCGACGGCCGCGACGCCCTGTCGCTGCGAAAGTTCGACACGCACACCGCCGAAGAAGTGCTGCGCGAGCACGTCGAGGAGGTCGCCGAACTCAAGAGCCTGCGTCTGCTCGGCCATTTCCCCATCGTCGGCACGCGCGTGGCCGAGGTCGAGCCGCGGGTGATCGGCCATCTTCCGGTACGCGAGAGCGACCTGGAGGGCTACCGCATCTGGCGCGAGGCTTTCGACAAGGGCGAGGCCGGGGTGTTCACGCTGCCGCTGCAGGACATCTGACTAGACCTGCGCCAACCGGCGACGACGGCATGGCGAAGTACGAATCTTCGAGCGTCTGCATGCCGCAATCAGCCTGACTTGCACGCCGCAGAACAGACATCGAGCCGGGCAAGGCTGCGAAGGCGTATTCGCGTTGTCGCTCGTTCGATCTGGCGTGACCGGTACGTCGCAGCGTGTTCACGGCTCGCGCCGCTCCTACCCAAGGGGCTATCGCCGGTATCGGTGCGAGCTTGAGAGGTCGCAGTCGCGGCTCACGCCGCTCCTGCAAGAGCGATTTCGGCATCAGCGCGCAGGGCGCTCGGGCAAGTCCGTCCCGGCATCGGCCATCGCCACGATCTCGTCGCTCTCTTCTGGGCTGGCATCGGCCACCGGCGCCGGCGGCGGCGCGGCGATTTCGGCCGGCGTGGCGATGGTCCGGGTGGCGATCGGCGCGACGACGCGTTCGGGCGCGGCCATCATCCGCGAACGTCGCCAGCCGCCCCAGCGGTAGTAGGCCATCGACATCAGCATCGAGCACAGCGCGCTGACCGGAAAACTCCACCACAGCGCATCGGTGCCGATCACCGGTTGCAGCAAGGTCGCGAACGGCACGCGGATGCCCCACAGCGCGAAACCGAGGATCAACAGCGGCGGCACCACCGCGCCGGTCGCGCGGACCACGCCGGAAATCACGAAGGTCACGCCGAAGAACAGGAACGACCAGATCGCGATGTGGTTGAGATGGCGCGCGATCTCGAACGATGCGCTGCCTTCCGGCAGGAACAGCGCCAGGGTGTAACGGTCGAACAGAATCAGCGGCACGATCAATGCGCCGGTCATGAGGAAATTGAAACCGGTGCCGGTGCGCGCGGTCGCGTCGACCCGGTCCCAGCGCCCGGCGCCGACGCTTTGCGCGGCGATCGACGAACACGCCGATCGCCATCGCCGGCATCTGCACATAGGTCCACAACTGCAGCGCGGCGCCGTAGCCGGCGGCGGTGCCGGTGCCGTGGGCGTTGACCAGGCTGATCATCGCGATCATCGCCAACGAGATCAGCACCATCTGCAGACCCATCGGCACGCCCTTGACGATCAGCGCGCGCAGCACGGTCGGGTCGATCTTGAGCAGGTGCGCGTCCTGGCGTCCGAGCCAGAGCACGTGGCGCTTGCGCCGCAAGTACAGCAGCATCGCCGTCAGGCCCAGGCCCTGGGCGAAGAAAGTCGAGGCCGCCGAGCCGGCGATGCCGAGCGCGGGGATCGGCCCCCAGCCGAAGATCAGCAAGGGGTTGAAGGCGATGTCGAGCACCACCGCCATCAACAGGAAGCGGAACGGCGTGCGCGAATCGCCGGCGCCGCGCAGGGCCGCGGAGATGAAGGCGAAGGCGTACAGGAACGGCATCGACAGGAAGATCACCCGCAGGTAGTCCTCGGCCAACGGCAGTGCCGCCGCGGGCGTGCCCATCGCGCGCAACACCGGATCGGCCATGAACCAACCGGCCGCGGCGATCAGCGCCGACAAGCCGATGAAGAAGGTCGCGCTGGTGCCCATGACCCGGCGCGCGCGCGCCGTGTCCTTGGCGCCGATCGCCTGGCCGATCAGGATCGTCGCGGCCATGCCGATGCCGAAGATCGAACCGATCAGGAAGAACATGATGTTGTTGGCGTTCGCGGTCGCGGTGAGCGCGGCTTCGCCGAGATAGCGGCCGACCCAGATCGAGTTGATCGAACCGTTGAGCGACTGCGCGGCATTGCCGGCCATGATCGGCAAGGCGAAGCCGATCATCGTGCGTCCGATCGGACCTTCGGTCAGCAGATGGCTGCCGCGTGAGGGGCTGGGGGCCATGACGGAATCCGTGCGGAGTCGGGGCAGTATGCCGGCTGATCGGTCAGCGGGTGGTCGCCATGCCCGAGTCGGCGGGTGCGGGAACGTCGGCCCGCGGCCCTCAGTTGCCGTGTAGGACGGCAGTGGTATCTTTCGCGCCGATGAGCAAGCAAGAGATTCCTTCGCCGCCGCCGCAGGCCTCGGTCCGTCTGGATCTGTGGCTGTGGGCGGCGCGTTTCTTCAAGACCCGCAGCCTGGCGCGGCAGGCGGTCGAGACCGGCAAGGTCGAGATCGGCGGTCAGCGCGGCAAGGCCTCGCGCGCCTTGCGTGTCGGCGACGCGCTGCGCATAGCGCGCGGCGAGGAAATATTCGAGATCGCGGTGCTCGGGCTCAGCGATACGCGCGGGCCGGCGAGCGTCGCCCAGAGCTTGTACGCGGAAACCGAGGCCTCGCGTCTCGCACGCGAGCAGGCCCGGGCGATGCGCGTGGCCGAACGCAACGGCTATCGCGCGCCGGAGACCAAGCCCGACAAGCGCGCGCGGCGGTTGATCAAAGCCCTGGGCGATATCGACGCGTTGTGAGTCGCGCGCGCGTCGCCGGTCGACAGCAGCGAATCGATGGCGGCGAAAACGAAAACGGCTGCGCCTGGGCGCAGCCGTCGTCGTTACATCGGGAAAACCCGCCTGGATTCAGCGCTGGCCGCCGCCGAGCAGGCCGCCGCCGATCTTGAGCAGATCGCCCAGGCCCAACTGGCCGTCGCCGTCCTGGTCGAGCACCGCGCCGAGCAGGCCGCCGCCGAGGCCGCCCTGCTGGGAAATGCGCTGTTCTTCCTGGCCGAGGACCTGGCCGAGCGCTTGCGGCGATGCCGCCTGGTTACCGCCCGACATCATGCGTTGGGCGAGGTAAGACAGCACGATCGGCGCCAGCACCTTCAACAGCGTATTGGCCTGGCTGCCGCCGAGACCGGTGGCCTGGCCGAGACCTTCCGCCGCGGTTTCCTGGCGGCCGCCGAAGATGTGGCCGAGGATGCCGGCGCCGTCGGTCTGCCGGCTTGCGCCGCCGCCGAGCACAGTACCGAGCACGCTGCCGATGTCGAGACCGCTGCCGGCGCCGGCATGGTCGCGTTGCAGTGCGCCGAACAACGCCTCGGCGCCCTGCGGCTGGCTGGCGTTGCGGCCGAGCGCGCCGAGCAGCAGGGGCAGGGCGGCGCTCACGGCATTCTGCGTCTGCGGTTGCGATAGCCCGAGTTGGCTGCCCAGTTGCGCCAGCGGCTGGCCCTGGAGTTGGTTGAGAAGGTCGTCGGTCAGCGAAGCGCTCATCGGGGTCGGTCCATTGCAAGGAACCCAGATGCTAGCGCCGGCCGGTGAGCTTGGGGTGAGATTCGCGGGTTTTTTTCGATAGCACACTTGCCCGCCGATAAGCGGGCGATACAAGGGCAATAAACGACGATCCATGCAATCCATGGCGATCCGTCGCTCGGACCGCAAGGTGCCGACTCGCGCAACTGCCGGCTCGGAAACAGAACGGGCCGGCCAACCGGCCGGCCCGTTCGCGTCGAAGCCGAGCTGGTCAGGCTCAGGCGAGGTCGAAGCGATCCGCGTTCATCACCTTGTTCCAGGCGGCGACGAAGTCGTGGACGAATTTCTCCTGCGCGTCCGAGCTCGCATACACCTCGGCCAGCGCGCGCAACTGCGAGTGCGAACCGAACACCAGGTCGACGCGGGTCGCCGTCCACTTCGGTTCGCCGGTCTTGCGGTCGCGCCCTTCGAACACGTCCTTGGCGTCCGAGACCGGCCTCCACACCGTGCCCATGTCGAGCAGGTTGACGAAGAAGTCGTTGCTCAGCGCATCGGCGCGATGAGTGAACACGCCGTGCCGGCTCGGGCCGACGTTGGTGCCGAGCATGCGCAAGCCGCCGACCAGCACGGTGAGTTCCGGTGCGCTGAGATCGAGCAACTGGGCCTTGTCGATCAACAACGATTCGGCGCTGACCTCGTACTTGCCCTTGAGGTAGTTGCGGAAGCCGTCGGCGATGGGTTCGAGCACGGCGAAGGAATCGACGTCGGTCTGCGCGGCCGTGGCGTCGGTGCGACCCGGAGCGAACGGCACCTTGACCGGATGGCCGGCGTTCTTCGCCGCCTGTTCGACGCCGGCGGCGCCGGCCAGCACGATCAGGTCGGCCAGCGAGACTTTCTTGCCGCCTGACTGTCCGGCGTTGAAATCCTGCTGGATCGCTTCCAGGACCGACAGCACCTTGGCCAACTGCGCTGGCTGATTGACCTCCCAATCCTTCTGCGGGGCCAGGCGGATGCGCGCGCCGTTGGCGCCGCCGCGCTTGTCGGAGCCGCGGAAGGTCGAAGCCGAGGCCCAGGCGGTCGAAACCAACTGCGAGACCGGCAGGCCGGAAGCCAGGATCTTGCTCTTGAGCGCGGCGATGTCCTGCTCGTCGATCAGCGGGTGGTCGACGGCCGGGACCGGGTCCTGCCAGATCAGCGCTTCGGCCGGAACTTCCGGTCCGAGGTAGCGCACGCGCGGCCCCATGTCGCGATGGGTCAGCTTGAACCAAGCGCGGGCGAAGGCGTCGGCGAGTTGATCCGGGTTTTCGAGGAAGCGGCGCGAGATTTTTTCGTAGGCCGGGTCGAAGCGCAGCGACAGGTCGGTGGTCAGCATGGTCGGCGCGCGGCGCTTGTTGGGGTCGAACGCGTCGGGAATGCTGTCGGCGCCGGCGCCGTCCTTCGCGATCCACTGGTGCGCGCCGGCCGGGCTCTTGCTCAGTTCCCATTCGTAGCCGAACAGGTTCTCGAAGAACTGGTTGCTCCACTGCGTCGGCGTGCTGGTCCAGGTGACTTCCAGGCCGCTGGTGATCGAATCGCCGCCGAGACCGCTGCCGAAGCTGCTGGCCCAACCCAGGCCCTGTTGTTCGAGTTCGCCGCCTTCGGGTTCGCGGCCGACATGCGATTCGGGGCCGGCGCCGTGGGTCTTGCCGAAGCTGTGGCCGCCGGCGATCAAGGCGACGGTTTCCTCATCGTCCATGGCCATGCGCGCGAAGGTCTCGCGGATGTCGCGGGCCGCCGCGAGCGGGTCGGGATTGCCGTTCGGGCCCTGCGGATTGACGTAGATCAGGCCCATCTGCACCGCACCGAGCGGGTTCTCCAGGACGCGGTCGCCGGAGTAGCGCTTGTCGCCGAGCCAGGTGGTTTCGGTGCCCCAATAGACGTGTTCTTCCGGCTCCCACACATCGGCGCGGCCGCCGGCGAAGCCGAAGGTCTTGAAGCCCATCGATTCCAGGGCGACGTTGCCGGTGAGGATCATCAGGTCGGCCCAGGAGATCTTGTTGCCGTACTTCTGCTTGATCGGCCACAGCAGGCGGCGGGCCTTGTCGAGGTTGCCGTTGTCCGGCCAGCTGTTGAGCGGGGCGAAACGTTGTTGACCGGCACCGGCGCCGCCGCGACCGTCGAAGGTGCGGTAGGTGCCGGCGCTGTGCCAGGCCATGCGGATGAACAAGGGGCCGTAATGACCGAAGTCGGCCGGCCACCACTCCTGCGAGTCGGTCATCAGCGCGTGCAGATCCTTCTTGACCGCGGCCAGGTCGAGGCTCTTGAAGGCTTCGGCGTAGTCGAAGCCCTCGCTCATCGGATCGGCATGCGGGGTCTGTTGGTGCAGGACCTTGAGGTTGAGCTGGTTAGGCCACCAGTCGCGGTTGGACGTGCCGCCACCGGCGGTGTGATTGAAGGGGCATTTGCTTTCGTTTGACATGGCTACGTGCCTTTGAGGATGTGGATCCGGCGACTGGGGACGTTCGTCTGGGTGGCGCAACGGTATGCGCACGGGCCCGGGAGCGGGCTCGTGCGAGGTTCTTCAGGAAGGGGGCGACGGATCGGTCGGGCGATCGTCGTGCGATGCGAGCGACCCGCGCGAGCGCGCCGAGGCAGGATCCAAACGTTTGCGGACCGGAGCGCTGAAGGCTGCGGATGTCGGAAGTCGTCGATTCTGCTGGCTCATCGGTGGCGCTCCGTGTCACGTGGGGACGAGGGAACGATAGGTCGGGAGCATCCGCATGTGAAATCGATCCTTTCGACGTATCCGATAGGGGGTGACTATGGATAGCGACGCGGGACGACGGCACGAGCGTTCCATCCGGCACGGATCATGGAAGGCTTATCGCTACCAGGCCGTGACCGCCTGAGGGATTCGGAAGGGTCGAGCCGTCGGCCGATTCGATAGCGGCCGACGGCGGGGAGGCCTCGCAACGTTGTGCGGGCGCGGATCAACTGCGTATCAGCCGCCCTGCATCACGTCGAACTCGCCGCCGAGCACGCGGTCGAGGCGGCCGCTGCGCCAGCCGCGCACGCCGTCGCGGACCAGCGGCGAGGGCGACTCGCGGTAACGCCGGCTGATGCGCCGCTCGCCTTCGGCCGCGGCCTGGGCGACGCGCGCGCGTCCCGGCAAGTCCGGCGCGACCTGCACCGACAGCGAAACCCGGCGGGTGACGCCGTCTTCCTGGTCTTCGAGCACGTGCAGGCCGGACTCGGCCTGCAGCAGGTCGAAGGCGCCGAAGCCGCTCACCGCCAGCCAGGCCTTGCAGCGCTCGGCGTCCTGGCGCAGCACTTCGACGCGCATGTTGCGACGCTGGGCCCAGGCCAGATACATCGCCAGCAGACGCTGCCACCACAGGCGCAGGTCGGGGCCGTGGCGCAGGTGCGCGGCCTCGTCGGTATCGATTTCGATCAAGGCGTCCTGCGGGCGTTGTTCGCGCACGGCGTCGACCGCCAGGCCGAGCAGGAACAGCAACTGGGCGATGCGGCCGGCGAATTCGTCGTTGCCGCCGTCCTCGCGCAGCCGCTGGCGCATGCGCTGGGCGGTATCCAGCGCGCTCTCGATGCGGTCGCGGCGCTCGATGCGGTCGAGCACCGGATGGCGGTCGCCCGCGTTCCAGAAATCGGCCTCGGCCATGCGTGCGTAATCGGCTTCGCGCGCCGAGACCCAATCCTGCGCGCTCACGGTCTGGTCGAGCTGTTGCAGCCGCGCATCGAGCCGCGCCACCGCCGCAGCCGCCGCCGATGGCGCATGCACCAGGTCGCGCAGATCGCCGGCGTCGGCGGGCGCGACGACTTCGGCCGCGGCGCCGTCGTTGCGCCGCGACGCGTCGGGATCGATGAACTGCACCTCGAGCTGGTCGCCGGCGCTGCGCACGAACAGAAATTGGTCGCCCTGCGGCGCGCGGTGCTCGACGATGCTGCGCGCCAGCGGCGCCAACAGGTAATGCTCGATCGCGCGGCGCAGCGGCCGCGCGCCGAGGTCTGGGGTGAAGCCGCGGTCGAGCAGGAACTCGATCGCCGAGGGCTCCCATTCCACCGCCCAGTCGCGGTTGCGCAGGCCGCGCCGGGTCAGCACGCGCTTGAGTTCCTTGTGCAGGATCTCGCGCATCAGGCTGCGGTCGAGCGGATTGAACAGCACGATCCGATCGAGGCGGTTGAGGAACTCGCGGCGGAAGGTCTCGAACAGCGCCTTCTCGACCGCGTCGCGCGAATAGCCGCCGCGCGCCGAGGTGAAACCCGGGCCGGCGCTGCGCGAGATGGTCGAGCCGACGTTGCTGGTCAGGATGATGATGCTGTGGCGGAAATCGGCGGTGTGACCGCTGCGGTCGCTCAGGCGCGCATCGTCGAACACCTGCAGGAACAGGTCCCAGACTTTCGGATGGGCCTTCTCGAACTCGTCCAGCAACACCACCGAGAACGGCTGCTCGCGGATGCGCGAGGTCAGCGAACGCACGCCGCTCTGGCCGCCTTCGTCGGCGGTCAGGCGCCAGGCCGAGTCCTCCGACTGGAACTCGCTCATGTCCAGGCGCAGCAGGCGTTCGTCGCTGCCGAACAAGAGCTCGCCGAGCGCCTTCGCCAGCTCGGTCTTGCCGGTGCCGGTGGGGCCGGCGAACAGGAACACGCCGATCGGCCGACTGCTGTCGATCAGGCCGGCCTTGAGCATGGCGATGCGATCGAGCAGGGCGTCGACGGCTTCGTCCTGGCCGATCACGCGCTGGCGGAAAAAGGCGCGCAGGCGGTCGAGGTCGAGGCTCTGGCGGTCGTCGATGACGTCGAGCGGCAAGCCGCTGCGCTGGGCGATGGTCGCGAGCAGACGTTCGGGGTCGAGCGGCAGCGCCGGCGAAGTTTCCGCCAGCGCGCTCTGCAGCGCGTCGTTGAGCAGGCGCAGCAGACGGCCGGGTTCCTGCTGCTCCGGGAAATACTGGGCGGCCATGCGCGCGCCTTCGGCCAGGGCGCGCGCGTCGGCGACCGGGCGGCCGAGGCGCTCGCCTTCCAAGCGCGCCCACTCGGCGGCGATCGCTTCCAGCGCATCGGTTTCGGTCGGCAGCAGTTGCACGATTTCGACGTGGTGCTTGATGACCGGACGCGCGATCAGCAACTGCGCCAGTTGGCGCGGGGTGATCTCGCCGATCACCCGCAACTGGCCGCGCTCGATCGCGGGCAGCACCAGGTCGAGCAGGCCGCGCGGGTCGCGCGAGTGCGAGCCCTTGGCGAGCAGGTCGAAGAATTCCGGCGCGCGCCACACCGCGCGCTTGCGGTTGAGCACGCCGAGCATCTCGCGCACCCGCTCTTCGAGTTCGCCGATGTAGCTCTGGCCGGACAGGATCTCGGCCGCGGAGGCCTCGAACACCAGCCAGCCCTCGGCTTGCAGACGCTCGGCCAGCAGGTCGATCAGCACGGTCTTGCCGACGCCGTGTTCGCCGGAGACCAGCACCGAGGCGGCATCGTCGCCCGATAGCAGCTCATGCAGGCGTTCGAGCTGGCGGGCGAGGGCGTCGTGGACGATGCGCGTCTGCGCCTTGGCGCTGGCGTTGACCCGGCCGAAGGCGCCGAGCACGCGGCTTTCGCGGCGCGCATTGGTGGCGTGTTCGGCCTGCTCGATCAGCGGTTCCAGCAGCGGCGACTGGAACCGCTTGAGGGTGTCGCGCAACTGCGTGGCCGCGTGTTCCTCGAGTTCGTCCAGCACCGGCGCGGCCGGCGCCGCGCCGAATTGTTCGGCCCATTGCAGGTAGTCGCGCAGTTGCTGGCGCACCGGGGCGAAGTCCCACCACCACGGCTGGGCATGGCGCAGCAGCTTGGGCACGTCGCCGGCGTCGGGACGGGTGCGCAGGTACTCGATCAGGAAGTGCAGGGGATAGCCGCCGAACTGGCCGACGTGTTCGAACACCGGGTCGAGCGCGACGTCGCTGCGTCGCGGCAGGGCCTTGGTGATCATCGATTGCAGCACGTAGCCGGTGCCGCTGAGCTGGCGCACCAGGTCGGCGGCGTTGAAGGCTTCGCTCGCGACCAGATCGACGCCCTGGTGGAATTCGGGCAGGGCAAGCAGGTCCTGCGGGCGCTGGATGCGTTCGTCGAGCGCATCGATGGAACGGACCAACCGAAGTAATCGATCCTCTGGTGCTTCGGCCGTTTCCGAAGTCGATTCAATCGGTGCTTCGGCTTCGTTTTGGATTTGCTCGACGGCCGGTGCGTTTTCCGCATCCGCCCGCGGCGCATCCGCCGCCGCAGCGACGACCGCCGCCTGCGGTCGATAAAGACGCGCGAGAATCAGGCCGGCGATCAGGCCGACGACGAGTAATAAGGCTTCCACATGTGCTCCGGTGTCCGTTCCGGGCATTAGTTTAGCGGTTCGTCCGATAGGGACCGTGCGCTATGCCTGTCGGCGGCGATGTCGTTCGCCGCCGCTATCGGTCAACCAGCGGCCGTCCCCGCGCAGGCGTGAATCCAACGTCCAACCGTCATCCCCGCGAAGGCGGGGATCCAAAGACTTCAGAGCGATGTCGCGGTAAACCCTGGATCCCCGCCTGCGCGGGGATGACGGCTGCGGCGACTGCACTTGTGCGATACGGCCGCCCTGTGCACCGCGTTACCTGCGCTCAGGCCAGCGCCTTGATCCGATACAGCGCTTCCAGGGCCTGCTTCGGCGTCAGTTCGTCCGGATCGACTTTGGCCAGCGCATCCAACGCCGCCGACGAGGTCGCGAACAGGCCGAACTGCTGCGGCTGGTCGAGCGCGGCGGTGGCGAACGAGGGCTTGGGCGTTTCGCGGCCTTGTTGTTCGAGTTCGATCAAACGCCCGCGCGCCTGCTTGACCACCGATTTCGGCAGACCGGCCAACGCGGCGACCTGCAAGCCGAAACTGCGATCGGCCGGGCCGTCCTTGACCGCGTGCATGAACACCAGTTGGTCGCCGTGCTCGACCGCATCGAGGTGGACGTTGGCGATGCCGTTGCCGGGTTCGGCCAGGGCGGTGAGCTCGAAGTAGTGCGTGGCGAACAAGGTGTAGGCGCGGTTGCTGTGGGCCAGGTGGCGCGCGCAGGCCTCGGCCAGGGCCAGGCCGTCGTAGGTCGAGGTGCCGCGGCCGATCTCGTCCATCAACACCAGCGACTGGTCGGTGGCGTGATGCAGGATGTAGCTGGTCTCGCTCATCTCGACCATGAAGGTCGACTGGCCGCGGGCGAGGTCGTCGCCGGCGCCGATGCGGGTCAGGATGCGGTCGATCGGCCCGATCAGCGCGCGCGCCGCCGGCACGAAGCTGCCGATGTGGGCGAGCAACACGATCAGCGCGTTCTGGCGCATGTAGGTCGACTTACCGCCCATGTTCGGGCCGGTGATGACCAGCATGCGGCGGCCATTGTCCTCGTCGAGGATCAGATCGTTGGGCTCGAACGGGTCCTTGCGCACCGCCTCGACCACCGGATGGCGGCCGCGCTCGATGCGCAGGCCGGGCGTGTCGCCGAGTTCCGGCTGCGACCAGTCCAGCGCCTGCGCGCGTTCGGCGAAGCCGCACAGCACGTCGAGCTCGGCCAGGGCCGCGGCGCAATGCTTGAGCGGCTCCAGGCGTTCGTTGAGAGCATCGAGCAGTTGTTCGTAGAGCAGGCGTTCGCGCGCCAGCGAGCGCTCGCGCGCCGACAACACCTTGTCCTCGAACTGCTTGAGTTCCTCGGTGATGTAGCGCTCGGCATTGCTGAGCGTCTGCCGCCGGGTGTAATGGGTCGGCGCCTTGTCGGCCTGGCCCTTGCTGATTTCGAGGTAATAACCGTGGACGCGGTTGTAGCCGACCTTGAGCGTGGCGATGCCGCTGCTGGCGCGTTCGCGCGCTTCCAGGTCGACCAGGAACTGATCGGCATTGGTCGACAGCGTGCGCAATTCGTCGAGTTCGGCGTCGTAGCCGGTGGCGAACACGCCGCCGTCGCGGGCCAACACCGGCGGCTGCGGCACGATCGCTTCGGCCAGCAGATGCGCATGGGCGTCGTGTTCGCCGAGTTCGGCGCCCAGCGCGTTGAGGCGCGGCGCATCGAGCGGCGCCAAGGTGGCGCGCACGTCGGGCAACAGGCCGAGGCCGTCGCGCAGGGTCGACAGGTCGCGCGGGCGCGCGCTGCGCAGGGCGATGCGCGAGAGGATGCGTTCGAGATCGCCGAGCGCGCGGAAGCGTTCGCGCACGTCGTCGCCGGCGCGGCTTTCGATCAAGGTCGCGACCGCCTGGTGGCGATGACGCAGCACGCCGCGGTCGCGCAGCGGGCGGTGCAGCCAACGCCGCAGCAGACGCCCGCCCATCGGCGTCACGGTGCTGTCGAGCACGCCGAGCAGGGTGGTGCGGCTGTCGCCGTCGACGCGGCTGTCGAGCTCGAGGTGGCGGCGGGTGGCCGCGTTCATCGCGATCGCACCGTCGCCGGATTCGATCGCGATCGAGGTCAGGTGCGGCAGGCGCTGTTTCTGGGTTTCCTCGACATAGCCGAGCAAGGCTGCGGCGGCAGCGATCGCCAGCGGCTTGTCTTCCAGGCCGAAGCCGCTGAGATCGTGCAGGCCGAAGAAGCGCAGCAACTGGCGGCGGCCGCTGTCGACGTCGAACAGCCACGGCGGACGACGGCGCATGCCGCTGCGTTCGGCCACGAACGGCGGCCAGCCGTCTTCGTCGGCGACCAGCAGTTCGGCCGGCTCCAGCCGGGCCAGTTCGGCTTCCAACGCGTCTTCGCTGGCCACTTCGTTGACCAGGAAGCGGCCCGAGGCCAGGTCGGCCCAGGCGACGCCGTAAGCGTGCTTGCCGCGCGCCACCGCCAGCAACAAGGTGTCGCGGCGTTCGTTGAGCAGGGCCTCGTCGGTGACCGTACCGGGGGTGATGATGCGCACCACCTTGCGTTCGACGATGCCCTTGGCCAGGGCCGGGTCGCCGATCTGCTCGCAGATCGCCACCGATTCGCCGAGCGCGACCAGGCGCGCCAGATAGCCTTCGGCCGAATGGTGCGGCACGCCGGCCATCGGGATCGGTTGCCCGGCCGAGTTGCCGCGCTGGGTCAGGGTGATGTCGAGCAGTCGCGCCGCCTTGCGGGCGTCGTCGTAGAACAACTCGTAGAAATCGCCCATGCGGAAGAACATCAGTACGTCCGGATGCTCCGCCTTGGCGGCGAAGAACTGGCGCATGAGCGGGGTGTGGGCGTCGAGATTGCGGGCGCTGGAAGAGTCTGGGGCGGACACGAAATACCGGTGTTCTGATGCGGGAGGAGCCTGCGCGCCGGGGGCTGCAGGCGGGGGCACAGTATGCCAGCCGGGCTGCGACCCGCGCCGTGGCTGCGGAGTTGTGGCTGCGGGAGGGGCGCGATGGGTTGCGTCGGCGGGTACGAATTCGCCCGGCTTGCCAGGCGCGCTCAGCGGCCGCCAGTGGCCCGATACAGATGCAAGCGTCCCGCGTCCCCGCCGACCCACCAGCGTCCGTCGTGGGACACCGCGATCGGTTTCGCGGAGGTGCCCGCCGGCGCTACGAATCCTTTCGGGACGGCGCGCGGAGATCGAGTGTCCTTGCCGGCGATGCCGCCCTGGTCGGCGGAGGCATCGGCGACGCCGGCCGGCAACGGCTCGCCGGGGTAGCGGGTGATGCCGCAGTGGGTGTCGATCCAGACCGGATGGCGCAAAGGCCCGACGCCGTCGGAATGGCCGTAGCCGGCGGCGGCGATGCCGTCGCGCGCGGTGCCGAGCACGCGGCTGAGGTCGGCGGCTTCGCTGCGGCAGCTGCGCCGGCCGTCGCGCCAACGTTCGGCACGGTCGCCGACCAGCCACAGGTCGCCGTCGGGCGCGTAGGCGAGGTCGGCGATCTCGCTGTCGCCGGTGAAGTCGGCGACGCGGTCGGTATGCAGATCGAGCACGTGCCAGCGTTTGCCATCGCTCCAGGCGAGCAGCGGCCGGCTCGGGTGAAACGCGACCGCGCCGGTTCCTGCGAGCACGCGCGGCGACGCCGCGGCTTCCGCGGTGGCGGGCGATACAGGGGCAGGGCGCGCGGCGCCGGCCCGGCAGGCCGGCAACAGGGCGATCGCACAGGTGATCGCGAAACACAGGCGGTGCGAGTTCGAGTTCATGCGCAAACCAGTCTAGCCGTCGCGTGGCGAGGCGCCGCGGCCTGGGTCACGGTATCTGGCCGATCCCCATGCGATCCCAGACCGCCTCCAGCCCGCCCTGGCGATGGCTCTGCAGCATGTTGCGCGCATCGCCGGCGTCGAAGCCGGGGTGGTATTCGACGTGCGGACGATCGACCAAGCCTTGCCAGTTGCCGCCCCATTCCAGCCCCTGAGCAACGGCGATCTCGCCGTACCGGTCCCAGTTGTGGGTCTCGGCCCAACTCGGCTGGCCGTTGGCGTTGTTGAACACCAGATCGACCGCGACACCGTAGTTGTGCCAGGACTGGCCGGCGCGCGCATTGGTGACCCGGTTGCCCGGAGCCGTGCGGCCCTGTGCGTACAGCGCGTCCTGTTCGGCGAAGGTGCGGTAGGCAGTGTCCACGCGCATGTTCATGCCTTCGCGGCGCGCCTGTTCGATCACCGCGGTGACCCGGTCGACGACCTCGGGATTCAGATTCGGGTCGGTAAGGCGGCCGCGCGGATCGGCCGCATGCAGGTCGACCAGGGTCCGGTTCTGCGTGCCGATCTGTTCGGTCAGCTGCACGCGGGTGCTGATGTCGCTGTAGACGCTGCGCGCGGCGGTTTCGCTGGCGAGCTGCACGGTGCCGTCGTTGCGGATCGTGCCGACGGTCAGGCCCTGGGCATCGACCAGATTGCCGTGCTGGATGCCGTAGGTGACGCCGTCCAGGGTCAGCGTGCCGGCATCGGGCGTCAGCGAGGACGGGGTCGCTTGCGGGTTCAGGCTGACCTCGGCCGCGCCCTGCAGATAGGTCGCGGTCGCCGCATTCGGCGCGCTCATGAAGGCGTTCAGCGATTCGACTTTCTGTTCTTCGCTGAGCTGGCCGAAATTGCGGTCGGCGACCAACTGGTCGAGCGCGGCGACCGCCTGCGGGTTCTGCGCCAGCTCGGTGCGGATTTCCTCCTCGCGCTCTTCGCTGATGCTCGGCGTGGCCTGGGTCTGGGTGGCCGAGGCGGTGGATTGCGATTCGCTGCTGTGCGATGCGCCGTTGACGCTGTCCATGGGCGTAGTCCTTGTTCGGGGGAACGGCCGGAACTTCGCAGCCTGGGCGAGGTTCCACGGAAGGTTCGCCTGCATTGCACGCCGCGTGCATCGCGGCCGCCACCTGGGACCGACCCTAGCGCCGGCGGACAGACGCCCCAGTTTTCGTGCACGGTTGTGCAGTCGCGTTTGCGCAATCCGACACCGCGGCATCGTGCGTTCGCGCGATGAAAACGCGAACGTTCGTTCGTTTTTAATTCGCAAAGCGCGATATGACGGACTTCTATCCTTCGTGCGTCGTTTGCGGGTACAAAGGTGTTGCATCGCCGCATGACGTTCGTTAACAGCGTGCTAATTTCCGCACGCCGATTCGATTCACGCCTCACAGACTCAGGCCGCAATCGCTCACGGATTACGTATCGAACAAGGATGTGATCCGCGCAGGGGACGGCGCGGTATCGCAGACACGGGTCGGACCCCCGGACGCATGCCTTCATCTTGCGCACCCGCCGCACCGGACATCGAAGTCCAGCACGTCCCGAACGTTTTCAAACTTGGGGGAAACCAGATGATCGCTCGTCAGCCGGGTCGCAAATCCTTGTCTTTGGCCATCGCCTTGGGAGTGGCGTCGCTCGCCGCGACCGCACAGGCGCAACAAACCGCTGCCGCCCCCGCCGAAGAGGAGGCCACGACCTTGGCCGGCCTCACCGTGACCGCGCAAAAGCGCGAGGAGGCCATGCAGGACGTGCCGATCTCGATCACCGCCTTGCCCGAGCAATTGCTGCAGGACACCGGCGTGCGCGACGTCAAGGACCTGCAGGTGCTGGTGCCGGGCCTGACCGTGAGCAGCACCCAGAGCGAAGTGCAGACCGTGGCGCGTATCCGCGGCATCGGCACGGTCGGCGACAACGCCGGCCTGGAGTCCTCGGTCGGCGTGGTCATCGACGGCGTCTACCGCCCGCGCAACGGCGTCGGCTTCGGCGACCTCGGCGAAATCGAACGCATCGAAGTGCTGAAGGGCCCGCAGGGCACGGTGTTCGGCAAGAACACCTCGGCCGGCGTCATCAACGTCATCACCCGCCGGCCGAGCTACGACACCACGGTCGAGGGCGAGTTGACCATCGGCAACTACGGCGCGGTCGGCTTGGCCGGCTCGTTCAATACCGCGCTCGGCGAGAACGCCGCGTTCCGCGTCTACGCCGGCAAGCGCAAGCGCGACGGCTTTACCGACGTCGAGATCGGCCGCGGCCCGCGCGGCGAGCGCGAGGACGGCGACCAGAACTTCCACACCTTGCGCGGCCAACTGCTGCTGGAGCCGACCGAGAACCTCGACATCAACTTCATCGCCGACTACAGCAGCCGCGAAGAGAACTGCTGCGTCGGCCTGACCACGGTGCGCGGCCCGACCTCGGCGATCATCAATGCGCTGGTCGGCGGCACCGGTGTCGCGCCGGTCGCCGATCCGTTCGCGCGCGTGGCGTGGAGCAACCGCCCGACCACCCAGGACATCAAGGACAAGGGCGTCTCGGCCGAGGTCAACTGGATCACGCCGTGGTTCGGCGGTGCCACCCTGACCTCGATCACCGCCTCGCGCGACTGGCAGGCCATGAACGGCCTGGATTTCGATTTCACCACCGCCGACCTGATCTACCGCAATCCGGACCCGGACGAATCCTTCACCGGCTTCAAGCAGTTCAGCCAGGAGTTCCGCCTGACCGGCGCGACCGACAAGCTCGACTGGATGTTCGGCCTGTTCTATGCCGACGAAGACCTCAAGCGCAACGACTCCTACAGCCTCGGCGCGCATTACGAGCCGTATCTGTCGACCGCGGTGCTGAGCCAGATCGCCGCGCGCTTCCCGGCCGGGCTGATCAATACCGCCAATGCCGCCACCTTCCTGTCGCAGGCGTCGGGCCGCCCGTTCGGCAGCAGCTTCGGCGGGCTCGGTGCGCTCGACCGCTACCAGCAGAACAGCAAGAGCGTGGCGCTGTTCACCAACAACACCTGGCACGCGACCGACGCGCTCGATATCACCCTGGGCCTGCGCTACACCAAGGAAAACAAGGAACTCGACTCGGTCTACAGCAATCCCAACGGCGGCCTCGGTTGCGGTGCGGCGCTGGCTAATCCGACCCGGGTCGGCGCGGCCCTGGCCGCACGCGGCGTTCCGGCCGCGGCGCGCGCCGCGCTGGTCCAGCAGGTGGTCGGTTTCATGTGCCTGCCGTGGGCGAACACCCTGCACAACGGTCGGGTGACCAATCAGGAACGCGACGAGAAGGAATGGTCGGGCACGATCAAGGCGGCCTACCGTTGGAACGAGCACGTCATGGGCTACGCCTCGGCCGCGCGCGGCTACAAGGCCGGCGGCTTCAACCTCGACCGCGTGCAGTCCTCCAACGGCCTGTCCTCGGGCACCGCCGGCATCGCCCCGGTCAACGACACCTCGTTCCCGGGCGAGTTCGTCGACAGCTACGAGCTCGGCGCCAAGACCACCTGGGCCGACGGCAACCTGCTGCTCAACGCGACCTTGTTCCACCAGACCTACACCGACTTCCAGCTCAACAGCTTCCTCGGCACCAGCTTCGTCGTGCGTTCGATCCCGGAAGTGGTTTCGCAGGGCATCGACACCGAGATCCTGTGGCAGACCGGGCTCAAGGGCCTGATGTTGCAGGGCGGCCTGATGTACGCCGACACCAAGTACGGCAACGACCCGCTGCCCGATGCCGACCTGGCCAAGCTGCCGGGCGCGCGGGCCAGCTTCGCGCCGTTGTGGTCGGCCTCGGCCTCGGCGACCTATCAGTGGGATTTCGGCGCCTCGCTGATCGGCCGCTTCAACATCGGCGCCAAGTACTCGTCCGACTACAACACCGGTTCCGACCTCGACCCGGAGAAGGGCCAGGAGGCCTACACCGTGGTGAATGCGCGGCTCGGCATCGGCGCCAAGAACCGGCGCTGGATGGTCGAAGCCTGGGCGATGAACCTCACCGACGAGGAGTACAAGCAGGTCGGTTTCGACGCGCCGTTGCAGACCGGTTCCTGGAACGCCTTCCTCGGCGCTCCGCGCACCTACGGCGTGACCTTGCGGGTGATGTACTGAGCGGAGCGGGGAGCGGCGGCGACGCCGCTCCAGTCGCCGAGGCGCCGCTCCGTTCTTTATCCAGGAGCGGCGCAAGCCGCGACCGCGCAGCCGCACCGACGTCGCCACCTCATGCAACCCCGCGTCCTGTGTCGCGGCTCGCGCCGCTCCTACCCCAAAGCGGCGCGGCGCGGCCCAAGGGTAGGAGCGGCGCAAGCCGCGACCGCGCAGCCGCACCGACGTCGCCACCTCATGCAACCCCGCGTCTGCTGTCGCGGCTCGCGCCGCTCCTACCCCAAAGCGGTTGCGGCGCGGCCCAAGGGTAGGAGCGGCGCAAGCCGCGACCGCGCAGCCGCACCGACGTCGCCACCTCATGCAACCCCGCGTCTGCTGTCGCGGCTCGCGCCGCTCTTACCCCAAAGCGGTTGCGGCGCGGCCCAAGAGTAGGAGCGGCGCAAGCCGCGACCGCGCAGCCGCACCGACGTCGCCACCTCATGCAACCCCGCGTCTGCTGTCGCGGCTCGCGCCGCTCTTACCCCAAAGCGGTTGCGGCGCGGCCCAAGGGTAGGAGCGGCGCGAGCCGCGACCGCGCAGCCGCAACGACGTCGGAGCTCACGCAACCCCGCGTCCCCTGTCGCGGCTCGCGCTGCTCGTACAGGGGAGGCCTGCGCGCCAATCGGCCATCCATCCCGACCGTCCAGGCAAAGCCACGCCCGCGACGCCCGCTATAGTGGCGCCATGACGCCCGATACCAGCGACACCGCCCTGCGCGGCCTCGCCGAACGACTCGGCGAGGCGGCACGCATCAACCACCACATGCTGGTCACCGCCGAGAGCTGCACCGGCGGCTGGATCGCAAAGACCCTGACCGATATCGCCGGCTCCTCGGCCTGGTTCGGATGCGGCATCGTCGCCTACAGCTACGAGGCCAAGCAGTCGCTGCTGAGCGTGCGCCCGCAGACCCTGGAGCAATACGGCGCGGTCAGCCGCGAGACGGTGATCGAAATGGTGTCCGGCGCCCTGGCCAATACCGGCGCGACCATCGCGGTCGCGGTGACCGGCATCGCCGGGCCCGGCGGCGGCACCGACGACAAACCGGTCGGCACCGTCTGGATCGCCTGGAAACGCCGCGGCGGTTACCCGATGGCCGAGGTCTTCCATTTCGACGGCGATCGCGAAGCGGTGCGGCGCAAGACCGTCGCCGCGGCGTTGCACGCGATGCAGTCGCTGACGGGCTGATGCGGCCGGCGGTGCCGGGCGCTCGCGGCCTCCAGACGCGACGCGGTCAAGCTCGCGTCGCGAATCCACCGACCTGATCGCCGCGCCGATCACGCCGGCCGGTGATCGGTCTCGACTCGACCCGACCTCTCGATCAATCCAACGCGCGCGTCCACACCTGGCCGACCAGGTCATGGCCGAAGCTGTGGTGCGGCGCCTGTTCGATCAGGCTGAAGCCGCAGCCTTCGTAGATCTTGCGCGCCGAACTCAGCACGTCGTTGGTCCACAGCAGCATCCGCCGATAACCGGCGTCGCGGGCGAAGGCGATGCAGGTCTCGACGAGACGACGGCCGACGCCCAGCCCGCGTGCGCGCGGGTCGACCAACAGGCAGCGCAATTGCGCGGTAGCGGCATCGTCCTCGTTGCGGACCACGAACACGCAGCCGATGCGTTCGCCGTCGAGCTCGGCGACCCAGCAGCGCTCATGCTGCGGGTCGTGGCGGGTCGCGAAGCGCGCGAACAAGGTCGCGACCAGGGCTTCGAACTCGCCGTTCCAGCCGTACTCGTCCGCGTACAACCGTCCGTGGCGTTCGATCGCCCAACCGATGTCGCCGATCCGGTGTTCGCGTACCAGCAGACGCTGCGCAGCCGGCAGCGACGGCGCCGACAAGGCTTGTTCGGCGTCGCGGATCGCCCGCAGCAGGCGGTCGCGATCCAGTGCCGACAAGGCCGATAGCATCGCCGCGGTCGACTCGTGCGAGCTGCGGTCGAGCACGGCGAAGGCTTCGCGGCCCTTCGCCGACAAGGTCAGTACGAAGCTGCGGGCGTCCTGTTCCGAGCGGGCCTTCTCGACCAGGCCGTCGTTGGCGAAGCCCTGCAGGATACGGCTCAGGTAGCCTGGGTCTAGGCCGAGCGCCTCGCCGATTTCGCGCGCGGCGACCGGCTCGCGCTGGGCGAGTTCGAACAACACCCGCGCCTGGGTCAACGGGAACGCGCTGTCGAGCAGGTCTTCCTGCAGCACGCCGATCCGGCGGGTATAGAAACGGTTGAAGGCGCGGACGGCATCGACGTCGGCGGTCTCGGCAACACCGGTCATGAAAGAACTCGCAGAGACGGGTAGGGCGAAGGCCAGATTAGGTAATTGTTTGACTTTGTCAATTAAATGCCTGGCCGAGACACTTGCTCCCATGGTTTGTTAGTAGTAATACTACTAACCATGAGCCTGACCGACACCCAGCAAGCCATCCTCGCGATGATCGCCGAACGCATCGACACCGAGGGTTTCCCGCCGTCGCAGACCGAAATCGCCAAGGCCTTCGGTTTCAAGGGCGTGCGCGCGGCGCAATACCACCTGGATGCGCTCGAGACCGCCGGCGCGATCGAGCGCATGCCGGGCCGGGCGCGCGGCATCCGCGTATTGCAGCCGCCGCCGCAGGCGCAGCACGAATTAGGCCTGGTTTCGGCGAACGAGGAGGCGATCCGCTTGCCGGTGCTGGGCCGCGTCGCCGCCGGGGCGCCGATCGGCGCGGACGCCGGCGCCGACAACTATGTCCTGCTCGACCGCAACATGTTCTTTCCTTCGCCGGACTACCTGCTCAAGGTCAAGGGCGATTCGATGCGCGACGAAGGCATTTTCGACGGCGACCTGATTGGCGTGCACCGCACTCGCGACGCCCGTTCCGGGCAGATCGTGGTCGCGCGCATCGACGACGAAATCACCGTCAAGTTGCTCAAGATCGGCAAGGACCGCATCCGCCTGCTGCCGCGCAACCCCGACTACGCGCCGATCGAGGTCCAGCCCGATCAGGATTTCGCGATCGAGGGCCTGTACTGCGGCCTGGTCCGGCCGAATCGCTGATGGCGCGCGCCAAGCCCGATCCCAACGTCGATCGCTACGGCTCAATGCGCGCCTGCGCCGCCGTGCCGGCCGCACAAGCCGCCCTGCAAGGCCTGGACGAGTCGATTTCCGCGGCGTTTTCGCGGGGAAATCCGACCCTCGCGCAAGCCGCCGCCCGGCTGACCGCCGTCGCGGCGAGCGATAATTTGCTTCCAGGCGACGCGGTCTCAGTCTCTGCGATCCGCCTCCTCTAACTTCCCTCTCACCACGACACGACTTAAGGACACCACCATGGACGAGAACAAAAAGCGCGCCCTTTCCGCCGCTCTTAGCCAGATCGAGAAGCAGTTCGGCAAGGGTTCGGTGATGCGCATGGGCGACCGCGCCGTCGAAGCCGCCGAAGTCATCGGCACCGGCTCGTTGATGCTCGACATCGCCCTCGGCATCGGTGGCCTGCCCAAGGGCCGTGTCGTCGAAATCTATGGTCCGGAATCCTCGGGCAAGACCACGCTGACCCTGCAGGCCATCGCCGAATGCCAGAAGAAGGGCGGCACCGCGGCCTTCATCGACGCCGAGCACGCGCTCGACCCGATCTACGCCGGCAAGCTCGGCGTCAACATCGACGACCTGCTGGTCTCGCAGCCCGATACCGGCGAGCAGGCGCTCGAAATCGCCGACATGCTGGTGCGTTCGGCCGCGGTGGACATGGTGGTGGTCGACTCGGTCGCCGCGCTGACCCCGAAGGCCGAAATCGAAGGCGAAATGGGCGACCAGCTGCCGGGCCTGCAGGCCCGTCTGATGAGCCAGGCGCTGCGCAAGCTGACCGGCAACATCAAGCGCTCCAACACCCTGGTGATCTTCATCAACCAGCTGCGCATGAAGATCGGCGTGATGATGCCGGGCCAGAGCCCGGAAGTAACCACCGGCGGCAACGCGCTCAAGTTCTACGCCTCGGTGCGTCTGGACATCCGCCGCATCGGCGCGATCAAGAAGGGCGATGAGATCATCGGCAACCAGACCAAGATCAAGGTCGTCAAGAACAAGCTGGCGCCTCCGTTCAAGCAGGTCCTGACCGAAATCCTCTACGGCGAAGGCATCTCGCGCGAAGGCGAACTGATCGACATGGGCGTGGAAGCCAAGCTGGTCGAGAAGTCGGGCGCTTGGTACAGCTGCGGTGACGAACGCATCGGCCAGGGCAAGGAAAACGCCCGCCAGTACCTCAAGGAGAACCCCGAGCTGGCCGCCCGCCTCGAAGCGACCCTGCGCGAGAAGTACGTCCCGAGCGACGCCCCGCGCGATGAAGCCGTCGAGGACTGATCGTCCGGCGCTGAATGGTTAAGGCTGTGAACGGTTAAGGCTCCATGACGTCGGATCGATACGACGACGACCGGCGTCGCGAAGGCGGCGCCGAAGATCCGGGCGGGCAGGGCGGACAGCCCAAGTCCAAGTCCGATCGCGACACGCAGCTTCGCGAGGAGCTGCTGGCGCGGATGCGCGCCATCGAGGCCGGCAATGCGGCCCCGAAGTCGGCCCTGGGGCCGGTGGCGCCCCGTCCGCAGCGGCTTTCGTCGCCAGACCAAGCTACGGACGCGGATACGGATACGGATACGGATACGGATGAAAGACCGGCTGACGAGCGCTCCGCCTCTGAAACCGGCCGGCGCGGCGGGTTTTCCGGCGGCTTTGGCTCCAAGCGCTCGGGCTTGAAATCGTCGGCTTCGAAATGGTCGGGCTCCAAGGGCTTCGGCTCGAAACCATTCGCCTCGAAATCGTACGGAAACGGAGGCTTCGGTAGCGGGAGCGACCATCCGGAGCGGTCCGTTCCGGGCGGCTCGGCCTGGCCCGAGGCCGACCGCTTCGAGGCGCAGCTCGCCCTGGGCGGCGCCGATCCGGCCGATCCGGCCTCCGAGGCCTCCGCGGAAGATCGACCCAGTGCACTGTTCGACGAAAGTCTAAGCCGTCCCGACGGCTCGGGCCGGGGCCAGCGCCGGCGGGCGCCGCGCGAGCAAAACCCGACCCAGCGCGCCCTCGGCCTGCTGACCCGCCGCGAGCACTCGCGCAAGGAATTGACCCGCAAACTGACCTCCCGTGGCCTCGACGCCGGCGAGGTGGAAACCGCGGTCGCCCAGCTTGCCGAGGCCGGCTGGCAGAACGATGGCCGGTTCGCCGAAAGCATGGTCAGAAGCCGCGCCGGCAATGGTTATGGGCCTTTGCACATACGTGCCGAATTGGCCACCCACGGCCTCGACAGCCAGACCATCGCCGACGCTCTGGCCAGCTACGAGGGCGACTGGCTGCAGAACGCCCGCGACCTGGTCCGGCGCCGCTACGGCGAGGACTTCGCCGCCGACCCGGCAAGGCGGCGCAAGGCCGCCGATCTGCTGATGCGGCGGGGCTTCGACGGCGATACGGCCCGTAAAGCGAACCGTTCCGGCGCCGACGACTGAACGGTCGGACATATTTGCCATACGGCCTTGCACATAAGGCCCCCGGGCCTGTTAGGCTACGCGGCTTTCGGGTCCCGGGTTGCCTGTTCCAGTCGATGCCTCCATCGTGGTGGCATGGGTTCGGTCGAGCGGCACCGCTCCCGACCAGGCAAATAATCCCAGGCATGAAAACCACCACCGAAATCCGCAGCGATTTCCTCGAGTTCTTTCGGGGCAAAGGTCACACCATCGTGCCGTCGGCACCGTTGGTGCCGGCTAACGACCCGACGTTGTTGTTCACCAACTCGGGCATGGTGCAGTTCAAGAACGTATTCCTCGGCAGCGAAAAGCCGGGTTACGTGCGCGCGGCCGACGTCCAACGTTGCCTGCGTGCCGGCGGCAAGCACAACGACCTCGACCAGGTCGGCTACACCGCGCGTCACCACACCTTCTTCGAGATGCTCGGCAACTGGTCGTTCGGCGACTACTTCAAGGAAGACGCGATCGTCTGGGCTTGGGAGCTGCTGACCAAGGTCTGGGGCCTGGCGCCGGAGCGTTTGCTGGTCACGGTGTATCACACCGACGACGAGGCCTACGCGCTGTGGAACCAGAAGATCGGCGTGCCGGCCGAACGCATCGTCCGCATCGGCGACAACAAGGGTGCGCCGTTCGCCTCGGACAACTTTTGGCAGATGGCCGACACCGGCCCCTGCGGCCCCTGCACTGAAATTTTCTACGACCACGGCGACCACATCGCCGGCGGCCCGCCGGGTTCGCCCGACGAGGACGGCGATCGTTTCATCGAGATCTGGAACCTGGTCTTCATGCAGTTCGACCGCCAGCCCGACGGCAGTCTGCTGCCGTTGCCGGCGCCGTGCGTCGACACCGGCATGGGCCTGGAACGTCTGGCGGCGGTGCTGCAGGGCGTGCACGGCAACTACGACATCGACCTGTTCCGCCATCTGATCGCCGCCGCCGCGCGTTTCACCGGCACCGACGATCTGCAGAACAAGTCGCTGCGGGTGATCGCCGATCACATCCGCGCCTGTTCCTTCCTCATCGTCGACGGCGTGCTGCCGTCCAACGACGGCCGCGGCTACGTGCTGCGCCGGATCATCCGCCGCGCGCTGCGCCATGGCTGGATGCTGGGGCAGAAGAAGCCCTTCTTCCATCTGATGGTGCCGGCGCTGGTCGAAGTGATGGGCGACGGCTATCCGGAGCTGGCGGCCAAGCGCGAATTCGTCGAACGTGCGCTGCTCGCCGAGGAGGAGCGTTTCTCGCAGACCCTCGATTCGGGCATGCGCATCTTCGACGAAGTGGCCGAGCGCTCGACCGGGGTGATTCCCGGCATCGACGTGTTCCGTCTTTACGACACCTACGGCTTCCCGACCGACCTGACCGCCGACATCGCGCGCGAGCGCGGTCTGACCCTGGACATGGAAGGCTACGACGCCGCCATGGCCAAGCAGAAGCAGGGCGGCCGCGAAGGCGCCGACTTCGGCAGCAAGACCACGATGCCGGCGGAACTCGCCGCCAAGCTCGCCCCGACCGAATTCCTCGGCTACGACCGTCTGACCGAGGGCGGCCTGGAAGTCGTCGCCCTGCTGCGCGACGGCATGCCGGTCGACCAGATCGTGGCCGGCGACAGCGCGGTGGTGATCCTCGATCGCAGCCCGTTCTACGCCGAAAGCGGCGGCCAGGTCGGCGACGCCGGCGAGCTCGACGAAGCCGGCACCCGTTTCCTGGTCCGCGACACCCAGAAGTTCGCCGGCCAGTTCCACGGCCACATCGGCGAGCTGACCGCCGGCACCCTGAAGCGCGGCGACCGCGTCCTGGGCGCCGTCGACGAGGCGCGCCGCGCCGCGACCGTGCTCAACCATTCGGCGACCCACCTGCTGCATGCGGCCCTGCGTCGCCTGCTCGGCGACCATGTGACCCAGAAGGGCTCGCTGGTCGCCCCGGACCGCCTGCGTTTCGATTTCTCGCACTTCAACCCGATGACCGACGCCGAGCTCGCCGAGATCGAGCGCCAGGTCAACGCCGACGTGCGCCGCAACTACGAGGCCGAAGTCCACCAGATGGGCATGCAGGAAGCCCTGGAGTTCGGCGCGATGGCGCTGTTCGGCGAGAAATACGGCGACCGAGTGCGTGTCCTGCGCATGGGCGAGGCCTCGACCGAGCTTTGCGGCGGCACTCACGTTTCGCGTACCGGAGACATCGGCCTGTTCAAGATCGTCTCCGAGAGCGGCGTCCAGGCCGGCGTGCGCCGGATCGAGGCGCTGACCGGGCAGGGCGCGCTGGACTATGTGGCCGAAGAAGAGCAGCGTCTGGAGCAGGCCGCGCGCCTGCTCGGCGGCAATGCCGCCGACGTGGCCGACAAGCTGCGGGCCCTGCTGGACCGGCAGAAGAAGCTGGAACGCGAGCTCGAATCGATCAAGGCCAAGGCCGCCTCCGGCGCCGCGACCGACCTGGCGGCCTCGGCGGCGCAGATCGGCGGGGTGCGGGTGGTCTCGACCCGGTTGGAAGGTTTTGACGCCAAGGCGTTGCGCGAGGCGGTAGACAGCCTCAAGCAGCAGCTCGGCGATGCGGTAATCGTGCTGGCGGGAGCCAGCGACGGTAAGGCGGCTTTGGTCGCCGGAGTGAACGGAAGCGCGACTGGCAAGGTCAAGGCGGGGGAACTGCTCGCCCACGTTGCCAGTCAGATCAACGGTAAAGGCGGCGGCCGCCCGGATATGGCGCAGGGCGGCGGTGACGACGGCCCTGCGTTGTCGAAGGCTCTTGCGGGCGTGGCGCAGTGGGTTGAGAGTAGGCTTGTATGAATGGCGAACAGTGACTTCTATCGCTTGCGACCGGGTTTGACCGGTCGCTAAGATGGTTCACGTTTGTGTACAAATTGAAGCATTCTTCCTGATGGAAAAGAATGCCAACGCCGGCGCTGCGGTGCCGGCTCGAGGAGGTTTTCAATGCTGATCCTGACGCGTCGCGTCGGCGAAACCCTGATGATCGGCGACTCGGTGACTGTCACCGTGCTCGGCGTCAAGGGGAACCAGGTGCGTATCGGTATTACCGCACCCAAAGATGTCGCAGTCCATCGCGAAGAGATCTATCAGCGCATCCAGCGCGGCGAGGATGCGTCGGACGACTCGGGCAAGAACACCGGCGGCTGATAAAAAAAGTTTGCTGCGAATCGGGTGAGCCGTTATGCTTCCCGCCCGCACCGCGTTAAGTGATGCGGAGAGTTGCCCGAGAGGCTGAAGGGGCTCCCCTGCTAAGGGAGTATAGGGTCAAAAGCTCTATCGAGGGTTCGAATCCCTCACTCTCCGCCAGTTACAAAAGAGCCGCTTCTGGCGGCTTTTCTTTACGGATCCATCGGGTTTTCGCAATCGATGAGGACGTAAAGAGCAAAACAGAAAATGTTGACGAACAGAAAAACGTCCGTCATAATTTTTCAACTCAGCGCCCGTAGCTCAGCTGGATAGAGCACCAGGCTACGAACTTGGGGGTCGGAGGTTCGAATCCTTCCGGGCGCGCCATACAAAGAAACCCGGCAATCGCGAGATTGCCGGGTTTTTCTTTGCGCGCGATTTTTTGTTCGGCGTCGCGTGTTCACGGCGGCCGGTCGTTGGTTTGCGCACGAGCTTGCGCGCAGAACTATTAACTACGAGCCCATCCGAACATCGCCGATACAGGCCGCCGGCAGTACCGGGGCAGGAGCGGCGCACCCATGAAGCGGCAAGAGGCCCGGCTTCGCTGCAAGGACGGGAGCGGGGTCCCACGGGGATTTCCTACGGTCACAAGCCGGGACCGCACAGCTGCGATCTCGCGTCGTCGATGGCTGAGCGAGGGTAGGAGCGACGCAAGTCGCGACCGCGTCGCCATAATCTCGCGGCGTTATTGGCCGTAGCCCCGTGTAGGAGCGGCATAAGCCGCGACCGCACAACTGCGATCTCGCGTCGTCGATTGCCGAGCGAGGGTAGGAGCGACGCAAGTCGCGACCGCGCCGCCACAATCTCGCGGCGCTATTGGCCGTAGCCCCGTGTAGGAGCGACGCAAGTCGCGACCGCGCCACCACAATCTCGCGGCGCTATTGGCCGTAGCCCCGTGAAGGAGCGGCGTAAGCCGCGACCGCGCCACCACAATCTCGCGGCGTTATTGGCCGTAGCCCCGTGTAGGAGCGGCGTAAGCCGCGACTGCGCCATCGCGCTGACGCCGTAGCTGTGAGGTCGATGTCGCGGCTTGCGCCGCTCCTACCCTTTGAGCGCAACAGCGAGGTGGATTGCCGACGACCGCCGCTTCTTCGAAGGCGGGGACCCTGGCCCGGCTCAACGCTTCTCGATGAAGCGCAGGCCCACGCCGGGTTCGGTCGCGATGTAACGCGGCGCCGCGGCGTCGTCGCCGAGCTTGTGGCGCAATTTGCCGACCAGGATGCGCAGGTAATGGGTGTCTTCCTGATGAGTCGGGCCCCAAAGTTCGCGCAGCAGCTGCGGCTGGGTCACGACGCGGCCGGCGTGTTGCACCAGCATCGCGAGCAGGGCGTATTCCTTGCGCGCCAGCACCACCGCTTCGCCGTCCAGGCTCACCTCGCGGCGGGCGAGGTCGATGTGCAGGCGGCCGTCGTCGAACACCGGCAGGGTTTCGCCTTGCGGGCCGTGCGCGCGCAGCAGGGCGCGTATGCGCGCCATGAGCTCCTGCACGCCGAACGGCTTGGTGACGTAGTCGTTGGCGCCGCTGTCGAGCGCGGCGACCTTCTCGGCCTCGCCAGCGCGCACGGTGAGCAGGATCACCGGCACGCTCGACCACTGGCGCAGCTCGCGCAGCACGTCGTGGCCGTCGCGGTCGGGCAGGCCGAGGTCGAGCACGACCAGGTCGGCGCCGCGCGTGGCCAGGGCTTCCAGGCCGGCGCCGCCGGTGTCGGCCAATTCGACCGCATAGCCCTGCGCGCGCAGGGCGATGTCGAGGAACTTGCGGATCTGCGGCTCGTCGTCGATCACCAGCACGCGCGCCGGCGGTGTCGTGGCGGAAGGCGGAACGCGATCCTCGGTCATGGGGCGGCGGGCACGGCGGGTTCGATGGGCGGCAGGGTAATCCGGATCGTGGTGCCGCGGCGACCCTGCTCGTCGGCCAGGCCGGGCAGGGCGACCACGCTGCCGCCATGCGCGCCGATCATGCCCTGGCAGATGGCCAGGCCCAGGCCGGTGCCCTGGCGGCCGCGATCGCCGCGCTCGACGCTGTAGAACATGTCGAAGATGCGCGCGCGCTCGTCTTCGGGAATGCCGGGGCCGCGGTCGCTGACGTCGATGCGCAGCACTTGCGCCGGCCCCTCCCCGGGTTCGCCGTCGACCCGGCGCGCATCGATCGTCACCGCCGCGTCCGGAGGCGAGAATTTCACCGCGTTCTCGATGACGTTGAACAGGGCCTGCTCGACCAGGGCCGGATGCACCCAGATCGGGCCGAGGCCGGGCTCGACGCGCAGCTCGAAGCGCGCACGCGGCTCGTAGCGCTGCAGGCGCGTCACCGCCGAGCCGATCAATTCGTCGACGCCGATCCAGTCGCGGTTGAGCGCCAGTCCGCCGTGGCCGAGCCGGGTCATGTCGAGCAGGTTCTGGATGTAACGGTCCAGGCGCTCGCCTTCGATGCGGATGGTTTCGAGCAGGCTGTGGCGGTCTTCGCGCGGCATCGCCTCGGCATAACTGTCCAGGCTGCTGGCGGCACCGATGATCGAGGCCAGCGGCGAGCGCAGGTCGTGCGAGACCGAGGACAGCAGGGCCGAGCGCAGGCGCTCGGTCTCGCCGCTGACCCGCGAGTCCTCGAGGTCGGCGACCAGTCGCGTGCGCAGCACCGCCTGGGCGACATCGTCGGTCATCGCTTCGGCCAGGCGCCGTTGCTCGGGCCCGAGCCGCGTCAGCGACGCCGGAAAGCGCAGCCCGATCACGCCCGCGGCCGGCGCGTCGGCGGCGCCGTTGCCCTTAAGCGGCAACAGCCACCATTCCGAGCCGGCCAGGGTGTCGGTATAACGCCCGGCGGATTGGCGATGCTTGAGGCTCCAGTCGGCGGCGGCACGGTCCTTGTCGCCCATCTCCGGCAGCGATTCGCCGCGCAGCGGCGCCGCGCCGATATAGATGAAGGCCTCGACGCCGAGCGAACGCTTGAGCGCATCGCGGCCGGCACGCACGACCTGGCCGACGTCGGCCGCGGTGGCGAGTTCGCGGCCGAGGGTCTGCAATTCGGTGGCGTGCGCGTTGGAGGCGCGCAGTGCCAGCACTTGCATGCGCAGCTTCGAGGCCAGGCGCCCGGCGACCAGCGCCGCGGCGAGGAACAGCAACACCGTCGCCACGCCCTGGCGCGCGCCGATCAGCAAGGTGAAGCGCGGTTCGATGAAGAAGAAGTTGTAGGCGAGGAAACACAGGACCGAGGCGATCACCGCCGCGGTCATGCGGGTGCGCGCGGCGACCACGACCACCGCGACGATGAAGATCAGCGACAAGTCGCCGAGCCCGATCCAGCGCTCGGCGATCCAGGCCAGCGCCGTGGCCACGGTCGCGGCGACCACCGCCAGGCCGGCATCGCTGCGGGTCAGCAGGCTGCGCAGCAAGGTGCTGCTCTGGCGCAACGAACGGCGGGCGCGGGCGCGCGCCTCCGGCGTGCTGACGATGGTCAGTTCGTAATGCGCGCCGCGCTGGATCAACTGCTGGGTCAGGGTGCGGTTGACCATGCGCGCGAGCGGGCGTTCGCGGGTGCGGCCGAGCACGATGGTCGACACACCGGCGCGTTCGCCATGGTCGAGCAGGGCGTCGACGATGCTGTTGCCGTGCAGGACCGCGGTGTCGCCGCCGAGCCGCCGCGCCAAGGCGAAGGCGCGGTCGAGTTCGGACTGGCGCGCTTCCTCGGGCGAGGCGCCTGTTTGCACGGTCACGACCAGCCAGGGGGCATCCCGGCGTTCGGCGAGGCGCCGCGCCACGCGGACCAGGTATTCGGATTGGCCGAGACCGTCGATCGCCACCATCACCGCCCGCCGCAGCGGCACCCCGGGCAGGCCGCGCGCGGTCTGCGCCTCGCGTAGATCGCTGTCGACGCGGTCGGCGGCGGTCTGCATCGCCAGCTCGCGCAGGGCGGTCAGGTTCGACGGCGAGAAGAAGGCCTGCAAGGCGTGCGCGGCCTGCTCGGGCACATAGACCTTGCCCTGTTGCAGGCGCTCGATCAGCTCGCGCGGCGGCAGATCGACCAGGACGATGTCGCGCAGGCGGTCGAACAGCGCGTCCGGGACGGTTTCGCTGACCCGCACGCCGGTGATGCGGTGGATGACGTCGTTGAGACTTTCCAGGTGCTGGATGTTGATCGTGGTGTAGACATCGATCCCGGCGTCGAGCAGTTCCAGCACGTCCTGCCAGCGCCGTTCGTGGCGGCTGCCCGGGGCATTGCGGTGGGCGAGCTCGTCGACCAGCGCGACCGCGGGCTTGCGCGCGAGCACCGCGTCGAGATCCATCTCGTCGAGCGCACGCCCCTGATAGTCCAGGCGCTTGCGCGGCAACACGTCGAGCCCTTCGACCAGCGCGCCGGTTTCGGCGCGGCCGTGGGTTTCGACGATGGCGACGACCACATCGATCCCGCGCCGTTGCAACTCGCGCGCCCGCCCGAGCATGGCGTAGGTCTTGCCGACCCCGGGCGCGGCGCCGAGAAAGATCGTCAAGCGCCCTGCGCCCTGGCGTTGCAGTTCGCCCATCAGGGCATCGGCTTGGGCGCTGCGCGGGTCGGTCATGGGGGGGATTGTGCGCTGGGTGGGTGAGGGAGGTGTAGTGATGGGGAGGCGGTTTGAGGTCTTGGTCGTGTCGTTGCCGTGGGATGCCTCTGCCGGTTGGGATCTCTGATTTTTTGCCTTGCCTTACATTGTTCTTGCATTTGCCTTTGTTGCTGTTGCTGTTGCTGTTGCTGCGAAGAGCTTGGCGTAGTTTCGAACTAGCGATGCGATCGTAGACCCGGAGGGCGCCGCACAGGACGTGCGGCGTTTTCCGATAAGACAGGGACGTCTTATCGGAAAATCCCGGCGCGAGCTGCGTACTCGCAGGGGAGCTTCGTCAAGGAAGGCCTTTTCTTTGGTTACTTTTCTTTTGGGCCAGCAAAAGAAAGTAACCCGGCCGCGTCAGCGGACGGAAGCTCTGCACTTGCTTGAGCTATGCAGTAGTGCGAATCCACCCCTGTAGGAGCGGCGTGAGCCGCGACCGCGCTGTGACGTTCTTGCGGCGGATCGCTTAAGCAAGATCTAGATCTAGATCAAACGCTAAAAGCTTCCGCCACTAAAGCGGCGGGTTACTTTCTTTTGTCATAAGCAACAAAAGAAAGGTAACCAAAGAAAAATGCTTTTCTTTGAATCACAAGCCCGCACGAGCGGTGCCGACGCAGGGATTTTTCATACGGGACATCCCTGTCCCGATGAAAAACGGCGCGCATCCTTGCGCGCCGCCCTCCGGGTCTCCCGTGGCCTTCGCGAGTTCCAAGCGACGCACAGCAACGGCAAAATCTTTACGGCAACGGCAACGGCAACGGCAACGGCAACGGCAACGGCAACGGCAACGGCAACGGCAACGCGGCTCTTGGGTGGGAGCGGCGCAAGCCGCGACCGCGTCGTTTCGGTCTTGCGGCGAACACCACCCCAGACCCATAGGTGCCTCAGCGCGCCGCGTCCAATGCCAGATTGAGCTTCAGCACGTTCACCCGCGGCTCGCCAAGCAAACCGAACTGTGGGGCCTCGGTGTTGGCCACGATCAACTGTTCGACTTGCGCGCTGTCGAGGCCGCGCACGCGGGCCACGCGCGCGGCTTGGACTTGCGCTGCGCGCGGGGACAGGTGCGGGTCGAGGCCGCCGCCGGATTGGGTCGCCAGTTCGGCCGGTACCTGCGCCAGCGCGATGCCTTCGCGCTCGGCCACGACAGCGGTGACCTCGGCGATGCGCTTGCGCAGGTCGGGGTTGGTGCGCGCCATATTGCTGCCGGCGGCAGCCATGGGGTCGTAGTTGGCGGCCGATGGACGCGGCTGGATGTACGCCTCGTCGGCGAACAGCTGGGCGATCAGTTGCGAGCCGACCGCGTGGCCGTCGCGTTCGATCAGGCTGCCGGTGGCCTGCCACGGAAACGCGACGCGGCCCAGCGCGGTGCCGGCGAGCGAATAGAGCAGGCCGAAGCCGAGCAAGGCGACGACGGCGAACAGCAGGGGGGCGCGCAGCGGGACGCGGTCGTCGATGTGGGTGGCTTGAGCGGTGTGGGTGTTCATGTCGGTGTCCTGTGGTGGTCGGTGAGGTGCGCGAGACCCTCACCCCAACCCCTCTCCCGCAGGCGGGAGAGGGGCCTTTAGTGCATGGCGGTTTAGAAGATCGCCACCAGCGCCATGTCGATGAGCTTGATCGCCACGAACGGCAGCAACACGCCGCCGAGGCCGTAGATCAGCATGTTCCGGCGCAGCAGGGCGACCGCGGTGGCCGGTTTGAAGCGCACGCCGGCGAGGGCCAGCGGGATCAGCGCAGGGATGATGATCGCGTTGAAGATCAAGGCGGCCAGCACGGCGTTGCTCGGGCTCGACAGGCGCATGACGTTGAGCGCGGCCATCTGCGGAATCGCCGCGGCGAACAGCGCCGGCAGGATCGCGAAGTATTTGGAGACGTCGTTGGCGAGCGAGAACGTGGTCAGCGCGCCGCGGGTGATCAGCTGTTGCTTGCCGACCTCGACCACCGCCAGCAGCTTGGCCGGGTCGGAATCCAGGTCGACCATGTTGCCGGCTTCCTTCGCCGCCTGGGTGCCGGAGTTCATCGCCAGGCCGACGTCGGCCTGGGCCAGCGCCGGTGCGTCGTTGGTGCCGTCGCCGACCATCGCGACCAAGCGGCCGCCGGCCTGCTCGGCGCGGATGCGGGCGAGCTTGTCTTCCGGGCGGGCTTCGGCGATGTAGTCGTCGACGCCCGCCTCGGCCGCGATCGCGGCGGCGGTGAGCGGGTTGTCGCCGGTGATCATGATCGTCCGTACGCCCATCGCGCGCAGGCGGGCGAAGCGTTCCTTGACGCCGTGCTTGACCACGTCGGAGAGCTCGACCACGCCGAGCACATGACGGCCCTCGGACACCACCAGCGGGGTAGCGCCGCCGCGCGCCACTTGTTCGATGCGCGCGGCGAGTTCCGAGGTCGCCTCGCCGCCGAGCGATCGCACGTATTGGGAGATCGCATCGCCCGCGCCCTTTCGGATCGAACGCGCGCCGCCGGCGGCTTCGGCCGGCAGATCCACGCCGGACATGCGCGTCTGCGCGGTGAACTGGAGGTAGTCGGCGCGTTCGGGCTCGGCCACGGCGCTGTGCAGCTCGCGCGCCAAGCGCACGATGGACTTGCCTTCCGGAGTCGGGTCGGCGAGCGAGGACAGCAGGGCGGCATCGCGCAGCTGCGAGTGATCGATGCCGGCGAGCGGATGGAATGCGGTCGCCTGGCGGTCGCCGTGGGTGATGGTGCCGGTCTTGTCGAGCAGCAGCACGTCGACGTCGCCGGCCACTTCGACCGCCTTGCCGGATTTCGCCAGCACGTTCGCCGACAAAGCGCGGTTCATGCCGGCGATGCCGATCGCCGGCAGCAGGCCGCCGATGGTGGTCGGGATCAAACAGACCAGCAGTGCGATCAGCAACAGCGGGTCGAGCTTGGCGCCGACGAAGCCAGCGAAGAACGGCAGGGTCGCGACCACGATCAGAAAGGTCAGGGTCATCGCTGCGAGCAGCATGGTCAGGGCGATCTCGTTCGGCGTCTTCTGCCGATTGGCGCCCTCGACCAGGGCGATCATGCGGTCGAGGAAGCTGTGGCCCGGTTCGGCGCTGACTTCGATCACGATCTCGTCCGACAGTACCTTGGTGCCGCCGATCACGCCGGAACGGTCGGTGCCGGCCTCGCGCAGCACCGGTGCGGATTCGCCGGTCACCGCCGATTCGTTGATCGTCGCCAGGCCGCGCACGATTTCGCCGTCGGCCGGGATCAGTTCGTTGGCCGAGACGATCACCCGGTCGCCGGGCTTCAGGCTCGATGCCGGCACGCGGGTTTCGTTCTTGCCGATGGTGTCGAGCTTGCGCGCGACCAAGTCGCGTCGTGCCGCACGCAACGAAGCCGCTTGACCGCGGCCGCGCGCTTCGGCCACGGCTTCGGCGAAGTTGGCGAACAACACCGTTATCAGCAGGATGACGGTGACTGCGGCGCCGAAGCCGAGATGGCCGGGGACGAAGATCGTGATCAGCCCGGACAGGACCGTGCCGAGCAGCACCACGGCCATGATCGGGCTGCGCACGGCGTGGCGCGGCGATAGTTTGAGGAAGGATTCGAGCACGGCCGCGCGGACGCCGGCGGCGTCGAGGCCGGCGACCGCAGATTTGCGGCGCTGCACTCCGAGATGGGTTTGTTCGGTCACGATGGCTTACCTCAGGCAGCGGGGCTGCTCAGCGCCGGTGCGGCGCTCGCAGACAGCGTCAGGTGATCGGCGATGGGGCCGAGCACCAGCGCGGGCATGAATTGCAGGACGGTCAGGATCACGATCACCGCGATCAGGGTCAGGGCGAAGGTCGGCGTTTCGGCGTGCAAGGTGCCGGCGCTTTCCGGCGCGACCCGTTTGCGCGACAGCAGGCCGGCGACCGCGAGCGGAATGATCAGCGCCGGGTAGCGGCCGAGGGCGAGCACGGCGGCGCAGCTCAGGTTCCACCAATAGGTCGCATCGCCGAGACCCTCGAAGCCGGAGCCGTTGTTGGCGTAGGCCGAGGTGTACTCGTAGAACACCTGACTGATGCCGTGGAAGCCCGGATTGGAGTTGCCGGTGATCGACGGGATCGCCAGGGCGACCGCGCTGAAGCCCAGCACGACCAACGGCTGCAGCAGGATCAGCAATGCCAGCAAGCGCACTTCCGGCGCTTCGATCTTGCGTCCGAACAGCTCGGGCGTGCGTCCGGTCATCAGCCCGGCGAGGAACACCGACAACAACAGATAGACCAGGAACTGCTGCAAGCCGCAGCCGATGCCGCCCCAGATCGCATTGATCAACATGTTGACCATCGCCATCGCGCCGGTCAGCGGTGCCAGCGAGTCGTGCATGGCGTTGACCGAGCCGTTGCTGCTTTGCGTGGTCAGCGCGGTCCAAAGCGCCGAATCGCTGGCGCCGAAACGGGTTTCCTTGCCTTCCATCAGCGCAGTGTCGGTGCTGCTCGACGAATAGGCTTCCGATCCGACGGTCAGGCCGGTGGAGATCACCGACATCAGCAGCATGCTGCCGAACACCAGGGCAGTGAGGCGGCGGCGACCGGTGAATGGGCCGATCATGAAGGTCACCGCGACCGGGATCAGGATCAGCGCCAGGGTTTCCAGCAGATTGGCGAACGGAGTCGGGTTCTCCAGCGGCACCGCGCTGTTCGGGCCGTACCAGCCGCCGCCGTTGGTGCCGAGTTGCTTGGCCGCAACCATGGAAGCGACAGGCCCCACGGGGATCTTCTGATCTTTCAGCCCGGCGCTTTGGTCGAGCGGCGCTACGCTGACCGCGCCTTGCAACGTCGAGGGCACGCCCTGCGAGGTCAGCAGCACCGCCCACACCAGGCACAGCGGCAGCATGAAGCGCAGGGTGGCGCGGGTCACGTCGACCCAGTAATTGCCGAGGTCGCGCGCCGTGCCTTCGGCCGGCATCGCGCCTTGCACGCCCATCGCCTGACGCCCTCCGAACAGGCCGCGCAAGGTCGCGACCACGATCGCCAGGCCCATCATCGGCGTGACCACCTGCAGGCCGACGATGCCGACCATCTGCGAGAGATAGCTCAGCTGCGCCTGGCCGGAGTAATGCTGCTGGTTGGTGTTGGTGAGGAAGGACACCATCGTGTGCAGCGCGGTGTCCCAACGCAGGTTGGGAATGTTGTCCGGATTGAGCGGCAGCCAGGCCTGGGTCATGAACAACACCCAGACCAGCACGGCCAGCACGAGGTTGCTCAAGGCGAACGCCAGTGCGTAGCCGCGCCAGCTCATGCCGCGCGTGGCGTCGACGCCGATCATGCGATAGATCGAGCGTTCCAGTGGCCCGAACAGTGCGTCCAGGCGCGATCGGTCGCCGCGCATGACTCGCGCCAGGTACTGGCCGAGCGGCCATCCCAGGCCGATCGCCAGCGCGAATACGAGAAAGATTTCGATCATGGTGAAACACCGGGCGGTAATGGGTCCGTCGCGGCGCATCCGGCGCCTTCAGGGACCGCGCCCGAGCGGTGAGTCCGTCCGGGCGCTGAGGAGAGTGATGCGGACCGGTCCTGGTCCGCATTGCGGCTGCGCGGACTAGAAGTCTTCCGGGCGCAGCACGACGTAGAGCAGGTAGGCGCCGGCCACCAGGACCGAAACCGCGCACAACATGGAAAGCCAGCCGGGCATGAGGGTTACTCCTGTCAGAAGGACGCTTGCACGGCCGCTTCGATGCGCGAGCCGGCCAGCGAATCGCCGAAGATGCGTTCGGCGCTGGAATCGGTGGCGTGCGCGGTCAGGCGCAACTCGAAGGGGGCTTTGACGGCCCAGATCGCGCTGAGCTGGCCGTGGGTGTAGCTGTCGTTGTAAACATCGTCGAGGTAGTAGTGGCCGACCGCGGCTTCGAAACGCAGCGCATCGTTGACCGGAAAGCGCGCGCCGATCTGGCTGTAGATGCCGCGTTCCTTGCTGCCGAGCGCTTCGTTCGAGTAACCCAGCGACAGCCAGTAATTGTCGCGGTAGGTCACGGTGCCGTTGAGTTCGGTCCAGTTGAGGTCGCTGGTCGTCGACGGATAGCGGTAGTGCAGGAGGTTGACGTCGAGCGCCCACTCGTCGGCGATCTTGCCGGCCCAGCCGACGGTGAAGTCGAATTCGCTGCTGGCATGCGTTTGCGGCGCGAACTCGACGTTCGAGCCCCACACCGAGCCGTAGAAACCGTTGGCCGCGGCGGCCTTGAAGCCGACCTGCACGGCCGGGTCGCCCTGGGTCTGGCTGCTGCCGCGCCAGACGTAGTCGCTGGTGAGCGCGGCCGTACCGCTGAATTGGACGGCGTCCTGCTCGCCGGCTTGGGCCTGGGTGCCCAGCGCAAGCAGGCCGATACCGGCGCAGACGGCCAGGATCAGCGGGGTGGCGGCTTCGCGGCTGCGAAAGAGATGATGCGACGACATAATGGATTCCGGGTGGGAGAGGCCTGTCTGGCCACATCGCCATTCTCGGAACCGGGGGCGTAAAGCCGCTATTTCGCGACCGCCGTCACTGCGTAAATTCACCGTAAAAAATCGGTGGTTCGGCGTAAATCGCCGCGGAGGGCAAGCCGCTTTCGGGGTAGGAGCGGCGCGAGCCGCGACCGCGATACCGCATCAACGGCGGCACCACACCGGCGACGGCGCGTTATCGGCGTGGTCGCGTGACCGGAGGAAATCCCTGTGGGACGCCGCTCCTCCCCCAAAGCAGGGCTTATCGGCGCAGTAGCGCCTCGACCACCGCCTCGGGCTGCTTCATCCAGGAAAAATGATCGGCGCGGGTGCCGAGCGCGCGCGTTCCGAGCAACAGGCTTTCGCTTTGCGCACGCGGCAGCTTCGACAGCAGATAACGCACCGATCCCGGCGGCACCAGCCAATCGCCGTCCATCGAGACCGCGCGTGCATCGACCGCGACCTGGGCCATGCCCGCTTCGACATCGGCGTCGATACCGGCCGCAGCGTAGCGGCCGCTCAGCGCGGTACGACCCCAATCGCGGATCAGGCTGCGCGCCTCGTTGCCGCCGAAACCGATGCGGCGGCCGGGCAGGGTGCCGTTGACGCGGGCGAGCCAGGGTAGGAATCGGTAGATCGGCGGCATCGCGATCCGCTGCGGCATTGGGAAGGTGCGCCAATACGGCGCGCCGCTGGCGACCAACCACAGCGAACTCGGCAGCGCCGGCTCGTTGCGCAGCGAAGCCAGGCCCAGGCGCATGCAGGCAAGCTGACCGCCCAGGCTGTGGCCGCCGATGATGCGCGGCAGCTGGGGCAGGGCTGCGGCGACCGCGGCATCGCTGACCGGCAGATCGTCGAGCAACAACTCGCGATAGCCCCAGTCGCTGTCGCGGCTGGCGCGCACGCTGCTGCTGCCGTTGCCGCGCCACTCGTGCACGTAAACGGCAATGCCGCGCGCCGCCAGGGCGTCGGCGAAGGGCAGGTAATGGCGGGCGGCGACGCCGAGTGCGGGCAGCCACAACAGGCTCGCCGTCGGTTCGGTCGGGACGCGTGCGTACAGATTCCAGCGATGGCCGTCCCCGGCGCGCAGCGGCAGACCGGTGGGCTCGTGACGATCAGCCATGCGGTGCCGCGCCGAAGTGATCGAGCACCAACACCTCGCTGCGTCCCGGGCGATAGCCCAGGCGCAGCGCGGCGTGCACGTAGTCGGCCGCGGCCACGCAGGCGTCTTCGAGCGAGCGCCCGAGACAAAGATTCGCCGCGACCGCCGATGCCAGGGTGCAGCCGGTGCCATGGGCATCGACTCGCAAGCGCGCGTGCGCGATCTCGCGCACCTGCATGCCGTCGGCGAACAGATCGACGACATCGCCGTGCCCGGGCAGGTGCCCGCCCTTGAGCAGCACCGCACGTGCGCCGAGCGCCGACAAGCCGTCGAGAGCCGCGTGCATGCCGGCGAGATCGTCGATGGCGGTGCCGAGCAGCAGTTCCGCTTCCGGCAGGTTCGGCGTGACCAGGCTCGCCAACGGCAGCAACCGCGTGCGCATGGCGTCCAGGGCCGATGCTTCGAGCAGGCGCGCCCCGGAGGTCGCGACCATGACCGGATCGAGCACCACGTACTCGGGCCGGTAGTGCTCGAGCGCATCGGCGACCGCAAGGATGACCTCGGCGTTGGCGAGCATGCCGAGCTTGACCGCGCGCACGTCGAAATCGTCGAAACAGGCATCGATCTGCGCGCGCAGGAAGCCGGTATCGGGCACATGCACTGCGGTGACCCCGCGGGTGTGCTGGGCGGTCAGCGCCGCGAGCGCGCTGAGCCCGTGCACGCGGTGCGCGGCGAAGGTCTTGAGATCGGCCTGGATACCGGCGCCGCCGCCGGAGTCGGAGCCGGCGATGGTGAGGGCGCTGACGGGAACGGGGGTATTGGCGGGGAGCGGGGAGGTCATGGGCTAAGCGTACCCAACTGGAGGGGATGCCGCATTGGGGCGTTTAGGTGGTTGGGGGTTAGGGGGCTCTCGGCCGAGCCTGCACCTGCACCTGCACCTGCACCTACTTCTGCTTCTGTCTTTTGCTGTTGCTGTTGCTGTTGCTGTTGCTGTTGCTGTGCGCCGTCCCGCACTAGCGAAGGCAGAAGAAGACCCGGAGGGCGGCCCGCATGGACGCGCGCCGTTTTTCATCGGGACAGGGATGTCCCGTATGAAAAATCCCTGCGTTGGCATCGCTCGTGCGGGCCCTTGACTCAAAGAAAAGCATTTTTCTTTGGTTAGCTTTCTTTTGTTGCTTATGACAAAAGAAAGTAACCCGCCGCTTTAGTGGCGGAAGCTTTTGGCGTTTGATCTTGGTCTTGCTTGAGGATGCGCTGCGAGGCCGTTACGGCGCGGTCGCGGCTTGCGCCGCTCCTACCCTGCGACAACACGCGGCTTCGCTGAACAACATCGGCGTTGCAGTCTCTGCGCGTTCCCGCGACCGATGCCGCCACAAACCAAAATGCCGCGCGACTCGCATCGCGCGGCATCCGTTCATCGGTATCGCAACAGGCTTAGAGCACTTCGGACGCGTAATCGGCCAACCTCGAACGCTCGCCGCGGCGCAAGGTCACGTGCGCGCTGTGCGCCCAGCCCTTGAAGCGGTCGACCGCGTAGGTCAAACCCGAGGTGGTCTCGGTCAGATACGGCGTGTCGATCTGTTCGACGTTGCCGAGGCAGACGATCTTGGTGCCGGGGCCGGCACGGGTGATCAGGGTCTTCATCTGCTTCGGGGTCAGGTTCTGCGCTTCATCGAGGATCAGCCAGCGGCTCAGGAAGGTGCGGCCGCGCATGAAGTTCATCGAGCGGATCTTGATGCGCGAGGCGAGCAGGTCGTTGGTCGCCGCGCGGCCCCAGGCGCCGCCTTCCTGGTTGTGGGTCAGCACTTCCAGGTTGTCGGTCAGCGCGCCCATCCACGGCGTCATCTTTTCCTCTTCGGTGCCGGGCAGGAAACCGATGTCCTCGCCGACGCTGACGGTGGCGCGGGTCATGATGATTTCGCGGTAGCGCTGCTGGTCCATGGTCTGCGCCAAACCGGCGGCGAGCGCGAGCAGGGTCTTGCCGGTGCCGGCGGTGCCGAGCAGGGTCACGAAGTCGATCTCCGGGTCCATCAGCGCGTTGAGGGCGAAGTTCTGTTCGCGATTGCGCGCGATGATGCCCCAGACCGCATGCTGGTTATGACGGAAATCGTCGACGATCTGCAACTGCACGCGGTCTTCGCCGACCTTGGTGACCTTGAGTTCGGACTCGTCGTCGCCGGGCAGGTAGAGGAACTGGTTCGGGTACCAGTCGTCGTTCTCGGTGCGGCTGATCTCGTAATAGGTGCGGCCCTTTTCGGTCCAGGACTTGAGGTCCTTGCCGTGAAGCTGCCAGAAGTCGTCCGGCAGCGCGGTCGCGCCGGTGTAGAGCAGGCTGAAATCGTCGAGCGCGCGATCGTTCTCGTAGTCCTCCGACACGATGCCGGCGATCGAGGCCTTGATCCGCAGGTTGATGTCCTTGGACACGAACACCACCGGCACGCCGGGCTCCTGCTCCTGCAGGGCGAGGATCGCGCCGAGGATCTGGTTGTCCGGGATCACCGCGCTGAAGCGCTTGCCGGCGTCGAACGAGCCGGTCTGGAAGCGCAGCTTGCCGATGCTCTGCGCGCCGCGCAGCTGCAGCCCCTGCGGGCGGTTGAGGGTGATGCCGCTGCTGATCTTGTCGGTGCCTTCGGCCTGGATCAGTTCGTTGAGGAAGCGGCTGACCTGGCGCGCGTTGCGGCTGGCTTCGGAGGTGCCTTTCTTGCCGTTGTCCAACTCCTCGATGACTTGCATCGGTAGGTAGACATCGTGTTCCTGGAACTTGAACAGCGCGGTCGGGTCGTGCATGAGCACGTTGGTGTCGAGCACATAGATCCGCTTGCTTCTGGTCATTCGGAAGTCTCGTCGGAGATGATGGGTGGTGCGTTTCGTTGCGACGGCGGAACGGGGTGGCAAGGCCTGCGAAGGCGCTCAGGCGAGTGTCCGCCAGCGGCCCTCGCCGGGGCGGGGCGTAGGTCGCACAAGTGCGGCGAGGGCGGGCGAGCGGCGCGCGCGCACGGCCGCGCCGCCGTGACCCGCGGGGCGGGACAGCGTGCGAGCGTGGAAACGAGGGGCCTCACTGGGCGGCGTGTTCCTTGAGTGCGTCGAGTACGGCCTGGGCATGGCCAGCGACTTTCACCGGTCGCCATGACTGGGCGATGACGCCCTTGGGGTCGATCAGGAAGGTGCTGCGTTCGATGCCCATGTACTTGCGACCGTACAGGTTCTTTTCCTTGATCACACCGAAGGCGTTGCACACCGATTCGTCGGCGTCGCTGACCAGCTCGAACTTGAAGCCCTGCTTGGTGCAGAAGTTCTGGTGCGACTTGATCGAATCGCGCGACACGCCGAGCACGGTCGCGCCGAGTTTCTTGAACTTCGGCAGCAGGGCGTTGAAATCCAGGCCTTCGGTGGTGCAGCCCGGGGTGCTGTCCTTCGGATAGAAGTACAGCACCAGCCATTGGCCGGCATAGTCCTTGAGCTTGACCGTCTCGCCGCCGGACAGGGCCAGGGGGAGGTCGGGGGTTTTCTTGCCGTAAGCGTGGTCGCCGGTATCGAGCATGATCAGAACTTCATCGGGTCCATGATGGCGTCTAGGTTCAGATGGTCGCAGAACTCGAGGAAATCGTCGCGCAGGGCGGCGATGTGCATGCTCGAGGGCACGCCGATGGTGATCTGCGCCGAAAACATGTCGGCGCCGGTCTGCATCGCGCGATAACGCGAGCAATGCAGGCTTTCGATGGTGATGCCTTGGCGGTCGAAGAAGTCGGCGAGCTGGAACAGGATGCCGGGCTTGTCGGCGGCCACGACCTCGACGATGTAGGGCAGCAGGTTGGACTGCACCTGCTTGGCGCCGGTGCGGTACCAGACCAGCTTCAGGCCTTCCTCGCGCTCCAGGCGCGTGAGCATGGCCTCGAGCTTGGCGACCGAGTCCCAGGAGCCGACCGCCAGCGCGGTCACCGAGACGTCGCGGCCCACCGTGGACAGGCGCGCATCGACGAGATTGCAGCCCGAATCGGCGATCCGGCGCGTCACCGACAATAGCGGCGACTCCGGATGCGTCGTATAGGCGTTGATCAGGAGGTGGTTTTCGTTCGGCGACGGCCGGGAAGCGGAATCGGTCAAGGCGGCGCCTGCAAGGGGAGCGTGATGCTCGGATATGAACGGCGGCCCGCGGACGGGCTGCGGCTGAAGGGAGCATACTTGCCCGCGCTTTCGGGCCGCAAGTAACATCGTCCCGTGCGTGGCTGCACCGGCGCACGTTTCCGCACCGGCCCGCCCGCTGGAATAATGGCCCCCGACCGCTCCACAGCACGGCTGCGGACGCGAACTCCACTTAGTAGGTCTTCACTTGCGACTTTCCGGCAGCATCACCGCGCTGGCGACGCCTTTCACCGCGTCCGGCGAAATCGACCTGGACGCCTGGCACAAACTGCTGGCGATGCAGCTGGAAGGCGGCACCCAGGCCGTCGTGGTCGCCGGCTCGACCGGCGAGGCCGCCGCGCTCTACGACGCCGAATACGACGCCGTGCTGCGCGCCGCGGTCGAATTCGTCGCCGGCCGCATTCCGGTGCTGGCCGGCACCGGCTTGTCCAATACCGCCAAAACCATCGAACTGACCCGTCACGTGGCTGCCCTCGGCGCCGACGCGGCGCTGGTCGTGACCCCGCCCTACGTGCGCCCGACCCAGGCCGGCCTGGTCGCGCACTTCCGTGCGATCGCCGACGACGACGCCTTGCCGGTGGTGCTCTACAACGTGCCCGGCCGTACCGGCGGCGACCTGCTGCCGGAGACCGTGGCCGAGCTGGCCGGTCATCCGGGCATCGTCGGCATCAAGGAAGCGGTGTCAGACCCGCAGCGGATGCAGGCCTTGTTGCCGTTCAAGAGCGAGGGCTTCGCGGTGCTCAGCGGCGACGACCCGACCGCCTGCCGGGCCATGCTCGCCGGCGCCGACGGCATCATTTCGGTCGGTTCCAATGTGCTGCCGGCGGCGTTCCGCCGTCTCGCCGACCTGGCCCGCGCCGGTCGCGGCGCCGAGGCCGAGGCTTGGGACGCGCGTCTGCGCCCGGCCTACGATTTCCTCGGTCTGGAACCGAACCCGATTCCGGTCAAGGCCTTGCTCAGCGCCCAGGGCATCGGCCATGGTCTGCGCCTGCCCCTGCAGTCGCTCTCGGCCGCCCATCAGGATGCCGCTCGGCGCACCGCCGGTCTCGTCGTCGAACTCGAACACGTCTGCCGCGACACCCTCGCGGCCTGAATCCCTGTAGGAGATGCTCATGCGTTCCAATGTTTCTCTGTCCCGCGCGGTTGTCGCCGGTCTGTTGCTGGCGATGGTCGCCACGTCGGGTTGCAGCTGGTTCCGCAAGGGCAACAAGCTCTACGCCGAAACGCCTGAGAATCGTCCGCTGGAAGTGCCGCCGGATCTCGACCAGCCGCGCACCGACGGTGCGATGGCCGTGCCGGGCGGTTCGGTGACCGCCTCGGGCCTGGCCGCGTCGCGTCCGACCCAGGCCGCCCCCGGCGCCCCGGCCTCGTCGGCCAACGGTTTCACCGTCAGCGGCAACCGCGACGCGGTGTTCAACCAGGTCGGCGAAGCGCTCGGCAAGGTCGAAGGCCTCAACATCGCCAGCCGTGCGCAGTTGCTCGGCGCCTACGACGTGAACTACGAAGGCAGCAACTTCCTGGTCCGCATCAGCGCGGCCGACGCCGGCGCCTACGTCTCGGCGGTCGACCCGCGCGGTCTGCCGGCGACCGGCGAAGCCCCGGCCAAGCTGATCGCCAACCTCAAGGCAGCGCTCGGCGGCCGTTGATCCGACGCCGCAGTCCTGCTTGCGAAACGGGCGCCGATGGCGCCCGTTTTCGTTATGAAGCCGGCACGCCGAGCGCACTCAGCGCGGCGGCGACCAGCGGGTCAGGCCCTCGTTCAACATCAGGCGCATCGCCGAGGCGCGCTGAGCCCGCGGCATGCCCTTGAGTGCATCGAGCAGCCAACCGAAGGCCTGGCAGCGCGCCTCGCGTCCGCCGGGTTCGCTGGCGTCGGCGTTGAGCGCGCCCATGAAGCCGTCGTGCAGCAGCATCGCGGTGGTGCCGGCGGATTTCAGCGTCTGTTTCGCCGCGCCGGCGTCGTAAGGCTGGCGCGGGTTCTGCAGACCGTTCGCGGCGATGCCGAGCAGGGCGTTGGCGAAACCCTGGCGGCTGGCGTCGCCGAGGTTCTGCGCCGCGGAAGCGAGCGCCTGCGGGCTGCGATCGGCGGCCGGATCGAACAAGGCGCATAGCGTCGCCGCATCGCGCGGATGGCGCGAGGCCTGGTGCAGGGCCTGGAACAATTCGTCGATCGAACCGTCGGGCGCGCGCATCAGGGTGTCGCTGGCGCCGGCGGCGATCGCGCTGGGGTCCAATTGCGACAGGTCGACCTGCGACAGATCCAGCTTCGACAAGTCCAGCTTCGACAGGTCCAGCCGGGACAGATCGAGCTGGGCGAGGGTGAGCGTGCGCGGCTGCGCACCGGCGAGGATCGGTGCGGCGCAAAGCGCGAGGAGCAGATTCAGGCGCAAACGGGCATGCGGCATGGCGTCGTTTCATTCGGTCCGTGACGGGCCGAGTCTAGGTGCGGGCCGATGAATGCCAGGCGGCCATGGCGCGGGCCGAGCCGGGCTTGGGCGGGAGGCGGTGCCGGCGGTCATGCCGGCCACGTCCGGGCGGAGACAGGCCGAGCCAAGCCGGCCAGGCGGCATGCGCCAGCCGGGCCATTGCGGAGGGCGGGGCGAAGCCCGCCGAGTGTTTACGAGGCGATTCGGGCGCGCACGGCCGACGCCGTGCCGGCGGGGCTCAACGCTCGAGCAGGTCGAGCTTGCCGGGCTTGTTTTCCCAGTCCTTGGCGTCGGGCGGGCCGTCCTTACGGGTGGTGATCACCGGCCAGGACTTGGACAGTTCGGCGTTGAGCGCGACGAAGGGCTCCTGGCCGGCCGGCACGTCGTCCTCGGGATAGATCGCATTGATCGGGCATTCCGGCTCGCACAGGGTGCAGTCGATGCACTCGTCCGGGTCGATCACCAGGAAATTCGGGCCTTCGTGGAAACAGTCGACCGGGCACACCTCGACGCAGTCGGTGTACTTGCACTTGATGCAGTTCTCGGTGACGACGAAGGGCATGGCGGGAATCCTGAGCTATGGTCCGGGACGAACAGGCCGGGCAGCGATAGTGTAGCCATTCGCGAGGCGACGACCCAAGGCGGGGCTTGGCCGTTGGCGCAGATCGCGCTTTCGCCCGGCCCCGTAACGCGGCTGGCGCCAAGAAAAAGCCCGCGCATCGCTGCGCGGGCTTCTGGCGACCTGGTCGCGTATTGGCGCTCCCTACGGGATTCGAACCCGTGTTTTAGCCTTGAGAGGGCCACGTCCTAGGCCTCTAGACGAAGGGAGCAGGTTGAAACTCGGCCGGGAACGGGTTCCTGGCAGACCGCACGGACTCTCAACCCGATGCGGCCTGCTAGTATATGCGCCGCCGTTGCCACGGGCAACGGTTGAACCTTACGAACCTATAAGGCGGCACGCCCGCTCGATGCAAGCCGATAACTCTTCATTCCATACCTCGCTGCGCGTGATCCCGCGCGACCAGCACAATGTCTCGCGCAAGGAGATCAGTCCGAACGCGCTTCGCGTGCTGTATCGGCTGCGCGACAGCGGCTTCGGCGCCTTCCTGGTCGGTGGCGCCGTGCGCGACATCCTGGTCGGCGGTCATCCCAAGGACTTCGACGTCGCCACCGACGCCACGCCGGAGCAGGTCAAGGGCCTGTTCCGCAACTGCCGGCTGATCGGCCGCCGGTTCCGCCTGGCGCACGTGGTCTACGGCCGCGAGATCATCGAGGTCGCGACCTTCCGCGCCAACATCGACGACGGCAGCGGCGACCGCGAGACCGACACCGGCGGCCGCCTGGTCCGCGACAACGTCTACGGCAGCATCGAGGACGACGCGGTCCGCCGCGACTTCACCGCCAATGCGCTGTATTACGCGGTCGAGGATTTCTCGGTGCGCGACTACGTCGGCGGCTTCGAGGACGTGCAGAACCGCCTGATGCGCCTGATCGGCGATCCGGAAACACGTTATCGCGAAGACCCGGTGCGGATGCTGCGCGCCGTGCGCCTGGCGGCCAAGCTCGGTTTCGAGATCGAGGCGGCCACTGCCGCGCCGATCCCGCATCTGGCGCCGTTGCTCGCCGATGCCGCGCCGGCGCGGTTGTTCGAGGAATGCCTCAAGCTGTTCCTGTCCGGCCATGCGGTCGAAAGCTTCCTCGGCCTGGAGCGTTTCGGATTGCTGTCGGCGCTGTTGCCGGAAAGTGCGGCGGCCCTGAAGTCCAACCGCAGCGGCGCCCTGCGCCGGATGGTGCTGGAAGGGCTGAAGGGCACCGACGCGCGCGTCGCCAACGACGAGCCGGTCTCGCCCGCGTTCCTGTTCGCGTTGTTGCTGTGGCCGGCGTATTGCCGCGACCTGATGGGTCTGCAGGCGCAGGGCGTGCACACCGCCGAAGCGCAGCGCCGCGCCGCCGACCGGGTCACCTTGCACCAGTTGTCGACGATCGCGCTGCCGCGCCGCTTCTCGCTGCCGATGCAGGAGATCTGGCTGCTGCAGTCGCGTTTCCAGCAGCGTCAGCGCAAGCGCGTGTTCCGGCTGTTGTCGCACCCGCGTTTCCGCGCCGCCTTCGATTTCCTCTCGCTGCGCATGGCCGCATCGGACGAGCACGCCGCCGACGTCGAGTTCTGGCGCGAGGCGCAGCAGCATCCGGGCGAACTGCTCGCGCACCAGGAGGCGCATGCGCACCTGGACGACGAGGAGGGCGGCGAGGATCGCGCCCCGCGCAAACGCCGTCGCCGCCGTCGCGGCGCGCCGACCGCATCGGAGTGATCGGCAGGGGCCTGCGTCGTCGCGACGACAGGCCCGACGATTTCCGGTTGAGGCGATGCTCTGACGAGAAGATCCCGGCTGCGACCGGCTTCCGGTGACCTTGAATCTGCGATGGCCTGAGCATGACCTGGACCGCATCCGCCCCGTCGACGGTCGCTTTCGTCGGCCTCGGCAGCAACCTTGGCGACAGCGCCGAGGTTTTGCGTGCCGCCGCGCGCGCCCTCGACATTGCGCCGCAAACGCGGCTGTTGCGCCTGTCCAGCCTCTACCGCACGCCGGCCTGGGGCGTCACCGAGCAACCCGATTTCGTCAACGCCGTGGCGATGCTCGAAACCGGCTTGAGCGCGCAGCATCTGCTCGCGGCGATGTTCGCCATCGAGCGCGAGGCCGGACGCGCGCGCCGCGCCGACGGCAGCGACCGCTGGGGGCCGCGCACCCTCGACCTCGATCTGCTGCTGTACGGCGATGCGGTGATCGACGAGCCCGGCCTGCACGTGCCGCATCCGCATCTGCACGAGCGCGCATTCGCCCTGGTGCCTTTGCTCGAAATCGCCCCCGACGCCGTCATTGCGCGGCGCGGACCGGCACGCGAGGCCTTGCAGTGCATCGATGCCGGCGCGATTCGCCGGCTCGACGCGGTCGATAGTTGACCGCCACGCTGCGCGCATGAGGCGGCCGGCTTGCCGCGCCGTGGCGGGCCGGCAGCGTTGCGCGCATGGCCGGTCGCGCCCCGGCGCAACCTGTTAAGTTATTGCGCTCTCCCCAGCGGCGTCCGCGCGCCACCGCCCGGACGAACCCAAACCATGTACACATCGGCCCCCACCGACAAACCGGCCGCCAAGGCCTGGACCGTGCCCATGCTCGCCGACGCCAAGCGCGACGGCCGCAAGCTGGTCATGTTGACCGCCTACGACGCCAGTTTCGCCCGCACCATGGACGCGGTCGGCATCGAACTGGTCCTGGTCGGCGATTCGCTCGGCATGGTCGTACAAGGCCAGAACAGCACCTTGCCGGTCACCACCGCCGACATGGCCTATCACACCGCCTGCGTCGCCCGCGGCCTGTCCAAGGCGCTGCTGATCAGCGACCTGCCGTTCCAGTCCGACGCCACGCCCGAGCGCGCGCTCGACGCGGCGACACAGTTGCTCCAGGCCGGTGCGGCGATGGTCAAGCTGGAAGGCGCGGGCCACAAGCTCGAGGTCATCCGTTTCCTGGTCGAGCGCGAGATCCCGGTCTGCGCGCACCTCGGCCTGACCCCGCAATCGGTGCTGCGCCTGGGCGGCTACAAGCTGCAGGGCCGCGACGACGCCACCGCTGCGAAGCTGCGCGCCGACGCGCGCGCGGTCGCCGAGGCCGGCGCGACCTTGCTCGTGCTCGAATGCGTGCCGACCGGGTTGGCCGCGGCGATCACCGCCGACCTCGCCATCCCGACCATCGGCATCGGCGCCGGCCCGCAATGCGACGGCCAAGTGCTGGTGCTGCACGACCTGCTCGGGGTCAACTCGGGCCATCGCCGGCCCAAGTTCGTCAAGGATTTCCTGGCCGAGAGCGGCTCGGTCGCCGGTGCGTTCCAGGCCTATGCCGACGCGGTGCGCAGCGGTGCCTTCCCCGACGCGGCGCACTCCTACGACTGATTCTTACGGCGGGTCCGTTCGGCGATCACCCGTACTTGCGCGGCGCGCTGGAAATCGCCGCCGCGCACCCCGATCTTGCCTTCATCGCGGACCCGGTCCGCGCCGTCCTACCGAGTACCGCATGCTGACTGTCGATCAACTGGGCGCGCTGCGCTCGACCCTGGAAACGTGGCGCCTGGCCGGGCAACGCATCGCCTTCGTGCCGACCATGGGCAACCTGCACGCCGGCCACCATTCGTTGATCCGCCTCGCGCGCGAGCGCGCCGACCGGGTGGTGGCGAGCGTGTTCGTCAACCCGACCCAGTTCGGCCCGAACGAAGACTACGGTCGCTACCCGCGCACGCCCGAGGCCGATGCCGAAGGCTTGCGCGCGTCCGGCTGCGATCTGCTGTGGCTGCCTTCGGTCGAGACCATGTATCCCTTCGGCGCCGAGCACACCGTGCAGGTGCGGGTGCCGCAGGTCACCGAGACCCTCGAAGGCGCGCACCGGCCAGGCCATTTCGACGGCGTCGCCACCGTGGTCGCGCGTTTGTTCAACCAGGTCCGCCCCGACGTCGCCGTGTTCGGCCGCAAGGACTACCAGCAGCTCGCGGTGATCCGCTACATGGTCCGCGACCTCGCGTTCCCGATCGAGATCGTCGGCGCCGACACCCGCCGCGAAGCCGACGGCCTGGCCTTGAGCTCGCGCAACCAATACCTGTCCGAGAGCGAGCGCCCGCAGGCGGTGGCCATTCACGCTTGTCTGCAATGGATGCGCGAAGCCAGTCAGGCCGGGCAGTCGCGCGAGGCGGTCGAGGCCGGGGCGCTCGAGCGCCTGAGCGCGGCCGGCTTCGCGGTCGACTACGCCGTGGTCCGGCGCCCCGACCTCGGCTTGCCCGTGCTTGGTGAGGGCGGGGCTGGCGAGAGCGGGGCACGGGTGGCGCTGATCGCGGCCCGGCTTGGCCGCACCCGGCTTATCGACAACCTCGAATTCGAGACCTGAACAGGCGCCCGGCGCCTCCCGAAACCCGCGCCACTGAACGGGAATACTCCGTTCCGCCGGCTGCGGTCCCGACCCATGTTGCAGCGCGCCATGCGCTGCTAGACTTCTGGCCTTTCGCGCCCGCGCGTCTGCGGACGGAGTAACCGACATGCAACTGAACCTGCTCAAGGCCAAGATCCACCGCGCCACCGTGACCCACGCCGAGCTTCATTACGAAGGCTCCTGCGCCATCGATGGCCGCCTGCTCGATATCTCGGGCATCCGTGAGTACGAACAGGTCCACATCTACAACATCAACAGCGGCCACCGCTTCTCGACCTACGCCATCCGCGGGGAAGAGGGCAGCGGCGTGATCTCGGTCAACGGTGCGGCCGCCCACAAGGCCCAGCCCGGCGATCTGGTCATCATCTGCGCCTACGGTATCTGCGACGAGGCCGAGGCGGCGAAGTACAAGCCGACCCTGGTCTATGTGGACCGCAACAACCAACTCACCCATACCAACACCTCGATGCCGGCGCAGGCCGCCTGAGAACCGAAGACAGATGAGCGATGACGCCCGACTGACTGAGCTGCGCGCCGAAGTCGGGCGCGTCACCCAAACTCCGCTGCCGGCGTTGATCGCCGCCGATCCGGCCCGCGCAACGGACTTCACCGTCAAGGTCGGGCCGGTCTACGCCAGCTTCGCCCGCCAGCATTACGACCGCGCCGCGCTGGAGTGGTTGTTCCGCGCCGCCGAGGCCGCCGACAGCGTCGGCCGTCTGCGCGCCCTGTTCGACGGCGAGATCGTCAACGTCACCGAAGGCCGTCCGGCGCTGCACAGCGCGCTGCGCAGCGACCTGTCCGCGACCGACACCGCGCGCGCTGCGCACGCACAAGCCCTTGAAGCCCGTCAGCGCATGCGCGCGGTGGTCGACGCGCTCGCCGCGAGCGAGGTCACCGACATCGTCAGCGTCGGCATCGGCGGTTCCGATCTCGGCCCGCGCCTGGCCGTGGATGCGTTGACCGGCGCCACCCCGGGCCGCTTCCGCGTGCACTTCCTGTCCAACGTCGACGGCCACGCCGCCCAGCGCGTACTCGCCGGACTCGACCCCAAGCGCACCGCCGCGCTGTTGATCTCCAAGACCTTCGGCACCCAGGAGACCCTGCTCAACGGCGGCATCCTGCGCGACTGGCTCGGCGACGACTCGCGCCTGTACGCGATCAGCGCCAATGTCGGGCGCGCGGCGGACGCCTTCAACATCCCGTCCGAGCGCATCCTGCCGATGTGGGACTGGGTCGGCGGGCGTTATTCGTTGTGGTCGGCGGTCGGCTTGCCGATCGCGCTGGCCATCGGCATGGACGCGTTCGAGCAATTCCTCGACGGCGCCGCCGAGATGGACGCGCACGTGCTGCGCACGCCGCTGCAGAGCAATCTCGCTGCCTGGCACGCGCTGACCGCGATCTGGAACCGCAACGGCCTCGGCTACGCGACCCAGGCCGTGCTCGCCTACGACGACCGCCTCAAGCTGCTGTCGAACTATCTGCAGCAGTTGGTGATGGAAAGCCTCGGCAAGTCGGTGCGTCTGGACGGTTCGGCCGTGGCCGGCGATACCGTGGCGGTGTGGTGGGGCGGCGTCGGCACCGACACCCAGCACAGCTTCTTCCAGGCCCTGCACCAGGGCACCTCGATCGTGCCGGCCGACTTCATCGGCGTGGTCCGTTCCGATGCGCCGTATGCGCAGAACCATCGCGCGCTGCAGTCCAACCTGCTGGCCCAGACCGAGGCCTTCGCCAACGGCCAGGGCAGCGACGACCCGCACCGCGTCTATGCCGGCGGACGCCCGAGCACGACCATCCTGCTCGACGCCTTGACCCCGCATGCGCTCGGCGCCTTGCTGGCGATGTACGAACATAGCGTCTACCTGCAGTCGGTGTTCTGGGGCATCAACGCCTTCGACCAGTTCGGCGTCGAACTCGGCAAGCAGGTCGCCAGCCGTCTGTTGCCGGCCCTGGCCGGCGATGCCGAGGCCGACGACCCGGTCACCCGCGAGCTGATCCGGCGCTTGCGCGGCTGAGGTTGCCGCGCGGTCGCGATGGACGAGAACGGCGCTACGGCGTCGTTTTTCGTTTTAAGGTTGGCTTCGGTGCTCAGGGTAGGAGCGGCGTCCTACTGGATTTCCTTCGGTCACGAGCCGCGACCGCGCTGTGACGGTGTTTCGGGGCGTCTCACAAGCAAGGGCAAAGTTTCCCTGTAGGAGCGACGTGAGTCGCGACCAAGGGACGCGTAGAAATCGCACAGCCGTCGTCATTGATCGTAGGCTCGAACTGTCGCGGTGGGTAGGAGCGACGCGAGTCGCGACCGCGCTGTGGCGGTCTTGCGGCGCATCTCAGAAGCAAGGGTAGAGTTTCCCTGTAGGAGCGACGTGAGTCGCGACCGATTACGCGGAGTTTCTAACAAGCAAGTGCAAAGCTTCCGTCCGCTAACGCGGCCGGGTTACTTTCTTTTGCTGGCCCAAAAGAAAGATAACCAAAGAAAAGGCTTTCCTTGACGAAGCTCCCCTGCGAGTACGCAGCCCGCGCCGGAATTTTCCGATAAGACGTCCCTGTCTTATCGGAAAACGCCGCACGTCCTGTGCGGCGCCCTCCGGGTCTCCAGGCGTTCTCGCGAGTTCGGTGGTGCGCCAAGCTCATCACGGCAACGGCAACGGCAACGGCAACGGCAACGGCAATGGCAATGGCAACGGCAACGGCGTCGTGGTTGAGACGGCGCCTTTCGCGGCAGACGATGGTCGCTGAACGAACGCGGTCGCGGCTCGCGCCGCTCCTACCCAAGAGCAGCTTTGCTGTTGCTGTGCGTCGATTCGCACTCGCGAAGGCCATAGAAGACCCGGAGGGCGGCGCGCAAGGATGCGCGCCGTTTTTCATCGGGACATGGATGTCCCGTATGTAGATCCCCGCGTATGCACCGCTCGTGCGGGCTTGTGATTCAAAAAGAAGCAACTTCTTTGGTTACCTTTGACCGAAGGGAATCCAGACGGACTTTTGTTGCTTTAGACAAAAGAAAGTAACCCGCCGCTTTAGTGGCGGAAGCTTTTGGCGTTTGATCTAGATCTAGATCTTGCTTGAGCGATACGCCGTAAGACCGCTGCAGCGCGGTCGCAGCTTGTGACCGAAGGAAACCCAGTAGGACGCCGCTCCTACCCTGGGTACGCGGTGCATCACACCACCGGGCTACCGCACCCCATGCCGCGCCAGCGCCCATTCGACATGCTCGCGCACGATCTCGCTGGGATGCTCGCGCCGCGAACGCAAGGCGGCGATCACTTCGTCGCTGCCCGGGGCGTTGCCGAGGGCGACGGCGATGTTGCGCAGCCAGCGTTCGTGGCCGCTGCGGCGGATCGCCGAACCTTCGGTGCGGCGCAGGAATTCGGCTTCGTCCCAGGCGAACAACTGCGCCAGGCTGGCGCGGTCGAGGTCGTTGCGGGCGCGGAAATCCGGTTCGTCGTTGCGCTTGGCGAATTTGTTCCAGGGGCAGACGAGTTGGCAGTCGTCGCAGCCGAAGATGCGGTTGCCGATCGGCGCGCGCAGTTCGACCGGTATCGGGCCTTCGTGTTCGATCGTCAGGTAGGAGATGCAACGCCGCGCGTCGAGGCGGTGCGGGGCGACGATGGCCTGGGTCGGGCAGATGTCGATGCAGCGCGTGCAGGTGCCGCAATGGGCGCTGGCCGGGCGGTCGATCGGCAAGGGCAGGTCGACGTAGATCTCGCCGAGGAAGAACCAGGAACCGCCGTCCTTGTCGATCAAACAGGTGTGTTTGCCGATCCAGCCGAGCCCGGCGTTGCGTGCCAACGCGCGTTCGAGCACGGGCGCGGAGTCGACGAATACGCGATGGCCGAACGGGCCGACCAGTTCGGCCAGACGGTCGGCCAGACGCTGCAGGCGCTGGCGCATCAGCTTGTGATAGTCGCGGCCGAGGGCGTAGCGCGCGACATAGGCGCGTTCGCCGTCGGCGAGCGTGACCCAGGCGTCTTCGTCGTCGCGGCGGCCGTAGTCGAGCCCGACCGAGATCACCCGCAAGGTGCCCGGCAGCAGTTCGTCGGGACGCGCGCGCAAACCGCCGTGGCGGGCCATCCAGTCCATCGAACCGTGCAGGCCCTGTTCCAGCCAATCCAGCAGATAGGCCTCGTCCTCGGCCAGCTCGATCCCGGAGATGCCGCAGCGCTGGAAGCCGAATTCGCGGGCGATCTCGCGGATGCGCAGGGCCAGCGCAGCGTAGTCGGGCGCGCTCCCGGGCGCATCGGCGGACGCGGGGAGAGGCGAAGTGGGGCGGGTGTCGGACTGGCTCACGATGCGGCAAGTATAGAATCGCCGCATGTCGCCGACCGCTGAAACTTCATCGCCGATGGCCTTGTTCGACGGCGCCGCGCTGCGCGCGATCGAAGCCGCGGCCGTGGCCGAGCTCGGCGACGCCTATGCGCTGATGGCGCGGGCCGGCGAAGCCGCCTGGCGCGAGCTGCTGGGCCATTGGCCGCAGGCGATGCGCCTGTTGGTGGTCTGCGGCCCGGGCAACAACGGCGGCGACGGTTACGTATTGGCGACGCATGCGCAGCAGGCCGGGCGCAAAGTGCTGGTAATGCGCCTGCCGGGGCACGCGCCGCGTGGTGCGCTCGCCGAGCGGGCCGCGGCCGGCTACATGCAGGCCGGCGGTCGCGTGGTCGAGTTCGAAGGCGCCTTGCCCGAGGCCGACGCGGTCGTCGACGCGGTGTTCGGCATCGGCCTGTCGCGCGCGCCCGATGCCGACGCATCCGCTCTGATCGACGCGATCAACGCCCATCCAGCGCCGGTGCTCGCGCTCGACGCGCCGAGCGGTGTCGATGCCGATCGCGGCCATGCCTACCCATCGGCGGTGACCGCGCAGCGCACGCTCGAATTCATCGCCGGCAAATGCGGACTACGCAGCGGCGCCGCACTCGATCGCGTCGGTGCGCTCGCACTCGCCGACCTCGGTTTGCCGCGCGAACTTTACGGTGTGCCGGCGAGCGCGCACTGGCTGCGCGCCGGCGACGTGCCGCGCTGGTTGTCGCCGCGCCTGCGCGACAGTCACAAAGGTCGCAACGGCCGGGTGCTGTGCATCGGCGGCGATCTCGGCCATGGCGGTGCGCTGTTGCTGTGCGCGCAGGCGGCCTTGCGCAGCGGCGCCGGCTTGCTCGATGCGATCACGCGCGAGGCGCACGTCGCGCCGATGCTGGCGCGATTGCCCGAGGCGATGCCGCGTGCGATCGGCGAGAACGACGATCCGCGCACGGCCTTCGCCGCCGCCGACGTGATCGCGATCGGACCTGGGCTCGGCCAACAAGGATGGGGCCGGAATTTGTATCGCTATGCGCTGGACAGCGGAAAACCCCTGCTTTTCGATGCGGATGCGCTGAATCTGCTCGCCGCCGAGCCACGGCGTTTGCCGGCCGATACGGTGTTGACGCCGCATCCCGGCGAAGCCGCGCGCCTGCTCGGCAGCGACACCGCCAGCGTGCAGGCCGATCGCTTCGCCGCGGTGCGCGCTCTCGTTGAACGTTATGCCTGCACGGTCGTGCTCAAGGGCGCCGGCACCCTGGTCGCCGCAACGGATCGCATCGTGCGCGTGGTCGGCGCGGGCAATCCGGGCATGGCGGTCGGCGGCATGGGCGATGTGCTCAGCGGTGTGATCGCCGCTCTGCGCGCGCAAGGCCTCGATGCTTTCGACGCCGCCAGCTGCGGCGCGCTGCTGCATTCGCTGGCCGGCGACGATGCCGCGCGCGACGGCGGCGAGCGCGGTCTGCTGCCGAGCGACCTGATGCCGTGGTTGCGCCGTCGTGCTAATCCGTAGCGCGGGCCAGTCAGTAGAATCGGCAGGGATGAGCATGCACACGATCAAACTGCACTTGGGCGATGCCGAGGCCACCGACGCGCTCGGCGGCGCCTTGGCGCGGGCACGGCCCGCGCACGACGGCGAGGGCTTGCAGGTGCATCTGCACGGCGACCTCGGCGCCGGCAAATCGACCCTGGCGCGCGCCTTGTTGCGCGCACTCGGTGTTACCGGCGCGATCCGCAGCCCGACCTATACCTTGGTCGAGCGCTATCCGCTGTCCGAAGGCGGCGAGGCCTGGCACCTCGACCTGTACCGGATCGGCGATGCCGGCGAGCTCGAATTCCTCGGTCTCGACGGCGGCGAAGCGGTGTTGTGGCTGGTCGAATGGCCGGAGCGCGGCCGCGGCTGGTTGCCCGCGCCCGACCTGCGGGTCGAACTGGCCGTCGATGGAGAGGGGCGCGAGGTCGAACTCAGTGGGGTTTCTGCGGCGGGGCAGGCCTGGCTTGGTGCCTTGGGAGCGGGGACCGCCGGCTATGGGTTTGCGGCCGACTCCTGAACGATTCCATAGGAAGTGGCCCCAGGTGCCGGATTTGAAAGGGAAAAGTTCTTGCATTTACTGTGTCGCAGTGCTTGACTTACGCCCATGCGAGTCAAAGGGGCCACCGTCCAGAAATTCCTGCTCGGCATAGCGCTGTTGGCGGCGCTGGCCTGGAATCTCGCGCACGCCAGTGAAATCAAGGGCTTGGAGCTGCGCAGCGGGGCTACCGGGACGCGCGCCGAGATCGCCCTCGACAAGAACGCCGATTACAAAGTCCTGAGCCTCAAGGGCCCGGACCGCCTCGTCGTCGACCTGCCGGCCTCCAGCGTCGGCAAGAGCGTCAAGCTCCCGGCCGGCACCGGCATCGTCAAATCCGTCCGCACCGGCGCACCGCAGCCGGGCACGGTCCGCATCGTCTTCGATCTCGCCCAGCCGGTCGCCGCACTCAAGCCGCGCATCGAGCAGGGCGGGTCGGGTCCGCGCCTGGTCCTGGAATGGCCCGGCGACGGCGTCGAACCGAAGGCAGCCGTCGCGGCCGCACCCGCGCCGCAGGCGCCGGCCGCCGCTACGCCGACCGCCAGTGCAGCGGCCGCTACGGTCGATCCTTCGGTCGAATCCGCCGCCGCGACCAGCCGCCTGATCTCCGAACTCGCCGCCCGCAATGCTGCGGCGCCGGCCGCCCCGACTACGGCCCAGGCGCCTGGCGCAGCTCCGCATCTCGCTGCCCCGGCCTCGAACCCGCACGCTGCGAACCCGCAAGCCCCTAATACCCAGGCCGCGGGCGCACAGCTTCCCAACCACCAGGCTCCGGCGCTGGTCGGCGCCGCAGCGCCGCCGCCGGCCGCCAACGCCCAGCAACTAGCCGCCCAGCAGGCTGCGCGCCAGGCCGTGTTCGAGCAGGCCGCGCAGGCGCCGATACCGAGCACGGTCGCCAGCGGCGTGCCGACCCGCATCGCCACCGGCGTCCCGACCCGGGTCGCGACCGGCGTGCCGACGCCGATGCCCGGCGCCGCGACGGCTCCGCCCGCAGCGATGCCCGAAAGCGCGCCGCCGGCCGGCGCGGTCAAGACCCTCAAGGACGTCATGCGCGGCCGCGGCATGCGCCCGCTGGTAATCGCCATCGACCCCGGCCACGGCGGCCAGGACCCCGGTGCGATCGGTCAGTCCGGCAAGCGCGAGAAAGACGTGACCCTGGCGATCGGCCGCGAACTCGCGCGCCAGATCAACGCCACGCCGGGCCTCAAGGCCTACATGACCCGCGACACCGACGTGTTCATCCCCTTGCCGCGCCGCGCTCAGTTGGCGCGCCAGGCCAAGGCCGACATGTTCATCTCCATCCATGCCGACGCCGCCGAAAACCGCGCCGCCAAGGGCTCGTCGGTGTACGTGTTGTCGCTCAAGGGCGCGTCCTCGCAGCGCGCGCGCTGGCTGGCCGACAAGGAAAACGCCTCCGACCTGGTCGGCGGCGTGCGCCTGCAGCAGACCGACAACACCCTGACCTCGGTCTTGCTCGATCTCACTCAGAGCGGCCACATGAAGGCCTCCGAAGACGCGGCCGGGCACGTCCTCAGCGGCCTCAAGCAGGTCGGCCACAACCACAAGCCGCATATCGAGCGAGCCAACTTCGCGGTGCTGCGCACCTCGGACATGCCGGCGATGCTGGTCGAGACCGCCTTCATCTCCAATCCGGAAGAAGAGCGCCGTCTCACCGATCCTTCGCACCAGCGCGCGCTGGCGCGGGCGGTGCTCGATGGCGTCAACACCTATTTCACCCGCCAGCCGCCGCCGGGCACGATGTACGCGGCGCGCGCCGAGGCGCAACTGCCTTCGCCGGGCGGGTTCGGGGGCGGCGGCAGCCCCTGAGGCTCCGACGTTCCTCTCGCGTCGGATATCGATCGACGGCCCTTCGGGGCCGTTTTCGTTTGTCCATGTGGGGTAATCCTTCTCCCGCTTGCGGGAGAAGGTGCCCGCAGGGCGGATGAGGGCGCTCCGCCGCCACTCGCTGAGCGCATCGCAACCCCCCGCCCAAACCGCAAGCTCCGGATCGCGAAAGCCGCACCCCAGCGGCTATCATCGATCCCCATCCCCCGACGGTGCCGCGCGCACCGAATGCCGCCTGTGAGCATCCGCCAACTGCCCGACACCCTGATCAACCAGATCGCCGCCGGCGAAGTGGTCGAACGTCCCGCCTCCGTGGTCAAGGAACTGGTCGAGAACGCCCTCGACGCCGGTGCGCGCCGGGTCGACATCGACCTGGAAGAGGGCGGCGTGCGCCTGATCCGGATCCGCGACGACGGCGCCGGCATCTCGCCGGAAGAACTGCCGCTGGCGATCTCGCGCCACGCCACCAGCAAGATCGCCTCGCTCGACGACCTGGAAGGCGTGACCACGCTCGGGTTCCGCGGCGAAGCCTTGCCCTCGATCGCCTCGGTCAGCCGTTTCGCCTTGTCCTCGCGCCGCATCGGCGAAGACCGCGGCGCCATGCTCGAAGTCGACGGCGGCCGGGTCGGCGAGATCGCCCCGAAGCCGCATCCGCAAGGCACCACGGTCGAAGTGCGCGACCTGTTCTTTAACGTGCCGGCGCGGCGCAAGTTCCTCAAGGCCGAGCGCACCGAGCTGGGCCACATCGAAGAATGGTTGCGCCAGCTCGCGCTGGCCCGTCCCGACGTCGAGCTGCGCGTGTCGCACAACGGCAAGCCGACCCGGCGCTGGAAAGGCGAGGGCGACCTGGTCGACATGGGCCTGTCGGACACCCGCATCAGCGAGGCGCTCGGCGAAGAGTTCGCCAAAAATGCCCTGCGCGTCGAGCACAGCGGCGCCGACCTGCGCTTGCACGGCTGGATCGCGCAGCCGTCGTACAACCGCGCCAGCGCCGACCAGCAATACCTTTACGTCAACGGCCGCGCGGTGCGCGACCGCAGCATCGCCCACGCGGTCAAGCAGGCCTATGCCGACGTGCTGTTTCATGGCCGCCAGCCGGCTTACGTGCTGTTCCTCGAACTGGATCCGCGCCGCGTCGACGTCAACGTGCATCCGGCCAAGCACGAGGTGCGGTTCCGCGATGCGCGCCTGATCCACGATTTCGTCTATCGCACGCTCAACGATGCCCTGGCCGAGACCCGCGCCGGCATGGCCCAGCAGGCGTCGGCAGGCGCGGAGGCGGCCGTTGCCGGTGCCGCAGGCTCGTCGATGTACGCCTGGCGCCCGCAAGCGCCGCTCGGTCTGCAGGTGCAGGAAACCCGTGCCGGTTACGCCGCCCTGTACGGCAACGGCGGTGGCGGTTCCGCCGGCGGTTCTACCTATGCCGGTGGCGGTTACGGCGCGAACGCGGGAGGCGGCAGCGCCTATGCGATGCCGCCGCGCGAAATGAACGATGGCTCGCAGTCGCCGGGCGCGTTGCCGCACAGCGACGACCAGACCTTGCCGCCGCTCGGTTATGCGATCGCGCAGTTGCACGGCATCTACGTGCTGGCCGAAAGCGCCGAAGGCCTGATCGTGGTCGACATGCACGCCGCCCACGAGCGCATCGGCTACGAGAAGCTCAAGACCGCCCACGACGGCGAAGGCCTGCGCACCCAGCCTTTGCTGGTGCCGGCGAGCCTGGCGGTGTCCGAGCGCGAGGCCGAAGTCGCCGAGCGCGAGGAGGCGACGCTGCTCGCGCTCGGCTTCGAAGTCACCCGCAGCGGCCCGCAGTCGCTGACCTTGCGCGCGGTGCCGGCGTTGTTGGCGCACGGCGACGTCGAGGCCTTGCTGCGCGACGTCCTCGCCGACCTGCGCGAGCACGGCGAATCGCGCCGGGTGGCCGCGGCCCGCGACGAATTGCTCTCGACCATGGCCTGCCATGGCGCGGTGCGTGCGAACCGACGTCTCACTTTGCCGGAAATGAATGCCTTGTTGCGCGAGATGGAGGCGACCGAACGCTCCGGTCAATGCAATCATGGCCGCCCCACCTGGGCGCGCTTCAGCCTGCCCGAGATCGATCGCTGGTTCCTGCGAGGCCGTTGAGATGACCGCTGCACGCTCCTTTGCACGCACTTTGTCGGGCACGTTGTCCGCGCCGGCACTGTCGGCCTTGCTGTTGCTCGGCCTGGCCGCTTGCGATTCGCCCGAACAGCAGGTCGCGCAGAAGCGCGAAGTCGCGCGCGCCGCCGCGGTCAGCGACACCTTCGCCCGCGACCAGCAACTGTGGCGCCAGCAACGCAAGGACGAGTTGCTCAAGCCCGACGGCTGGGCCAGCCTGGTCGGCCTGTATCCCATCGACACCGGCTCGCATTATTTCGGCAGCGACCGCGACAACGGCATCCGCCTCGGCGTCGGCCCGGCCCATTTCGGCCTGCTTTCGCTCAACAAGGGCCGCCTGCGTTTCATTCCCGAGCGCGGCCAGCAGCTGACCCTCAACGACCAGCCGCTCAAGGGCGCGGCGAATCTGCTCGCCGACGACTACCCGGCCGGCCCGAGCAAGATCGGTTTCGACGACGGCCAGGGCATCCTGACCGTGATCAAGCGCGGCGACCGCTACCTGTTGCGCGCACGCCATGCGCAGGCGCCGACCCTGACCGGTTTCAAGGGCATCGATTACTGGGAACCGCAGCAGGAGTGGAAGCTCAGCGCGAAGTTCGTCGCTCATCCGGCCGGCAAGACCATCGACATCGTCAACATCATCGGCACCATCGAGGCGACGCCGAACCCGGGTGCGATCGAGTTCGAGCGCGACGGCAAGACCTATCGCATCGAGGCGCTGGACCAGGGCGGCGACGAACTGCTGCTGGTGTTCGCCGATCGCACCAGCGGCCACCAGAGCTACAGCGCCGGGCGTTTCCTCGACGTCGCGCGGCCGAACCTGCAAGGCCTGGTGACGGTCGATTTCAACAAGGCCTACAACCCGCCGTGCGCGTTCACGCCGTTCGCGACCTGTCCGCTGCCGCCGGCGGAAAACCGTCTCGACCTGGAAGTCGCCGCCGGCGAGAAGACCTACAAACACGACGACGTCGCGCCGGCCGCGAGCGCCACCGCGCAAGCCCCGTGACGCGTCCGGCTTTATCGCGGCGCTTCGCCATCCCCCTTCACTCGAGTTCGACGCCTGCGTCGCCGACCCAAGGATCAGTTTGCCCATGCGGTTCCTGAAGCTGTTCGTCCTGCCCTTGTTCACCGCTTCGGTGCTCAGCGCATCGTTGACTTCCGCGACCGCGAGCGCCGCCGGCGACGTGCCCGCGGCGACCGCAAAGGCGCCGCCGGTACCCTTGCTGTGGAAAGTCTCCGACCAGGACAACGCGGTCTATCTGCTGGGCTCGTTCCATCTGCTGCGCGCCGACGACTATCCGTTGTCGTCGGACATCGACCAGGCGTTCGCCGGCGCCGGCAAGCTGGTGTTCGAGGTCGCGCCGGAAGAGATGTTCGACCCGACCGTGCCGCAGCGTTTCATGGCGCGTGCGCGCTACGACGACGGCCGCACCCTGAGCAAGGTGTTGCCGGCCGACCTGCGCGAAAAGCTCAACCGCGTGCTGGCCAAAAACGGCAGTTCGCTGGCCCAGCTCGACGCGCTGGAACCCTGGTTCGTGAATCTGTCGCTGGTGCTCGGCGTATCGCAGTCGATGGGCTTCAGCCCGCAACTGGGGCTGGACCAGTACCTGATGCGGCAGGCGGCCGAAGCCGGCAAGCCGACCTCGGGCCTGGAGACCATGGAGCTGCAGATGCAGGTCATGGATTCGGGCCCGCTGCCCGAGCAGATCACCGCGCTGCGCGAGTTCGTCGACAAGCCCGAGGACGTGCCGGGCATGCTCGACGAAATCCATTCGGCCTGGCGCAATGCAGACTTGGCCATGCTCGACGAGAAGGCGCGCGTGGAGATGGAACAGAAGACCCCGGAGACCTACCGGATGGTCAACGTCGAACGCAACGTAGCCTGGGTGCCGCAGATCCAGAAGATGCTCGACGAGCCCAAGCAGGGCGACGCCCTGGTCGTGGTCGGTTCGCTGCACCTGCTCGGCAACGACGGTCTGGTCGAGCGCCTGCGTGCGAAGGGCTATACGGTCGAGCGCGTGTGCTCGAGCTGCACGCCGGCCGACGGCCCGGTGCCGGTGATCGGCGCCGAGCGCGCCTTCGCCGCCAAGGACGCCGGCAAGCCGGCCGACCCCAAGCGCGGCAAGGACAAACCCGCCAAGGACGCCTCCGGTAAGCACGACAGTGGCAAGCACGAGGCGAGCGAAGCCGAGGCCGCCAAGCCAGGGCAGGCCAAGCACGAGCCGGCCAAGCACGAGCCCGCACGCGCCGAAGCCAAGCCGGCCGGCCCGTCGCGCTGAGCACGAGCCGGCGATGACGGCAGTGGCAGGATTCGACTTCGCGGCCTTGCGCGAGGACATCGTCGTCGCGGCCGCGGCGGCGTTCGCGGAGATCTCCGCCTCGCAAGGCGACGACCCGGTGCGTGCGTTCGCGCTGTACTCCGATGCCGGCGCGATGACGGTGTGCCCGGCGATGGCGACTGCCGATTACCTGCGCCGTATCGACAACGAATATCCCGACGAGCGCCTGTACTACCGTTACTCGCCGTCGGAATGGCCGCTGGAAGGCGTCGGCGCCGACGAGCAGTTCGGGCGTTTGTGCGATCGCCTGCGCGAGCACGTGTTCGCCCTCGAAGAGGGGGACGAGGACGCGCGCTTCGCCGATTTCAAGACGCGCCTGATGGACACGATGGTCGAGAGCGCGGAGTCGTTGCGCAAGCAGTGCTTCGCCGGGCTCGGCGAAGACTTCGTGGTATTGGCGACGATTTCCGACGACGACGAGCCGGCCGCCGAATTGAACCGGCGCGTGGCGCGCTTGAACTCGCCTGCGGTCGCGGCCGAATTCGCCGCATGGTCGCGCAGCTGGCGCGACTAAGCGCCGAGCGTCGCGTCCGCGGCCGGGACCAGCACGATGCAATCCACCGGGCAAGCCGGCACGCACAGCTCGCAGCCGGTGCACAGCGGCTCGATCACCGTGTGCATGTGCTTGGCCGCGCCGATGATGGCGTCGACCGGGCAGGCCTGGATGCATTTGGTGCAGCCGATGCAGTCGGCTTCGACGATCAGCGCCAGCGGCGCGGGCTTGTGCTCGCCGCGGCTGCGGTCGTAGGGCTTCGCCTCGACCCCGAGCAGGCGCGCCAAGCTGCGCGCACCGGCGTCGCCGCCCGGTGGGCAATGGTCGACCCCGGCCTCGCCGCGCGCCATCGCTTCGGCATAGGGGCGGCAGCCGGCGTAGCCGCATTGCCCGCACTGGGTCTGCGGCAGCAGGCGGTCGAGGCGCTCGATCAGATCCATGAGGCTGGAAGTGAGGATAGAGGAGTGAGGAGTGAGTAAAGGCAGCCGTGTATCAGCTTTGCTGAAGCGCGCGGCGGCTTTGAGTCAGCCAGTACTCACTTCTCACTCCTCCAAACTCACTTCTCGCTCGCTCTCACTTGACCGGCATGCCCGGGGCGGCGCCGCTGTCGACGTCGAGCAGGTGCAGGCCGTCGCCGTCGAAACCGGCCGACAGGATCATGCCTTCGCTGATGCCGAAGCGCATCTTGCGCGGGGCGAGGTTGGCGATGAACACCACCTTGCGGCCGACCAGCTTGTCGGGCTCGGCGTAGGAGCCGCGGATGCCGGAGAAAATCTGGCGCGTGCCGAGTTCGCCGGCGTCGAGTTCGAAACGCAGCAGTTTGTCGGAGCCTTCAACGAATTCGCAGACCCGGACCGTGCCGATGCGCAGGTCGAGCTTGGCGAACTCGTCGATGCCAACCGTCGCGACGGCCGCTGCATTCGAGCTCGAGGGCACGACAGCCGGCGTTGAACTCACAGCGGCGACGGCAGCGGCTGGGGTTTTGCCATCGGCGGCGGCTGCCGGTGCGGAGGCGGCGAGGGATTCTTTGCTGGCTTCAATCATGGTGTCGATCAGTTTGGTGTCGATGCGGGTGAAGAGCGGGACGTAGGCGCCGATGCGGTGGTCGAGCAGCGGCTCGGCGAGGTCTTCCCACAGCGTCACCGGCGCGGCGAGGAAGGCCTCGGCCTCGGCCGAGACGCGCGGCAGCACCGGTTTGAGCGCGGCGGCCAGCACGCGGAACAGGTTCAGCCCCTGCGTGCACACGGCCTGCAGATGCGCTTCGGCGCCTTCCTGCTTGGCCAGCACCCAGGGCTTGTGCTCGTCGATGTATTTGTTGGCCTCGTCGGCCAGCGCCATGGTCAGGCGTACCGCGCTCGCGGCTTCGTTGCGCGCGTAGGCTTCGGCGATCGGCGTTAGCTGAGCGACGAAGCGCTGGTACATCGCCGCGTCCGGCAGGGTCGCCGACAGTTGTCCGTCGAAGCGCTTCTCGATGAAGCCGGCGCAGCGGCTGGCGAGGTTGACGAACTTGCCGACCACGTCGGCGTTCACCCGGGCGACGAAGTCGGACAGGTTGAGGTCGATGTCCTCGACGCCGCCGCTGGTCTTGGTGGCGAAGTAGTAGCGCAGCGCTTCCGGGTCGAGGCCGACGTCGAGGTAGGTGCGCGCCTGGATGAAGGTGCCGCGCGACTTCGACATCTTCTCGCCGTTGACCATCAGATAGCCGTTGACGTGCAGCCGGGTCGGCGCGCGGAAGCCGGCGCCGTGCAGCACCGCCGGCCAGAACAGGCCGTGGAAGGTGACGATGTCCTTGCCGATGAAGTGGTGCAGTTCGGCTTCGCTGTCGCGGGCCAGGTAGGACCAGAAATCCAGGCCTTCGCGTTCGCACAGAGCCTGGAAGCTGCTCAGGTAGCCGATCGGCGCGTCCAGCCAGACATACAGGTACTTGCCCGGGTGGCCGGGGATCTCGAAACCGAAGTAGGGCGCATCGCGCGAGATGTCCCAGGCGCGCAAGCCGCCGTCGACGTCGAGCCATTCGTGCAGCTTGGCCTTGATGCCGGGCGTGGCGACGTCGCCGGCCAGCCACTCGCGCAGGAAGGCCTCGAAATGGCCGACCTCGAAGAAGAAGTGTTCGGACTCGCGCAACTCCGGCGTTGCCCCGCTGACCACCGAGCGCGGCTCCTTGAGTTCGGTCGGCGCATAGGTCGCACCGCAGTTCTCGCAGTTGTCGCCGTATTGGTCGGGGGTGCCGCAGTTCGGGCAGATGCCCTTGACGTAGCGATCGGGCAGGAACATGCCCTTGACCGGGTCGTACAACTGCGCGACCGAGCGGCGGGTGATGTGGCCGCTGTTGTCCAGGCGCGCGTAGAAGCCTTCGGTCAAGCTGCGGTTGCCGGCTGAGTGGGTCGAGTCGTAGTGATCGAACTTGACCCCGAAGTCGGCGAAGTCGCGCTCATGGCTCACCTGGACGCCGGCGATGAAGGCTTCCGGGGTCAGGCCGGCCTTTTCGGCGCCGAGCATGATCGGCGTGCCGTGGGTGTCGTCGGCGCAGATGTAGTGCACGCGGTGGCCGCTCATTCGCTGCGCGCGACACCAGATGTCGGCTTGGCCGTAACCGACCAGATGACCGAGGTGCAGCGGCCCGTTGGCATAGGGCAGGGCGTTGGAGACGACGATTTCGCGGGACATGAGTGCGGGTGCCGTGGGTGGTCGTGAATTATGGCATGGGCCTGCGCGCCGGCCGTGGCGGACCGCAGGGTCTGCGGCCGGCGTCGGCGCAAAAAGAAACCCGGCGCACAGGCCGGGTTTCCGTGGATCGCGGACCGGCGCGGGGTTTATTCCTGGCGCATCCAGGTCTGGGTGCGGCCGAGCAGCGAGAAGCCCATGAAGCCGCGGACTTCGAGTTTCTTGCCGTTGTCGATCGGGGTGACCTTGACCGAATAGATCTTGCCGGTGGCCGGGTCGAGGATCTGGCCGCCGTCCCAGGCGCTGCCGTCCTTGCGGATGCCCCACAGGATCACCATGCCCTTGACCGGCTTGTTCTTGCGCTCGCCCGAGCACTTGTCGCAGGTCGGGTTCGGGCCGCGATCGGACTGCAGGACTTCGTTGACACGGCCGGCGAGGCTGCCGTCCTTGGCTTCGTAGATCTCGACGACCGACTTGGGCTTGCCGGTCTTGTCGTCGACGGTGGTCCACTTGCCGACCGGCGTGGCCTGGGCGAACGCGGCCATCGGCAGCGCGAGCAGCAACAGTGCAAACAGTTTGGTACGCATGGGTCCCCTCCCAGGGATTAGGCGTGATCGAACCACATTCGGACCGCGCTCGGACCGCTCGACAGGCCGGCCGCTATTCGCGGTTGCAGCCTTTATACCGCATCCGCCAGGGTATGGAAGTCGACCCGGGCCACCGTTCAGGCGGGCAAAAAGAAGCCCGGCCTGGGCCGGGCTTCCTGGTGACGCAGTCTGGCTTGGAGCGAGGATCAGAACTTGTAGGTGGCGCCGGCGTAGACGTAGCGGCCGATGCTGTCGTAGTTCGCGTTGTCCTCGGTCTCGCCGAAGTAGTTCAACGGCGGGTCCTTGTCGAACACGTTGTCCGCGCCGATGTACAGGTCCAGCCCGGTGTTCGCGACCTTATAGCCGATCTGCAGGTTGTGATAGGTGTAGGACGGGTTGCGGATCGGCGAGATCTGGCCCGGGTTGCTGTTGTAGCTCTCCGGGACCACGCGCAGGTTGCCGTCGATGTAGCGCATGTCCCACGAGCCGCGCCAGTTGCCGTGCTTGTAGCTGGCGTTGAGCGAGGCGCGCCAGCGCGGATCGCTGACGTAGGTCACGTACTCGTCGTACTCGGCCGGGAAGTCCTGGAACGGCCATTCGCGCGAGGAGATCAGGCGGGTGCCGACGAAGCGCAGCGCGGCCTGGCCGCCCAGCATTTCGAAGCGGTAGTCGGCTTCGATGTCGACGCCGGCGCGGCGGGTCTTGGCCAGGTTTTCGTTGATCGCCTTCCAGCTGTAGATCGAATTCGCCGGGAAGGTACGGCCCTGCGAGTCGACATAGCCGGCGGCCGGCGCGCGCTGGATCAGGGCGCAGAAATCGTTGCCGATGCCGCCGGGCGAATCGACGCAACGGGTGGCGATGGTCTGCGCGCTGACGGCGCCGATGGCGTCGGTCAGGGTGACGCGCCAGTAGTCGACCGACAGGCCGAAGCCTTCGATGAACTCCGGCTGCCAGACCAGGCCGTAGGACAGCGAGCGGGCTTGTTCGACGTTCAAGTCCGGGTTGCCGCCGCTGACGCCCGGGCGGTTGCCCGTGTAGGTGTCGCGGTAGTTGGCCGGGATGCCGAGGGTGGCGCAGTTGCTGGCGCGCAGCGCCGGGTCGCCCGCGGTCGAGACGCCGTTGGTGACGCCGGGACGGGTGTCGCAGGGGTCGTAGACGGTGGCGAAGTTCTGCGTCTGCGGGTTGAACAGCTCGCCGATGTTCGGCGCGCGCACCGCCTGGGCGACGCTGCCGCGCAAACGCAGCGAATCGTTGATCGCCCAGTCCAGACCGACGTTCCAGGTCTTGGTCGAACCGACCGTGTCGTAGTCGGAGTAACGGCCGGCCAGGTCCATGCTCAGGCGCTGCACGCCGGGCAGGTCGGCCAGCAGCGGTACGGTCGCTTCGGCGAAGATTTCCTTGACGCTGTACTCGCCCTTGCGGCTGGGGATCGCGTTGAGGAAGGTCAGGCCCTGCGCGGCCAGCGGATCGGTGATTTCCTCGCTGGTTTCCTTGCGGTATTCGATGCCGCCGGCGAAGCCGACGCCGCCGGCCGGCAGCTCGAACAGCGCGCTGTTGGCGACCGAGGCGCTGAACACGCTCTGGGTGATCTTGCTGCGGTTGATCGCGTCGTAGTTGAACCAGGCCGCGGCCTTCGGGTCGACCGCGCCGTTGCCGAACACGCTGAAGGGCACGCAGCCGGCGCGCGAGATGTCGAGGTAGGCGCGGCCGGTGTTCGGGTTGATCGCGTTGGGGTTGACCGAGACGCGGCAGGCGAGGTTGCCGTTGGCGTCGCGCACCACGTCCATGCCGGCCTGCCAGCGGTCGTTGATGCGGTTGTTTAGGTTCAGGCGGTCGATTTCGGTCTTGCCGTAGACGCCGGACACTTCATAGGTCCAGTTCTCCGACAGATAGCCTTCCAGGCCGGCGACGTAGCGCTGGGTCTTGCGGTCGACCTGTTCGCCGCGACGGCCGGCGTCGACGTTGAAGCGGCTGATCTGCAGTTGGCTGGCCGGCGAGGCGAGACCGTTGGCGTCCATCAGCGCGCCGAGTTGCGGCGAGATCAGGGCGTTGTCGCGGCGGATGCGGAACGGCTGGTCGAACGGCGGCTGGCCGAGGAAGTCCGATTCGGTCTTGGTGTATTTGCCTTCGAAGAAGAACTTATGGTTCTCGTTGATCTCGAAGTTGAGCATGGTGTTGACGCTGTAGCGGTCGAAGCCCGGCTGCAGGTCGGCCACGCCGTTGAGGTCGGCGAAGTCGCAGTCGACGCAGTTGTTCGCTCCTTCGCGTGGGCCGTCGTAACGGTTCGGGCGGAAGCTGCCGTCGTCGTTGAACAGATAGCGCTTGCCGCCGAGGTTGAAGGTGCCGCCGTAGGACAGGCTGGAATTGCCGCCCGGGCCCATGAACACGCGCTGCGGGTTGGTCTGGCTCGGCGGCTTGCTCGGGTCGAAGTTCGGGTTCGGCATGTTGATGTTGAACTCGCGGCCGATCTTGCGATCGCCGCGGCCGAAACGATCCTGCTTGCTGTACTCGGCCGAGTACACGATGTTGCCGCGGCCGCCGGCGAATTCGTTGCCGCCGGTGGCGCTGATGAAGGAACGGCTGAAATCGCCTTCGCTGGCGTCGCCGGTCTGGGCGCGGATCTCGTAGCCGTCGAACTTCTTCTTCATGATGAAGTTGACGACGCCGGCGACGGCGTCGGCGCCGTACACGGCCGAGGCGCCGCCGGTGATGACTTCGACGCGCTCGATCAGTTCGACCGGGATGGTGTTGACGTCGACCGCGGTCGAGCCCGAGGTGCCGCCGACGTGGCGGCGGCCGTTGACCAGCACCAGGGTGCGCGCGCTGCCCATGCCGCGCAGGTCGAGCAGACCGAGGCCGGCGGTGCCGATGGCGCGGGTGGAGTTGCCCAGGGTGTAGGTGGCCGACAACTGCGGCAGGGTGGTCATCAGGTCGGCGATGGTCACCGCGCCGGTGGAGCGGATTTCCTCGGCGCTGATGCCGACCACCGGCGAAGGCGTGACGAAGCCGATGCGCTTGATGCGCGAGCCGGTCACGGTGACCGCGTCGATGTCGGTCGCCGCGGTCGCGGTGGCGTCGGCCGGGGCCGCGTCCTGGGCGTAGCCGGTGCCGGCGACCGAGACCAGCATGGCGCTGACCAGCGCCGCCGTCAGCCTGCTGCGTTGCAGGCCCTGCGAGTTGCGTACTGCCATTGAGTTTTCCCCTAACTGAGAACGTAAGTGCATGTTTCGGGTGCCTTCCTGGCGCTTTAACAATCCCTTTACAAACCTGAACTTAACACGCACGTAATATTTCCCGGCTTGCCTGGGGCGGTGTTTGATTTTGCTGAGTGCCAACATTCAAGCGATTGATTGCAATGCGTTTTCGCGCTTGTTGCCGGAATGTAACCATTGCTGCAAGGCGGGTTCCTGCGCGGATGAGCGCAATCGGAACCGCTGGAATCTGTGACAGCGCGCTGGTGTGATATGCAATTTATGGTTGCTTATTGGGCGGCCATGTTGCCGGCGCCGGAGCGGTCTGGCGAGGCCGCCCTCGGCCCCTCGGAGCGGCGTCGAACGCGGCCGCGCGCGCATGCCGGACAGGACGCTGCCAAGCGCAGGCTTTACCATGTGCACAGGCCGCCGAGCGGCCCGCCCCCCATTCAGAGTCCCCATGCGCATCCACACACCCCGTACGGCCGGACGGCCGGTATGAGCGAGACCTTGCAGGCCGCGATCGCGGCGCTTTTCATTCCCGAGACCGACGTGCGCCTGGGCGACAGCGAGGCGCGCATCCGCGCCGGCGTCGGCGAAGGCCGCGCCGCGGTTTCGATCACCGCCGGCTATCCGCTCGAGGGCCTGCGTACCGCGCTGGAAACGGCGATCGGCGAGTTGCTGGCGGGCGAGGGCCTGAGCCTGGCGAGCCTGGAACTCAACACCCGCATCGTGTCGCACGCGGTCCAGCCGAAGTTGGCGCCGTTGCCGAGCGTGCGCAACGTGATCGCGATCGGTTCCGGCAAGGGCGGTGTCGGCAAGTCGACCACCGCGGTGAACCTGGCCCTGGCCCTGGCCGCCGACGGCGCCCGCGTCGGCGTGCTCGATGCCGACATCTACGGCCCCAGCGTGCCGATGATGCTCGGCCTCAGCGGCCGCCCCGATAGCCCGGACGGCAAGAGCATCGAACCGATGCGCGCGCACGGCCTGGAAGCGATGTCGATCGGCCCGCTGGTCGAACAGGACACGCCGATGATCTGGCGCGGCCCGATGGCGACCTCGGCGCTGACCACCTTGCTCAACGACACCCGCTGGGGCGAGCTCGACTATCTGATCGTCGACCTGCCGCCCGGCACCGGCGATATCCAGCTGACCCTGTCGCAGAAGATCCCGGTCGCCGGCGCGGTGATCGTGACCACGCCGCAGGACGTGGCCACGCTCGATGCGAAGAAGGCGCTGCGCATGTTCGAGAAGGTCGAAGTGCCGGTGCTCGGGCTGATCGAGAACATGGCCGTGCACGTGTGTTCGAACTGCGGCCACGCCGAGCACCTGTTCGGCGAAGGCGGCGGCGCGCGCATGGCCAGCCAATACGGCGTGAGCCTGCTCGGCAGCCTGCCGCTGGAAATCGGCATCCGCGAGCAGGGCGACGCCGGCGTGCCGATCGTCGCCTCGGCGCCGGATTCGACCGCCGCGCGCGCCTACCGCGCCGCCGCGCGCCGGCTCGCGGTGCAGCTCGCGCTGCGGCCGCGGGTGACGCCGTCGATCTCGGCTTCGCTGCTCGGCTGAGCGCGGCCCGCACTACCTCCCTTACCATCGGCGGCCTGGCTGCCCTTACTGGAACATCGCAATGAGCATCAAGTCCGACCGTTGGATCCGCCGCATGTCCGAGCAGCACGGCATGATCGAGCCGTTCGAGCCCGGCCAGGTCAAGCACGCCGCCGACGGCCAGCGCATCGTCAGCTACGGCACCTCCAGCTACGGCTACGACGTGCGCTGCTCGCGCGAGTTCAAGGTCTTCACCAACATCAACTCGACCATCGTCGATCCCAAGCACTTCGACCCGGGCAGCTTCGTCGACATCGAGAACGACGTCTGCATCATCCCGCCGAACTCCTTCGCCCTGGCGCGCACCGTCGAGTACTTCCGCATTCCGCGCGACGTGCTGGTGGTCTGCCTGGGCAAGAGCACCTACGCGCGCTGCGGCATCATCGTCAACGTGACGCCGCTGGAGCCGGAGTGGGAAGGCCACGTGACCCTGGAATTCAGCAACACCACGCCGCTGCCGGCGCGCATCTACGCCAACGAAGGCGTGGCGCAGATGCTGTTCTTCCAGTCCGACGAAGTCTGCGAGACCTCCTACAAGGACCGCGGCGGCAAGTACCAGGGCCAGGTCGGCGTGACCCTGCCGCGCACCTGAGCCCGGCCCGCCGCTGCGGCGGAGGCGAGAGCGACAACCGACGGCCTGGCGCGGATGCGTGCCAGGCCGTTCTCGTATGCCTGCGGCCTGTCGCGCCGGTGCGCCGCCGGCCGCGGACGCAAGGCGGCGAATTGGCCGGCAGGATGCGTATTGATGCCGCCGGCCTGTTATCGTTCGCCGTCACAATTCGACAGGCGTCGCGGCAGGGGGCCGTTGGCGTCATCTCAACCAAGGAGCAAAGGAATGGACCCGCAGAACCCGTATCAAAGCCCGCAATCCTCGCTGACCGCGCCCGAGCACGATGGCGAGGAATTGGCCGATCGCGGCATCCGGCTGGTCGCCGCCATCATCGACGCCGTGATCATGCTGGTGTTGCTGATGCCGGTGATGTTCGTCGGCGGTTATTTCGAGCAGGTCATGACCGCGGCCCAGGCCGGCGAGCAGACCTTCGGCCTGCAGATGATGTGGGGCTTGATCGGCATCGTGGTGTTCTTCCTGGTCCAGGCCTACCCGCTGAACGCCAGCGGCCAGACCTGGGGCAAGAAGGTCATGAAGATCAAGATCGTCGACATGGACGGCCTGCAGCCGAGCCTGGCCGAGCTGCTCGGCAAGCGCTACCTGTTCTCGCAGGGCATCGGCCTGATTCCGTGCCTGGGCGCGATCGTCCAGCTGGTCGACGTGCTGATGATCTTCCGCGACGACCGCCGCTGCCTGCACGACCAGATCGCCGGTACCAAGGTCGTGGTCGCGCGCTGATCCCGGCCGCGTCCGCGTCTTCCAAGAAAAGCGCCGATGCGAAAGCATCGGCGCTTTTTTTATGGCCTCCAGACGGCCGGGTCCCTGGGTAGGAGCGGCGCGAGCCGCGACCACGCATCCACCCGACGCCGAGGCTCTTAGGGTAGGAGCGCCGCAAGTCGCGACCGCGCCGCCACGACTACCGGCGCGGCCTTCAGAAAACCCGCGCTCAGCGCCGCTGATAAGTAACGAAAAACCCCTGCAGATCGCCGTTCTCGATATACGGCTCGACGCTGACCACGTCGTAATCGCGGGTGGTGAAAGCCTGGTGCGCGCGGCTCAGCGCGTTGGCCGCGCCCTGGTTGCGGAAACCCCAGCTCGCGTCGACCCACAGGGTCACCGCGATCAGGTTCTTGTTGACGGCCTCGGTGGCGACCTGCTCGGGATTCTTGTCGAACAGGCCGGCGTGCGCGGGGGCGACGATCGAGCCGGCGACGGTGGCGGTGGCGAGCAGGGCGGCGAGCAGCAAGCGATGCATGGGGATACTCCGTCGGAATTGGGTGGGTAGGCGAACGCCCGGTTTAGTGTTCGGCGCCGCCGGCGATGCGTCGGTCGACCTGGGTGGTCAACGCGGTTTCCAGCGCCACCCGCAGGCCTTGCACGACCGTATCGATCGCCAGGCTCGGCGCACCGGCATGGCGCGCAGCCTGTGCCGGAGCATACGGAATGTGGATGAAGCCGCCTCGAACGCCGTCGCGGCCGCGCAGGGCATGCATCAGCCCATAGAACAGGTGATTGCAGACATAGGTGCCGGCGGTCTGGGACACCTCGGCCGGGATGCCGGCCGCGCGCAGCGCCGCCAGCATGGCCTTGATCGGCAGGTCGGTGAAATACGCGGCCGGGCCGTCGGCGACCACCGGTTCGTCGATCGGTTGCGCGCCGCAGTTGTCGGCGATGCGCGCATCGTCGAGGTTGATCGCGATGCGCTCCAGCGACAATTGCGAGCGGCCGCCGGCCTGGCCGACGCACAGCACCAGCGCCGGCCGCAGGCTGTCGATGGCTTCGTTCAATTCGACCAGGCATTGGCCGAACGCGACCGGCAAGCAACGCGCGACGATGCGATGTTCGGCGCCGTCGTTGCCTGCGATCGACGCGCCGTCGAGCCGGCGTACCGCGTCCCAACTCGGGTTGTCAGTCTCGCCGTCGAACGGCACGAAGCCGGTCAACAGGATCGGTGCCCGCAGGATCGGCGCTTGCAGAGCCGGCGCTTGCGTAGTCGGTGCCTGCGCCGTCATCGAAACGCGATCCAGTACATCAGCACCACGTTGCAGGCCAGCAGCACCACGCCGGTCGGCCATTGCGCGCGAATCACGCCGTAGGGGGCCTTGAGTTCGAGCAAGGCCGCAGGCACCAGGTTGTAGTTGGCCGCCATCGGCGTCAGCAAGGTGCCGCAATAGCCCGAGAGCATGCCGATGGCCGCCAGCGAGGCCGGTTCGGCGCCGTGGTGATGGACCAGCAAGGGCAGGGCGATGCCGGCGGTCATGACCGGGAACGCGGCGAAGGCGTTGCCCATGATCACGGTGAACAAAGCCATGCCGAGCGCGTAGGCGACGACCACGACGAAGGCGTTGTCGACCGGGATCACCGCACGCATCACGCCGGCCACGGCCTGGCCGACGCCGCCGGCTTCGAACACGCTGCCGAGCGTGGCCAGCAGCAGCGGCAGCAAGGCCGCCCAGCCGATCGAATCGACCAGGCGCCGCGATTGCTCGACGCCGCTCCACGGCGTCTGCTTGGTCAGGCGACAGGCGGCGGCGAGTGCGATCAGGCAGGCGATGGCGAGTGCGATCAGGGTGACGTTGGCGGTCTGCAGCAAGGGCGTATCGCCGATGCGCACGTACTTCAGGCCGAGCGCGCCGATCAGGGTCACGCTGGGGATCAGCAGGGCCGGCCAGAACAGCCGGTTGCCGAGCCGCTGCGCTTCGTCCTGTTTTTTCTCGGCGGCGGTTTCGTCGTAACCGCCCTTGCCGAGGCCGCCGAAACCGGCGAGCACCGCCAGCGCGACCACGCAGGCGCCGACGATCTTGTTCGGCAGATGCTCGGCGGTGAACATCAGCAAGGCGATCAGACCCCAGAACGAGCCGTTGGCGAGGCGGCGCGGATTGGCGCCGTCGCGTAGGCCGCGCCAGGCGAGGACGCCGAAATAGGCGCCGAGCACCCAATACACGAAGGTCAGGGTGATCATGGCGAAGGCGGCTCCGTAGCCGCGGCCGCCGTGCCTCGTCGCCCCAGCCTGCGTTCGAAGCGCACGATGCGCACCGAGTGGATGAGGAAGGCGCAGATCGCGGTCGGAATGCCCCACAAGGCGATCTGCAGTGGATCGAGCTCGAAACCGTGCTCGGCGAAGAAGCTCTGGATCAACAGCACCGCGCCGAAGGCGATGAAGATGTCCTCGCCGAAGAACATGCCGACGTTGTCGGTGCCGGCGGCCAGGGCGCGGATGCGTTGGCGTTCGTCGTCGTCGAGTTCGCCGTGACGGGTCTGGGCGGCGCCCTCGGCCATCGGTGCGAGCAGCGGACGCACCGTCTGCGGATGCCCGCCGAGGCTGGTCAGGCCGAGCGCCGACGACAACTGGCGCATCAGCAGATAGGCTATCAGCAGCCGCGCCATGGTCGCGCCGCGCAATCGCGCGACCCAGTTCTGCGCGTGTTCCTTCAGGCCGTGGCGTTCGAGCAGGCCGATCACCGGCAGGGTCAGCAGGAACAGCAACAGAAAGCGCTTCTCGGTGAAGGCCTTGCCGAGTACTTCGAGGATGTCCAGCGGCGACAACTGCGCGGCCAGGCCGGTGATGAAGCCGGCGGCGACCACCACCAGCGCCGGGTTGAGCCGCAGTACGAAGCCGATCACGACCGCGGCGACGCCGATCAGGGGCCAATAATTCATGCCACGCCCTCGTTCATGGAATTTCGTTGATGGGGTGTGCCGATGGCGCCGTCTGCGATAGGGCGCGGGGCGCTCATGCGATCGGCAGAATCCGGATGCCGTCGGCTTCCAGTGCGGCGCGCAGCGCGCGCGCGAATGCCGGCGCATCGCTGCGGTCGCCGTGCAGGCACAGGGTGTCGGCGCGCAGCGCGATGCGGCCGCCGTCGGCGGTCGCGACTTCGCCGCGCACGACCAGACCGTGGACCTGGGCGATCGCGTCGTCGAGCGACTCGATCACCGCGCCGGGCTGGCCGCGCGGCAACAGCCGGCCATTGCGGGCATAACCGCGCTCGGCGAAGACCTCGTGAGCGACGCGCAGACCGGCGGCTTCGGCCGCGTCGGTGAGTTGCGATTGCGACAGGCCGTAGACGATCAGGTTCGGATCGAACGCGGCCACCGCGCCGACGATGGCCTCGGCGACGATGCGATCGTCGGCGGCGAGGTTGTAGAGCGCGCCGTGCGGTTTGACGTGGGTCAGGCGCACGCCTTCGTCGGCGGCGACCGCGGCGAGCCGGGCGAGCTGGTTGAGCATCAGCATGCCGATCTCGTCGCGGCTCAGCGGCAGGGTGCGGCGGCCGAAATGCTCGGGATCGTCGTAACCCGGATGCGCGCCGGCGGCGACGCCGTGTTCGCGGCACAGGCGCAGGGTTTCTCGCATCGTCGCCTCGTCGCCGGCATGGCCGCCGCAGGCGATGTTGGCCGAACTGACGTAGGGCAGGATGGCGGCGTCGTCGCCGCAGCCCTCGCCGAGATCGCAATTGAAATCGATGCGGTCCTGCATGAGGCGAAACTCCGCGCGGCTATTTGCCGCGCTTGAACAGCAGACCCAGGCCCACGGCGATCAAGATCGCCGGCCACCAGGTCATCAGCAACCGGGTCAGGCTGACGTTGGTGAGGCCCAGGTTGTTGAGCAGGAACAAGGTGCCGATGACGATCAGGATCAGGGCGCCGACGACATGGGATTTCATTGCTGCGGTCTCGTAAGTGGTGCAGGGCGCCGGGCCCCGGGGACGCAAGGAGTCTAGACGGGTTGGGGCGGGGGAACAAGAGGCGGGCTTGCGGGATGCATCGTGCGAGCGAGGGCGGCCGAGCCTGTGAGTACGAACGAGCTGGAAACTCGCCCCCCTTTGTGAGGGGGCTGGCGCCTGCGCGAACCGAGGTCGCGGTAGAGCGGCTGCGCCGGGGATTTGCTGTTGGAGCGAGAAGCAAATCCCCCTAACCCCCTCATCAAAGGGGGGATCTACAGTCGGGCCTCAAACGGAGGTCTCATGCCGCTCAAACGAGAACGGGGCCGCGTGCGGCCCCGTTCTTGTCGTGGTCAGTCTTTCGAGCGGCTCAGTTCGTCGCGCCGGCCGCGGCTGGCTTTGCCGAGGCCGGTGCGGCGGCATCGGCCGCTGGTGCCGCTGCCGCAGGCTTCGGCGCCTGCCACAGCTTGGTTTCGGCCGGGCCGCCGAGCATCTGCCCGCGCAGCAGCGGGATCGGCGGGCCGCCGTAGCTCAGGAACTGGTCGTGGAAGCCCTTCCACGCGCTGCGGCCGCCGCGCGTGGCGGTCCAGTCTTCGCGCAACTGCATGATCATCAGCTTGCCCAAGGTGTAGTTGAGGTAGGCCGGATCGTAGGTGCCGCGCGCGGCCTGCTGGCGAGCGTTGCCCGGGTCCTGGAAGGCCTTGTCCTTGAACATCTGCTCGGACTGGGCGACGGTCATGCCGCCGGTGTGCAGGCCGATCGCCGACAGATAACGCACGTTGCGCAGCAGCGCGTTGGTGAGCTGGCCGATGTGGATCTCCGGCGTCGCGCCGTCGAGGCCGGCGTCGAACATCATCTCTTCGGTGTAATGCGCCCAGCCTTCTGCATAGGCATAGCCGACGAACAACTGGGCGAACTTCCACTGCGAACGGTTGGCGTGCAAGAACTGCAGGAAATGGCCCGGCCACACTTCGTGCGCCGAGGTGAACAGCAGATCGGCCTTGCCCGGCACGTAGGCGTCCTGTTCGGCCTTCGGCCACTTCGGATCCGGCGGGGCGATGTAATAGACCGACGGCAGATTCTTCTCGTAGGGGCCGGGAATCTCGATGTAAGCGAAGTTGTTGCGGTTGAACGGCGGCGCTTCCTCGACCTTGGCCTGTTCGGTGCCCGGGATCGTCACCAGGTCTTTGTCGACCAGGAACTGGCGCAAACCGACCAACTGCGCGCGCGCGCCTTCGACCGCGCCGCCGACCGGCTTGTCGTCGTTGACCTGGGTGATGCAGTCGTTGAGCGATTTGCCCTTGGCGTACTGCTCGCAGGTGCTCTTGAGCGCGGCGAGGTTGCGTTCGAGGTCGGCTTCGCCGGCGGCCTTGAGTTGGTCCAGCGGCAGGTCGACGCCTTCGGTGGCCTTGAGCATTTTCGCGAACTTGTCCGCGCCCAGGGCGAAATCCTGAGTGGCCTGAGCCTTCTGCGAGGCCATGTGTTCGGCGAGCTCGCGCATGGCGGCCGAGGCGGCGGCATTGGATTGCTTGAAGCGTGCCTGCAGGGCGTCGTCCTTCACTTCGGCGAAGATCTTCGGCACGTCGGCGTCGAAGAACTGGGCGAGGCCGCCGAACACCGCAGTGCCGAGCTGGATATAGGTTTCGGGGAACGGGCCCTTGAGGTTGGCGCGGATCTGCGCGACCGCCTTGGGCAGGTTCTCCTGATAGGTCACGAACGCGGCCATGCGCTGCGGCAACGGCGCATAAGGACGGGTCAGGTACATGCTCGGCGACAGATCGCCGGCGTAGAAGGCCGGGTTCTTGCTGGAGAAGCCGGACTCTTCCAGCCAGAACAACTGGCCGTCGATGACCGCGCGCACGTAGTCGCGCTGATAGCGCTGGCCGGCGTCGAGGCGCTCGTCGCCGAAGGCGTTGATCGCATCGCGCTGCTGGTGCAGCCACTGAATGTTGCGCTGCAGGCCTTCGGCCGAGAAGTCCGGCAGGCGGCCGTCGAACTCGTGCTTGCCGGCGTTCGCGCCCCAGGTCGGGAAGTGTTCGAAGAAACCGCTGAGGAAGCCGTCGACGGCGGCATTCCATTCGGCGCCGGCCGGCTTGGCGGCGGCGGGTGCGGTATCGGCGCCGGCGGCGGGCGTGGCGGTTTCGGATTTGCAGCCGGCGGCGAGCGCGGCGACGACACAGACGGACAGCGACAACAGACGCAGGGAACGCATGCGGGATCTCCAGAAGGCGATGACGGCGAAGCGGTTCGTGTGACGGTCGAACGGGTGCGGACCGCCCGAGCGGCGGCGTGAGTGCGCCGTCGATCGTCGCGGCAACCGGGTCGGAAGCGATAGTGCCTTTTGCCCTAGCTGAGTGCCGAATTCGGCACAGTAGCGAAGGCCCGCGATGCCGCTAGCGCGTGTACGCCAAGCGCGATGCCAGCGCCAAACGCAGGCGCACCATGCGTTCGCGCCGATGCCGCAGCGCAGCAATCGCCGCCGGCGCATCGCAGGCCTGGAAGTACAGCCGCGCATGCGGCGGCGCCTGCGCCAAACGCGGCAGGTCGGCGGCGATCACATGGCCCAGGCGCGCATAACCGCCGACGGTCTGGGCGTCGGCGAGCAGGACGATAGGGCGCCCGTCGGCCGGCAATTGGATGGTGCCGGGCGCGACCGGTTCGGACAGGCCGCTGCCGCTGACTGCGGGCAAGGGCGCACCGTCCAGGCGCAGGCCTTGGCGATTGCTGGCGGTGGCGACGGTCCAGGGCTGGCGGGCGAGCGCGGCGGCGCTGTCCGACTGCGCCGGGTTCGCGCCGGGCAGGTAGCGGATCGGCAGCTCCGGGTCTTCGTCGAAATCGGGGTCGACCCACCAGCGCGCGATCTGCGGCGAGTCGATGCGCAAGCTTGGCGTCGAACCCAACAGCAAACGGTCGCCGGCCTGCAAGGCGCGGCCCTGATGGCCGCCGAAGCCGCCGCGCAGATCGGTGCTGCGGCTGCCGAGCACCGGTTCGATATCGAAACCGCCGGCGATCGCCAGCCAGGCGCGCACGCCGTTGCGCACGCCGCCGAGCTTGAGCGTGCCGGCCGGCAGATCGATCGGCCGCGCCATCGGCAACACCGTGCCCTCGAAGCGGGCATCGACCGGCGCGCCGAGCAGGGCGATGCGTGACGGCCGCGGCAGACGCAGGCTGGGCCCGTGCAGGCTCAATTCGAGCACCGCGTCGTCGTCGCGATTGCCGACCAGATGATTGGCCAGCGCGGCCAGTTCCGGATCGAGCGCGCCGCTGCGGGCGATGCCGAGATGGCGCCAACCGTGCCGGCCCTGGTCCTGCACGCTGGTCAGCGGGCCGGGCGCGATCACCTCGATGAATTCGTTTCGCCTGTTTTCATTTCGCATGTTCATGCCGGCGTCTGCGCTGGCAGGCGCGTCCGTTCGGCGAATTCGGCCGCGTCGATGGCGACGAAGCGCACCCGGTCGCCGGGTTGCAGCAGGCTCGGCTGGGCGCGCGAGACATCGAACAAGGCCAGCGGCGTGCGGCCGAGCAAACGCCAGCCGCCGGGGCCGGGGCGCGGATAAATGCCGGTCTGGGCGCCGCCGATGGCGACGCTGCCGGCGGCGACGTCGGTGCGTGGCGTCGCCAGGCGTGGCAGCGCGAGGGCGGGGTCGAGCCCGGACAGATACGGAAAACCCGGGGCGAAGCCGATCATCGCCACCGTGTAGTCGCCGCCGCTGTGGCGCGCGATCAAGTCGTGCGCGGACAGGCCGAGTTCGGCGGCGGCGCTGTCGAGATCGGGGCCGTAGCCGCCGCCGTAGGCGACCGGGATCTCGACGATGCGCCTCGTTACCTGCGTATCGTTGGCGTCGTCGTCGGGTTGCGCGCACTGCGCCGTGAGCCAGCTCTTCACCGCTAGCGCATCGATCGCGCTTTCGTCGAAAAACACCGCCAGGCTGGCGTAGGCCGGCACCAGGTCGCGCAGCCACGGCGGCGCCTGCGCGCGCAGCCGCGCGGCCAGGCGATGCACACGCGCGTTGACCGCGTCGTCGATCGCATCGCCCAGCCGCAGTAACCATGCATCGTCGGCAAGCGCCTCGAACACGATGGCCGATGGCGCCGACGCCGTAGCCGCGCTCACGCCGGCAACGCGTCCTGCAGGCGGCGGATGCGTTGCACCAGGATCTCGGGGGAATACGGCTGCGCGCTGGCCATGCCCCAGACCGGCCGCGGCCAGGCGATGTCTTCGCGGTAGCGTGCGATCACGTGCACGTGCAACTGCGGCACCAGGTTGCCGAGCGCGGCGACGTTGAGCTTGTAGGGCTTGAACGCGGCCTGCAGGGCGCGGCTGGCGCAGGCGATCTCGCGGGTCAGGGCGAGCTGCTGCGGCTCGTCGAGATCGATCAGTTCGACCGCTCCGTCGACGCGCGGCACCAGGATCAGCCAGGGGTGGTTGGCGTCGTCCATCAGGCGCAGTTCGCTGAGTTCGAACTGGGCGACCGGGTGGGTGTCGTCGGCGAGTTGCGGGTGCAGGTGCCAGGGGTTCATTTGAGGCTGTCCGCTAGAAAATCGAGCGTGCGAGTCCAGGCCAATGCGGCGCTGTCGGCGTCGTAGTCGGCGCGCAGGTTGCAGTTGAAGCCGTGGCCGGCTTCGTAGATATAGATGGGCGCGATCGGCAGCGCCTGCCGGTGCTGTTCGATCGCTTCCGGCGGGATGCTGCCGTCGTGGCGGCCGAAGTGGAACAGGATCGGCGCACGCACCGGTGCGCGCGGCGGTTCGGTCAGGAAGGGCACGGTGCGCGCGCCGTAGTAGCTCACCGCCGGCAGGTCGAGGCGGGTGTTGGCGAGAAAGGCGACCGAGCCGCCCCAGCAGAAGCCGACCGCGCCGGTGCGCAGGCCTTCGCCCTGCAGCAGGTGGGCGGCGGCGCCGACGATCTCGGTGGCGCGGTCGAACCCCACGGCGTTGCGCAATTCGACCCCGCGCGCGGCCGCCGACTGGTCGTAGCCCAGCTCGACCCCGCGTTCGACCGGGTCGAACAGGGCCGGGGCCAGCACCGCGTAGCCGGCCTGGGCGAAGCGTTCGGCGACGTCGCGGATGTGCGCGTTGACCCCGAAAATCTCTTGAATCACCACCAAACCGCCGCGCGGGACCGCGCTGGGGTCGGCGCGCCAGGCGGAGACCGTGCCGGCCGGGGTGTCGAGGTCGATCCAGTGGCCCATGGCCTGCTCCCGAACGAATTCATTCAAACCGCGGCCAGTTTAGCCCCGGAGGCTATAATTCGCGCCCCGGCGGTTCCCGCCCGGGCCCGGCCGCCCCTCGCGGCGTCCGGCTCTCTTGTTCAGGTCTCCTCGTTCATGTCTTCCGCCAGCGTCTCGCCAGCCAATCCCAAAGTCGGTTTCGTCAGTCTCGGTTGCCCCAAGGCGCTGGTCGATTCGGAACGCATCCTCACCCAGTTGCGGGTCGAGGGTTACGACATCGTCCAGACCTACGACGCCGCCGACGTGGTGGTGGTCAACACCTGCGGCTTCATCGACTCGGCGGTGACCGAATCGCTGGACGCGATCGGCGAGGCCATCGCCGAGAACGGCAAGGTCATCGTCACCGGCTGCCTCGGCAAGCGCTCGGAGCTGATCCGCGAAGCGCACCCCGGGGTGCTGTCGATCAGCGGCCCGCAGGACTACGGCAGCGTGATGAGCGCGGTGCACGCGGCGCTGCCGCCGAAGCACGACCCGTTCATCGACCTGGTGCCGCGCCGCGACGACGGCATCGGCGTCAAGCTCACGCCCAAGCACTACGCTTATCTGAAGATTTCCGAAGGCTGCAATCACCGCTGCAGCTTCTGCATCATTCCGTCGATGCGCGGCGATCTGGTCTCGCGTCCGGTCGACGAGGTGTTGCGCGAAGCCGAAAAGTTGGCGATGGGCGGGGTCAAGGAGCTGCTGGTGATCTCGCAGGACACCTCGGCCTACGGCGTCGACGTCAAGTACGCCGAGCGCGAATGGCGCGGCAAGTCCTACCAGACCCGCATGAAGGCGCTGTGCGAAGGCCTCAGCGAACTCGGCATCTGGACGCGTTTGCACTACGTCTATCCGTACCCGCACGTCGACGACATCATCCCCTTGATGGCCGACGGAAAATTGCTGCCGTACCTCGATATCCCGTTCCAGCACGCCAGCCCGCGCGTGCTCAAGCTGATGAAGCGCCCCGGCGCGGTCGACAAGACCCTCGAGCGCATCCAGCGCTGGCGCTCGATCGCCCCGGACATCGCCATCCGCAGCACCTTCATCGTCGGTTTCCCGGGCGAGACTGAGCAGGAGTTCGAGGAACTGCTCGACTTCCTCGACGAGGCCCAGCTCGACCGCGTCGGCGCCTTCGCCTATTCGCCGGTCGACGGCGCCAAGGCCAACGATCTGCCCGACCCGGTCGACGAAGACGTCAAGCAGGAGCGTCTGGCGCGTTTCATGGAGCGCCAGGCCGAGATTTCCGCGGCCAAGCTCGAAGCCAAGGTCGGCAGCATCCAGCGTTGCCTGGTCGACGCCATCGACGGCGACCTCGCCATCGCCCGTTCGATGGCCGATGCCCCCGAGATCGACGGCCTGGTGCAGATCCAGAACGGCCTCGAAGCGCAACTGCGCGTCGGCCAGTTCGTCGACGTCGAGATCATGGGCAGCGACGAACACGACCTGTTCGGCGAAGCCGTCGAACAGGATTGAGGCGGCTCCCTGACAGCCGCACCGTCCCCAGGGTAGGAGCGGCGCAAGCCGCGACCGCGGCAACGAATCCACGACGCAACTGTGGATTCAAGATCGCGGTGTCGCAGCCCCTTGTAGGAGCGGCGCAAGCCGCGACCGCGCCAACGCACCCACGACGCAACTGTGGACTCAAGATCGCGGCGTCGCAGTCCCTGTAGGAGCGGCGCAAGCCGCGACCGCGCCAACGGATCGACGACGCAACTGTGGATTCAAGATCGCGGCGTCGCAGCCCCCTGTAGGAGCGGCGCAAGCCGCGACCGCGCCAACGCACCCACGACGCAACTGTGGACTCAAGATCGCGGCGCCGCAGCCCCTTGTAGGAGCCGCGTAAGCCGCGACCGCGCCAACGAATCCACGACGCAACTGTGGATTTAAGATCGCGGCGTCGCAGCCCCTTGTAGGAGCGGCGCAAGCCGCGACCGCGCCAATGGATCGACGACGCAACTGTGGATTCAAGATCGCGGCGTCGCAGCCCCTGTAGGAGCGGCGCAAGCCGCGACCGCGCCAACAGACCAACGACGCAACCACGCCTCAAACCGCCTGGCCCGCCGCATGCCCCGACGCCCAGGCCCATTGGAAGTTGTAGCCGCCGAGCCAGCCGGTGACGTCGATCGCCTCGCCGATGAAATACAGGCCAGGCACGCGCTTGGACTGCATCGTGCTCGACGACAGCTCGTCGGTGTCGACGCCGCCCAAGGTCACCTCGGCGGTGCGATAACCCTCGGTGCCGCTGGCGATCAGCGGCCACTCGCTCAAGGTCGCGGCGAGCTGCTTCAGCTCCGGCAGGTTGTATTGCTTCATCGGCTTGTTGCCGAGCCAGACCTCGCACAAGCGCTGGGCGAAACGCCGCGGCACTACCTCGCCGAGCACGGTCTTCAACTCGGCGGCGGAACGCTCGCGCTGCTGCGTCTGCAACCAATCGAGCGCATCGAGCCCCGGCAACAAGTCCAGGCGCAGATCGTCGCCTGGCTGCCAATACGACGAGATCTGCAATATCGACGGGCCGCTGATGCCGCGATGGGTGATCAGCATCTGGTTGCTGAAGCTCTGGCCGTTGCAGCTCGCGGTCACCGGTAGGGCGACGCCGCTGAGGTCCTGCAGGCGCTCCTGATGCTTGCCGCTGAGGGTCAAGGGCACCAGCCCGGCGCGGGTGGGCAGCACGTTGTGGCCATAGCGCTTCGCCAACTCGTAGCCGAAACCGGTCGCGCCCATGCTCGGAATCGACAGGCCGCCGCTGGCGACCACCAGCGACCGCGCCGCGAACCCGCCGCGCGCGGTGTGCACGCGGAAACCCGTGTCGCCTTCGTTATGGACGATGCGTTCGACCGCGCAGCCGATCTCGATCCTGACCCCGGCGGCCAGGCATTCGTCGACCAGCATCTGCACGATCAGCTTCGACGACACGTCGCAGAACAGCTGGCCGAGTTCCTTCTCGTGATAGGCGATGCGATGGCGCTCGACCATCGCGATGAAATCCCACGGCGTGTAACGCGCCAGCGCCGACTTGCAGAAATGCGGATTGGCCGAGAGGTAATTGGCCGGCGTGGTGCCGGTATTGGTGAAATTGCAGCGCCCGCCGCCCGACATCAGGATCTTCTTGCCGACCTTGTTGGCGTGTTCGATCACCACCGCGCGCAGGCCGCGACGGCCCGCGGTCAGGGCGCACATCAAGCCGGCGGCGCCGCCGCCGACGATCACCACATCGACCGCTTCGGTCATGCTCAGGCGGCTCGCGCGTCCGCGCTCTGGCGCACGCCCGGGGTCAGCACCAGCGCGCCCTTGTCGGTGCTCAGCGACACTTCGCCGTCCTGGATCTGGCAATCGAGGCGGAAGCTGCGCTCGACCAGGCCGGCCATCGCTTCCACTGCTGCGGGGTCGAGGTCGAGCACGGTCAGGTTCTTGAGCCGGCGCAGGATGGCGACGTTCTTGTCCCACCAGATGTCGGCGGCGCGGCCGCCGTAGTTCACCACCACCACCTGGCGCGCGCGGCCGCAGGCCTTGCGGATGCGCGACTCGTCGGGCTGGCCGACGTCGATCCACAAATCGATGTCGCCGGTGTAGTCGCGCAGGACCACGTCGGGCTCGTCCTCGCTGCTCAGGCCGGGGCCGAATTCCAGCCGATCCTGTGCGTTCAGCGCGAACGCCAGCATCCGCACCATCAGCCGTTGCTGGGTTTCGGAGGGGTGTTGCGCCAGGGTCAGGGCGTGGGCGGCGTAGTAATGCCGGTCCATGTCGCTGATTTGCAACTCGATCTTGACGATGGTGGCATTGGGCGCCATGGGTCGGGCTCGCAGGAAAACAGCGCGCATTCTAGGCGCTGGCGGCTTCCGCGTCCGTTCCGGGATGGCTGGGCTGGTTCAGGCTGATCGGGCCGCCGTCGGGCTGGCTGCGTCTCGGCTGGATCTTGCCGGGATCGGGCGCCTGGCCGACGTGTTTCGGCGTGGGCGAGGGCGGCGAAGTCGGCGATGATGCCGGCATGTCCACGAACGAACCGAATGCGTCCCTCGACGGCGTGGCCCCGAGCCGATTGCAACTGCCGCCGGGCCCGTGGACGAACCTGCTCGACGGCCTGTGCGCACGCTTCCCGGCGATCGCGCGCGAGGGCTGGCTCGACCGCTTCGCGCGCGGCCGCGTGCTCGATGCGCAGGCTCAGCCGCTGGCCGCCGACGCCGCCTATCGGGTCGGCATGGAGATCCTGTACTTCCGCGAAGTCGCCGAGGAACCGCGCATCCCGTTCGAAGAGCGCGTGCTGCATCGCGACGCGCACCTGCTGGTGGTCGACAAGCCGCATTTCCTGCCGGTGACCCCGTCCGGCGGCTTCGTCGCCGAAACCCTGCTGGCGCGGCTGATCCGGCGCTACGACGAACCCGAGCTGGTGCCCTTGCACCGGCTCGACCGCGGCACCGCCGGGGTGATGCTGTTCTCGCGCGACCCGGCTTCGCGCGCGGCCTACCAAGCCCTGTTTCGCGAGCGCCGCATCCACAAGCGCTACGAAGCCTTGGCACCGGCCCTGCCGGATCTCGAATTCCCGCTGGTGAGGCGTTCGCGCATCGTCGCCGGCGAACCCTTCTTCCGCATGTGCGAAGCCGAAGGCGAACCCAACAGCGAGACCCGCATCGACGTCATCGACCGCGACGGCCCGTTCTGGCGCTACGCCCTGGAACCGGTGACCGGCCGCAAGCACCAACTGCGCGTGCACCTGGCCGCGCTCGGCGCGCCGATCCTCAACGACCCGTTCTACCCCTTGTCGCCACAAGCGCTGGCCGACGACTACGCACGGCCGCTGAAACTGCTGGCGCGTTCGCTGCGGTTCGTCGATCCGCTGGAGGGGAGCGAGCGGTGTTTTGAGAGTGGGTTGGGGCTTTAGAGCCGCTGATTAACAGTCAGCCTCGGCGGCCCGAGCTATCACTTACTGTTTCGAGGGAAAAACGCGCTTACAAGCTTGGCATGGCTCGACATATTGGCTTCGAGTCAGATGGTTTAGCGCGTTCTCTCGAACTGCCTTGAGCGTGCAAAAACGTGTCTGCCTCGTGTCCAACAACACGGAGCGATACCCATACGAATCAAGATCACCCAGGCGCTCGCCGAGAACGCGCCGAGGCAGGAGAGCGGCCCGCCGTCCCTGTACGCCGACCCCGAGCTGCGGGGCTTCTACCTGATAGTCACCTCTACCAAGCGTGGCTTCTACATGCAGTCGCAGGTCAACGGCAAGCAGGTGCGGACCAAGATCGGCGACCACCCGGCGATGACCGCCAAGGAGGCACGCGTGCTACTACCTTCGCAGGCCGGAGGGTGCAGCGCTCGTCACCAACTTCCGCGAGTATCCCGGCATCGACTTCAAGTCGTCCGGGCAGGTGGTCGCGCCAGGCTCCGTGCACCCCAATGGCCGACGTTACGAGTCAAACTTCTACGCCTACTCGCCCGGCGAGGCCCCAGACGCGCCGCCCGCGCTGCTCTCCCTGCTCGCACGTAGGCAGACGAAGGGCGGCGACGCAGAACGTGCGGGCGAGCTGACGCCGCGCATGCTCGCCGAGAACCTCGCGCAGCTGGATCCCGCCGAGTTCGACGAGTACTCGGAGTGGCTGAACATCATGATGGCGAGCCATCACGCCACGAACGGCGAGGGCTTGGACGAATTCACCGAGTGGTCCACCGGCGCCCCCGGCCACGCAGACGCGGGCGAGGTCATTGCGGAAAAGTGGAGCGGCTTCAACGTGGACGACGGCGGCGTCACGGTGCAGTACCTCTACAGGCAGCTTCACGACCGCGGCCTCACCGTGCACGACAGGCACGAGCCCGAGGACGACTTCGAGGCAGTCGAGGAGGAACCGTTCGCACCGCGCAAGAAGCGACGCAAGCGCGACTGGCGGGTGCTGTCCATCGAGGACCTGCTCAACATGCCGCCGCCTCGGTGGATCGTCGAGGGCGCACTACAGGAGGAGTCGGCGGCGGTACTGTTCGGCCCTCCATGCGATCGGCGGGGGCGGGACGGGTCGAGGGCAATGCCCGGCAGGACGTATCGGGGAACGGCCGCCAGGTCTCCCCGGCGAGCCCAGAACGACCCCGGAGACAGGTGGAGTGCCAGGGCAAGACGCCCGAGCCGAGGCCATCACGCAGGCCCGAGACTAAACGAAAAAGGCGCCACCTGAACGGGTCAGGTGGCGCCGATGTCGTTGATTTGCTAATATCTTTGGTGCCCACGGCGGGACTTGAACCCGCAATCCCCGCGAAGAGAGGCAGCTTGACAGGCTGCTGCGTATACCGGTTTCGCCACATGGGCTGTGGTTAAGACAACTTTGCAATCCAGACGGCCTGAAGCCTTTGACAAGCTTCGGGCCGTTTCTTTTTCGTCGTCCGCATGGATTGCCCGGGTGTCTACCTCCCGGCCCTGGCTACGGACGACGTCAGCTCTCCTCATCGGGGACCTCCGTCTAGTGCCAGCGTAGTATGGGGGTGGAGGGGGGCGGTGTCAAGCCCTGTCTCGCCCATGTCTCCATTTTTATCTTATTTGAGTTGCAGGCCGTATCTTATAGGCGTATCTTGGATGGCATACACGGAGGACCACTTATGGCCATCAAGAAGCAACGAAGCCCGTCCTACCCCGCAATTACCCTGCAAGAAGCAATTGAACGGGCTAAAGCCTTCTATAAGAAAGAGGGTAAGCACGAGACGCTGGTCTTTACTGCGATGAGCCATTGGGGCTATTCGTCGAAGAGCAGCGGTGGGCTGGTGACGGTCGCTGCCCTGAAGGCCTACGGCTTGATGGGGGATAAGGGAAGCGGTAGCGAGCGCAAGGTTTTCCTGACACCTTTCGGACTTAAGATCATCATGGATGAGCGGATCGTATCTCCCGATCGGGATGCGGCGATAAAGCAGGCCGCAATGACGCCGAAGATATTGGCCGAACTCTGGAACAAGTACGGCTCCGATCTACCGTCACACGACACGTTGCGGCACTTCCTACGCGTTGATAAGGAGTACAGCGACAGCGCAGTTAAGGAGGTAATCAAGGTCTACTTGGCGAATCTCGACTACGCAAAGCTGAACAGTTCTGACGTAGTGGAGACAGCAGATACGGACGAAACCACGGATAGCAACGACGAATCGGATAGCAGCAACAGCAGTGGGGAACAGTCGCAAGAGGCTCCCTACGTGAGCCCCTTCATGCCGTCGATGCCGCCTGCGGCACGTCCAGGTGCGTTCGCCACATATATAGGTGAGGAGATCGCCAACTACCGCGTCTCCAAGACGACCACGATCCGCCTCGTCGCGAACGGGCCCTACTCCCGAAAGAGCATGGAGGGTCTGGTGAAGCAGATTCAGCTCGCCATCGAGCTGGGCAACTTCGACGACCTGCCAGAGGATGAGAGCTGAACGTTGCTGCCGCGTGTTTGACGAGGGGCCCGCCTAGCGCGGGCCCTTTCTTTTCATGGACATAGAAACGCTGGCTCTCTGATACGCGCTCAGGGGGTTACGCGCGCGCAAAGTCGCGACTCTGAGGGGGTTTCGCCGTCCGAGGACCCGCGCCGGTCGAGGACGGCCGGTGCGGGCGCCGAGGTGCGCCGGTGAGCGGCGTCGCGATGCTGCCGATGGGGCAGCGCCAGTACGGCCTGGACATCGTCGAGCCCAGGCGGTGGCCGAAGGACGGCGCAGGAGGGAGCCGATCTACGACCGCAACTTCGACCCGCCGCGCCTGGTGCGCCACGTCGGCTGGCGGCGCTGCATGGCCTGCGGCTGCCAGTTCTTCAGCGAGGACGTGCGGCGGCAGCGGCTGCACCCCGAGGGCTGCGTGCTCCAGTTCCGCTAGCGTGAGGCCCGTTCCATCTATTGACTTCGGATCTCTTGACTAGCTTCGATGCCGCACTCGGCAAGGTAATTCCTTAGCCCTTGATATTGGGCCCTGTAGTTCGCGGCGCGAACAACCACTGGACTAAATTGCAAGCCGACGCCCGACACCCTGCCATCGTCGTTCCTGATGAATAGTGGTGCGAGCAGTCTCAGGATAGCGTCCGCCGACTGCCTCCGACCTGCGTCGTTTCGTGTGAACGCGTTGACTGCGAAGCGGAACGAGCCCAGCACAATGTCAATGATGGACCCGAAGTGCCCCTGGCCGATCGCTGCATAGTGGAATCCCACGATGTTCTGCAGCCTCATGACGGGAGAGAAGGGTAGTCCGCGAACCCCGACAGCGAACCGATCGCGGAGTTGGTCGTCGAGCTGCGCGTCCGTGAACCGGTCGATCAGCACCAGCCCATGTGTGCGTCTAGCGTTTAGGAAGCCATTAAAGTTGTAGGCGATGGTATTGATCGCGAAGCGCCTTGCCTCGTCTGAGCCGCCCGCGATTCGGTGCAGAGTGAGCGTGACGATGAATTGGCACCCATGCTCGATGGCCGCTTGGGTCACCGCCTGCTTGAGGGCCTTGAACCTCTCGTGATCTAGTCCCGCGGGCGTTGGGTTGAACTTGAGCATCGCATCGGGCGGGAGCCCGAACCGCGTCCGCAGGGCGTCTATCGCCTCGCTCAACTGCTTTGCCCGTTCGGCTGGCACAGTCACGCCACCGTAGACAAAGAAGTCAGACTGGGTCGGGTCGAGATTGGTCTCGTCCGTATAGAACAGGTACATGCGCGCCCGCCTCCCGCAGCTACGCTAATGCTAGGTTAGCGCTAAACGTGTCGGTTTCGTGTTTGGCCCAGGCCAGAAACAACAAAGGCCGCGATCGCTCGCGGCCTAAGTGCATGATACGTATGGCGCCCGAAGTTGGACTCGAACCAACGACCCCCTGATTAACAGTCAGATGCTCTAACTATCCGCACAAGACGGTATCTGGGTCGTAATCGACGTCGCGATCGGAATGGACGCGGTCGCGGCTCGCGCCGCTCCTACCCCGAAAGCGTTGCTGGCTTCGACGCGATCGAGGCTCAGATCCACTCGCGCGAGGGCAGGGTGTAGCGCCTCTGCGGCTGGCCGATCAGGTCGAGGAAGTTGTTGAACACCGCGTCGGCGCGGGTCTGCATGGCGTGGATGTGTTCGAGGGTATGCGCGCGGATCGCCGCTTCGCTGGTGTCGTGGCCGAGTTCGGCCAGTTCTTCGCGATAGACCGGGTTGGCCAGCCAGCGCTCGATCAGCGGCACGTCCATTTCGAGATGGAACTGGAAGCCGTAGGCGTTGTCGCCCCAGCGGAAGGCCTGTTGCTCGCAGGTGTCGGTGCGGGCGAGGTGGTGCGCGCCCTGCGGCACTTCGAAGCTGTAGCGATGCCACTGGAATACGGGTGCGGTGCCGGCCAGCGGCGCCAGCACGGGGTCGCCGTGGCCTGCCTCGGTGGTCTGCAGCGGGTACCAGCCGATCTCGGGGCGATGATGCTTGCGCACCGGAGCGCCGAGGACGTGGGCGAGCAGTTGCGCGCCGAGGCAGATGCCGAGCACCGGCTTGCCTTGTTCGAGCATGCGTTCGATCGCGAGCAGTTCGGTGCGCAGATGCGGGCGTTGCGCCTGGTCTTCGACGTTCATCGGTCCGCCGAGCACGATCAGGCCGCGGTAGCGGTCGACGTTCGGCTGCGCCTGCGGGTCGCGGTCGAAGTTGGTGAAACGGATGCGATGACCGCGGCGCCGGATCAGGGGATCGAGCGTGCCCAGCGGTTCGGCGGCGACGTGTTGGAAGACCAGGATGCGGGGCATGTGCGGGGGCGTAGCGACTACGCTGCGACTATGCCAAAGATCGGCGCCGATGCGCGATGGCCGGCTTATGACTTCTGGTGCGGTGCGGCCAGCAGGGCCGCGCGCCCTCATCCGGCCTTCGGCCACCTTCTCCCGCTGGCGGGGTGAGCGAACGCCGCTTACGAGCCACTGGCTCGCGCGTTTGCGAACGCCCGAACGCTGTGCGTTCGGGCCGGGGTGCAGGTTGGGGTGAGGGCATGGGGCCGCGTCGATGCGGCCTGTTGGCCCGCGTGCCCTCATCCGGCCTTCGGCCACCTTCTCCCGTCAGCGGGAGAAGGGGACATCAAGCTCGACTCAGCGAGGCGGGCGCGGCTTGAACGGCTTGCGCGGGCCGCCGTGCGACTTCGGGCCGCCGGGGCCGCCA